>NZ_JAUSTB010000002.1:0-485602 GCF_030812615.1 Pseudarthrobacter niigatensis | reverse complement strand
CGCGTCCCCTTCGTCACCCAGCAACTCGAAGGCGCCACCGGCCCCATCGTCGCCGTCTCGGACTACATGAAAGCCGTCCCCGACCAGATCCGGCAGTTCGTCCCCAACGAATTCGCCACCCTCGGCGCCGACGGCTTCGGCTTCTCCGACACCCGCGCAGCAGCCCGCCGCTACTTCAAGAACGACACCCACTCCATCGTGGTCCGTGCCCTTGAAATGCTGGCACGCCGCGGCGAGGTGGATGTTGACGCCCCGGTCAAGGCAATCGAGAAGTACAAGCTGCTCAACGTCAATGCCGGCACCACCGGCAACGCCGGAGGCGAAGCCTAGCCTTCCGGCTGGACGGATCCAGCAGTGAACCACGACGGCGGCCCTCACCCCACAAGGTGAGGGCCGCCGTCGTTCTGTCCCGGGCGGACCAGCCGTGGGGCGGCGGGCGCTGTGACGCAGGGCAAGGCGCGTTGTAGCCTTCGCACAAATGGAGCTTGCGCGGCGGTGGCCGTATGCTCAGAGAATGCCAGCACCAGCCAGCCAGTCCTCGAAGCGGAAACCCTCGCCGCCGAAGGTCACGCCGGAGAAGTCCGAAACCCTTAAGCAGCTCCGCGCCAACGTGGGCCAACTGTCCACCACCACCATGCGCAAGCTTGAGCAGTCGCTGCCCTGGTACAGCCGGCTCAGCGCCGACGAGAGATCGGCGCTGGGCATGGTGGCCCAGAACGGGATCGCGGCATTCGTCACCTGGTATGAGCGTCCAAGCTCTCCGTCGTGGATCCTGACGGATGTGTTTGGGACGGCGCCCACTGAACTGACCCGCTCCATCAGCCTGCAGAAGGCCTTGCAGCTGATCAGGATCGTGGTGGAGGTGGTCGAAGACCAGGTGCCCGTCATTGCACCCGAGGCCGACCAGCCGTCCCTGCGGGAGGCCGTGCTGCGCTATTCGCGGGAAGTCGCTTTCGCTGCCGCGGACGTCTACGCGCGGGCCGCAGAGTCCCGCGGCTCGTGGGACACCCGGCTGGAAGCTTTGATTGTGGATGCCATTCTGCGCGGCGAGAACACCGATGCCCTGCGCTCCCGCATTGCGGCGCTGGGCTGGAAGGCACAGGAGCGCTTCACGGTGATGGTGGGCAATTCGCCGTCGGAACCAAGCGCCAGCTATGTCAGCGAGCTACGGCGGATGGCGGGCCGTTACGCCGAGGACGCGCTGGTGGGAATCCAGGGCGACCGGCTGATCCTTATCCTTGGCGGGGTGCAGGACCGCGAGACCGCTTACGTGAAGCTGAGCGACATGTTCGCCCCGGGGCCGGTGGTCTACGGACCCGAGGCCAGTTCACTGCTGGAGGCCAGCGGCTCTGCCCAGTCCGCGTTTGCCGGCCTGACGGCGGCGCGGGCGTGGCCGTCAGCGCCGCGTCCGGTGGCCGCGGACGACCTGCTGCCCGAGCGGGTGATTTCCGGGGATGACGCCGCCCGGCGTTCCCTGGTGAAGAACATCTACCGGCCGCTCCTGGCTGCCTCCAACGGCCTGGTCGAAACGCTGGGAACCTACCTGGAGCTGGGCCATTCACTGGAGGCCACCGCCCGGGAACTCTTCGTCCACGCCAACACAGTGCGCTACCGGTTGAAGCGGGTCTGCGACGTCACCGGGTGGGACCCGTTGCTCCCAAGAGAGGCCTTCGTGCTGCAGGCGGCACTGGTGGTGGGCCGTCTTTCAGCGCCGCCGAAGGCCGCCACGGAACGCCAGCCGTCCAGGAACCAGGCCTGAGGCATTGTAGACTTCCTACAATCTGACCCCGTGAGCTTGGTGCGGAGAAACACCGCTGGATCACACAGTAATTTGGAAAGCTGGTTACGTGCTTGCAATAGTCTGCCCTGGACAGGGCTCACAGACCCCGGGTTTTCTTGCCCCCTGGCTGGAACTTCCCTCGGTGGCAGGCCAGCTGGCCTCCCTGAGTGACATCGCAGGCATCGACCTGATAGCCCATGGCACCACCTCCGACGAGGAAACCATCAAGGACACTGCCGTGGCGCAGCCCCTGATCGTTGCTGCCGGGCTTGTCGCCGCGGCCTCCCTCTTCGATGTGGAGCTCAATTCCCTTCCTGTCATCCTTGCCGGCCACTCGGTAGGCGAGATCACCGCAGCAGCCCTGGCCGGCGTGCTGACCGAAGCGGAAGCCATGACGTTCGTGCGGGAGCGTGCCAACAGCATGGCGGCAGCGGCAGCCGTCACCCCCACCGGCATGAGCGCTCTGGTGGGCGGTGACCCCGCCGAGGTCCTGGCCGCCATCGAGGCATCCGGGGCTTCCCCTGCCAACGTCAACGGCGCCGGCCAGACGGTGGCGGCGGGCACCTTCGACCAGTTGAAGGCCCTTGCCGAGAACCCACCCGCCAAGGCCCGGGTTATTCCGCTCAAGGTGGCCGGAGCATTCCACACCAGCCACATGTCGCCCGCTGTTGATGCGCTCAAGGCGCTGGCGCCGACGTTGAACCCGGTGGCCCCCAAGGTGCCCCTGCTGTCGAATTACGACGGCGGCGAAGTCACCGACGGTGGCGCCGCCGTCGAAAGCCTGATCGCCCAGGTGTCCCGCCCCGTCCGCTGGGACCTGTGCATGGAAACCATGGTGAAGCGGGGCGTCACCGGCCTGATCGAACTGGCGCCCGCCGGTACCCTGGCAGGCCTTGCCAAGCGCGGCATGCCCGGCGTCAAGACCGTTGCTGTCAAAACCCCCGATGACCTGTCCGCCGCACTGGCGCTCTTCGCAGAACTGGAGGGCAACGCATGAGCGTTCCCACGCTGAAACAGGCTCCCATCCAGGAGCACACCCGCATCCTCGGCCTCGGCGCTTACCGGCCGGACGTCATCGTCACCAACGAGGACGTGTGCCAGTGGATCGATTCCTCGGACGAGTGGATCCGCCAGCGCACCGGGATCGTCACCCGCCACCGCGCTCCTGCCGACGTCAGTGTGATCGATATGGCCGAAGGCGCTGCCCGCGAAGCCATGGCCAAGGCAGGCATTGAAGCCTCGGAACTCGGCGCTGTCATTGTCTCCACGGTCACCCACCCGTACGCCACTCCCTCAGCCGCGGCCAGCCTGGCTGACCGCATCGGTGCCACGCCCGCGCCCGCCTTCGATATCTCCGCGGCCTGCGCCGGTTACTGCTACGGCATTGCCCAGGCCGATGCCCTGGTCCGGTCCGGCACCGCTAAGTATGTGCTGGTGGTGGGCGCCGAGAAGCTGTCCGACGTCATCGACAACCGGGAGCGCACCATCTCCTTCCTCCTCGGTGACGGCGCCGGCGCCGTCGTCGTGGGTCCTTCCGACACCCCCGGCATCGCTCCGTCCGTGTGGGGCTCGGACGGCAGCAGGTGGGATGCCATCGGCATGACCCGCTCACTGCTGGACGTCCGCGACCTGGGCCTGGCAGCCCGGCAGTCCGACTCCACGGGCGACCTCGCGCTGCTGGAGGAAGCCCAGGAGCTGTACCCCACCCTCCGCCAGGACGGACAGACGGTGTTCCGATGGGCAGTGTGGGAAATGGCCAAGGTTGCCCAGCAGGCACTCGATGCCGCCGGCATCCAGGCTGAAGACCTGGTTGCCTTTATCCCGCACCAGGCCAACATGCGCATCATCGACGAGATGGTGAAGAAGCTGAAGCTGCCCGAGACCGTTACAGTGGCACGGGACATTGCCGAGGCCGGCAACACGTCGGCTGCCTCCATCCCGCTGGCAACCCACCGGCTCCTTCAGGAGAACCCCGGACTGAGCGGCGGGCTGGCCCTGCAGATCGGTTTCGGAGCCGGACTGGTCTTCGGCGCACAGGTAATTGTCCTTCCCTAGATACGCCCAAGGGTCGCATCCGCGGCCCGGACCGTTTCCGGCAGCCCCTGCCGGCAATACAAGAAAAGGAGCCACCAATGGCTAGCAACGAAGAGATCCTGGCCGGCTTGGCTGAAATCGTCAATGAAGAAACCGGCCTGGCCCCGGAGGCCGTCGAGCTGGACAAGTCCTTCACCGAGGACCTGGACATCGACTCCATCTCCATGATGACCATCGTGGTCAACGCCGAGGAAAAGTTCGGCGTGCGCATCCCGGACGAAGAGGTCAAGAACCTCAAGACCGTCGGCGACGCCGTCAGCTTCATCGCCGGAGCCCAGGCCTAACACCAGGCTTTTCGCCGTCTCACGGCTTGGCAGGGCTGCCGGTCCGGAATGACCGGACCGGCAGCCCGCCGTTTTTATCCGGCGCAGAACCCCGACCGGGACTGGCCGATCATCAATATGTGCGGGACCCTGCGACAGGTGCAGGCGGATTCCCCACCGACGAAAGAGTGATCCCATGACGCGCAAAGTAGTCATTACCGGTCTGGGTGCCACCACGCCCATCGGCGGCGATGTACCCACGATGTGGAACAACGCCCTCAAAGGGGTCTCCGGTGCCCGCACCCTTGAGGACGACTGGGTCGCCAAGTACGAGCTCCCCGTCCACTTCGCCGCACGCTGCAGCACCCCTGCGCTGGACGTTCTCAGCCGTGTCGAAGCAAAGCGGATGGACCCGTCCACCCAGTTCGGCGTCATCGCCGCTCGCGAAGCCTGGGCCGATTCGGGCATCACCGAATTCGACCAGGACCGGCTGGCTGTCGCGTTTGCCACCGGCATCGGTGGCGTCTGGACGCTTCTTGATGCCTGGGACACGCTGAAGGAAAAGGGCCCGCGCCGGGTCCTGCCCATGACAGTGCCCATGCTGATGCCCAACGGTGTTGCCGCGGCCGTCAGCCTGGACCTCGGTGCCCGCGCCGGCGCGCACACACCCGTCTCCGCCTGCGCTTCCGGTACGGAAGCCATGCACCTGGGCCTGGAACTCATCCGCTCCGGCAAGGCGGACGTGGTGATGTGCGGTGGGGCAGAAGCAGCCATCCACCCCATGCCGCTGGCGGCCTTCGCGTCCATGCAGGCGCTCTCCCGCCGGAACGATGATCCCCAGGGCGCTTCCCGCCCCTACGACACCGCACGTGACGGCTTCGTCATGGGTGAAGGGGCCGGCGCCCTGGTCCTGGAGGCCGAAGAGCACGCCCTGGCCCGCGGCGCACGCATCTACGCTGAACTGGCCGGCACGTCCGTGACCGCCGACGCCTACCACATCACCGCCCCGGACCCCGAAGGTCTCGGTGCCACCCGTGCACTCAAGGCTGCCATGTTTGACGGCCGCATCCAGGCTGAAGACGTGGTGCACGTCAATGCGCATGCCACCTCCACCCCCGTTGGCGACAAGCCCGAGTACACGGCCCTGCGTGCTGCGCTGGGCACCCACGTGGACAACGTGGCCGTCTCGGCCACCAAGTCGCAGATGGGCCACCTCCTGGGTGCTTCCGGCGCGGTCGAGGCGGTCCTGACCGTGCTGGCCGTCCACGAGCGCAAGGCACCGGTGACCATCAACCTTGAGAACCAGGATCCTGAGATCCCGCTCGACGTTGTCACCTCCGCCCGTGACCTGCCTGCCGGCAGCATCGTGGCGCTGAGCAACTCGTTTGGTTTCGGCGGACACAACGCCGTGGTGGCCATCCGCAGCGTCTAGCCATGTCCGGGCAGTCAGCCCGGAAACCCAAGGGAGGCCCCGCCAACAGGCGGGGCCTCCCTTTTTGTTGCTATGGAAGTGTTGCGGGGGACAGGCCACCGCGGGGACGGACGACGGCGGTCAGCCCACCTGGTGGAGCCAGCGCACCGGGGCGCCCTCGGCAGCGTGGCGGAACGGTTCGAGTTCCTCGTCCCAGGCCTCCCCGAGGGCGAGGGAGAGTTCGTGGTAGACGGCGGCCGGGTCTCCGGCGCCGGACTCGTACGCGTAGCGGATCCGGTCCTCGGACACCATGATGTTGCCGTGGACGTCCGTGACGGCATGGAAAATCCCCAGCTCCGGCGTGTGCGACCATCGGCCGCCGTCCACGCCCTGGCTTGGCTCCTCCGTGACCTCATAGCGAAGGTGCGCCCAGCCTCGGAGGCAGGACGCCAGTTTGGCTCCCGTGCCGGGGTTTCCGGTCCAGGACAACTCGGCCCGGAACATGCCGGGGGCGGCAGGCTGCGGGGTCCACTCAAGGTCCGTCCGCTTGTCCACGACGGCGCCAACCGCCCACTCAACGTGGGGGCACAGCGCCGTAGGGGCCGAGTGAACGAACAGCACACCGCGGGTCATTGCAACAGACATTCCATCCTCCATAGCTATAGGTACGTCTTCCCCAACGACCTCTGCCTGGATGGAACTGCCGTGCACTGCTCTGCGGTGGTGGTTCCTTGTGCATATTTAGATGTATCGAATAAAGCCGCGTCCGGACTTGCCGTGCAGCGCGAAGCTCAGGGAGCTTCAAGCCGCACTTGAAAGTTGCCGGACGTGACTCTTATTGTGCCGCACCCCGCAAAATTACGCCAGTGCGATTAGCCACACCGCTCAGGCCCTGGGATGCGCCTGCTGATAGCTCTTTCGAAGGCGGTCCACCGAGACATGGGTATAGATCTGGGTGGTGGCCAGGCTGCTGTGGCCCAGGATCTCCTGCACCGCCCGAAGATCCGCGCCCCCGTCCAGCAGATGCGTGGCGGCGGAGTGGCGCAGCGCGTGGGGCCCGGAAGCGGCAGTGTCCCCCAGCGCCTCGAAGAGGGTGTTGACCAAGGCACGGACCCGGCGCTGGTCAACACGTCCACCGCGCGCCCCGAGGAAAAGGGCGGGTCCGCTGCCGTCCTTTACAAGGATCGGGCGCCCCCGGCGGAGCCAGTCGTCAACGGCCACGGCGGCCGGAACCCCGAAAGGGACGGTGCGTTCCTTGTTGCCTTTGCCGACCACCCGGAGCGTCCGGCGGTCCGGGTCAAGGTCGTCGACGTCGAGGCCGGCAAGTTCCCCCACCCGGATACCCGTGGCGTAGAGGAGTTCCACCATGGCCCGGTTCCTCACGGCAAGCGGTCCGCCGTCCGCGGCCTGCGCCTCAAGTCCCTCCAGGATGCGGGTGAGCTGCGAGGCCTGCAGCACGCCCGGAAGGGATCCTTCCCGTTTAGGTGCCTTCAGGCGAAGGGCGGGGTCGACGTCGATGACTTCTTCCCTGAGCGCCCAGGCCGTGAACACCCGGGCCGTGGCGGAACGGCGCGCCAGGGTGGCCCGGGACGCGCCGGCTGAGCTCTGGGTCCCAAGCCAGCGGCGGAAAGTGCCCAGTTCAAGGTCCTTCAGTCCTGCCACGCCTTCCGATGCCGCGTGGGCGAGGAGGCTATGCAGGTCGCCCAGGTAAGCCCGCTTGGTGTGCTCCGAGACTGCGCGCTCCCCCGACAGATAGCCGGCGAACGCGTCCATTGCCTTCCCGAGTTCCACGGGCAGTTGTTCATGTTCCACTCCTCTACTTTCCCAGCTGCATGTGCTGCCCGGCGTGCTGACACGGTTACCCTTTGCCGCGTTTCCAGCCACCCCGCTCCGCCACGGCCAATCCCAGCAACCCCAGCCTGCCAAGTCCTGCCCGGACGGAATCCTGCCCCAGTCCGGCCACGACCGAAAGCTTTTCCACCGACGTGGTGGAGCGAAGCGGCAGCGCATCCAGCAGGATCAGGTCCTCCAGGGTCAGCCCGTCCTGGACTGCCGCTTCTGAAGCCCGTTGCTCAGGCAGTCCTGTTCCGCTCGGCGAGGCGAGCTCGGCCACTTCCGCCGCATCGGTGACGCAGACTGCCCCTCCGTCCCGGAGAAGCCGGTGGCACCCGGCGGAGTTGGCGCTGTGGACAGACCCGGGGACAGCGCCGACGGCGCGGCCCAGCGTCTCAGCGTGGTGTGCCGTGTTGAGGGCGCCCGACCGCCAGCGCGCTTCCACCACTACTGTCACCGCGGACAGGGCAGCTATCAGCCGGTTCCGCTGCAGGAAGCGGTAGCGGGTCGGGGCGGATCCCGGTGGTACCTCTGCCAGGACTGCGCCCTGGTTGGCGACAGCCCGCAGCAGGTCTTCGTTTCCGGAAGGATAGAACCTGTCCACTCCCCCGGCCATGACAGCGATGGTAGGCACGGCTGCGGATCCGCCGGCAAGGGCAGCCCGGTGCGCATGGGCGTCAATTCCGTAAGCGCCGCCGGAAACAATCGTATAGCCGCGCTGCGCCAGGGAGTAGGCGAGGTCTCCGGTGACCGCTGCCCCATAGCTGGTGCTGTCCCGGGACCCCACGAGGGCGATGGACTTCTCCAGTGCAGGCAGCGGCTGTTCCTGCCCGCGCCACCACAGGCAGATAGGTTCTTGGATTCCAAGGTCCGCAAGCTGGGCAGGCCACAGCTCATCGCCGGGAATGATGACGCGTCCGCCCAGCCTGGCCATGGTGGCCAGGTCGCGTTCGGGGGCGAGGTCGGGGATCCGCGGCTGCCAACGCCTTAGAGCTGCTGCCAGTCCGGCCCAGCTGCCGGCCGATCCGCTGTCTGCCAGGAGTGCCGTGATGTCGCGCTCCAGGTCAGGGCCGGCCGCCACCCGACCTGTGGCGATCCGCAGTGCCTCCGTCGCCCCAGCAAGCTGCACCAGGGCCAGGCCCGCCGCATCCTGCGGTTCCATCAGCCGTGAGAGGGCGGCCCGCGCCAGCCGTTCCGTTTCCATGTCCCGCGTCTTTTCCACGGCCCGTTCCTTTTCCACCCGCAGTTCCATTAGTCCGTTCCGTTCTGGCCAGCTGTCATGCCGCGGCCGCCGTGGCCTGCCGGAGGCCCAGCGCCTGCCCGATGTCGTTGGTGTCGGGCGCGTCGCGGCGCCCCAGGTCCGCAAGGGTCCAGGCGAGCCGAAGGACGCGGTCGTACCCGCGGGCAGTCAGGACTCCGCGCTCAAGCGACTGGTCCAGGATGCGCGTTGCTGCGGAAGCGAGGCGCAGGTCCCCGCGCAGGATCCGTCCGGGCACCTGTGAGTTCGTCTCGAGGCCAAAGCGCTGAAGGCGTTCAGCCTGCCGGGAACGGGCCTCCCGTACCCGGCCCGCCACGGACGCGGTGTCCTCTTCGGCGCCGGATTGACCGAAATCTGTCAACGAAACCCGCTCCACCTGGAGTTGGATGTCCACCCGGTCCAGCAGGGGCCCGGACATCCTGGCGAGGTAACGTCGGCGCATCACGGGAGTGCAGGTACAGTCCAGCCCTTTGCCCGAGGCCTTGCCGCACGGGCACGGGTTGGCCGCAAGCACGAGCTGGAAGCGGGCCGGGTACGCCGCGGTCCCGGCAGAGCGGTGTATCACCAGTTCCCCGCTTTCCAGGGGCTGGCGCAGGGCATCCAGGACCCGCCGTTCGTATTCCGGTGCCTCGTCAAGGAAGAGCACGCCCCGGTGCGCACGGGAAGCCGCGCCCGGCCGGGGCAGCCCCGACCCGCCGCCGATGATGGCTGCAGCGGTTGCAGAGTGGTGCGGGTTCTCGAAGGGCGGCCGCCTCAGGAGCCGCACCGTGGAGGAGGGCAGGCCGCAAAGCGAATGGATGGCGGTGACCTCCATCGACTCATGGTCGCCGAGGTCGGGCAACAGGCCCGGAAGCCGTTCCGCCAGCATCGTCTTTCCGGCCCCCGGCGGCCCGGTGAGCAGCAGATGGTGGGCACCCGCGGCCGCGACCTCCAGGGCCCGCCGGGCGTCGCCCTGGCCGGAGACGTCCGCCATGTCCGGACACGGGCCGGGAAGGGCCCCGCCGTCACCGGATTCCCCGGAATCGTCAGGCTCGAAGTCCAGGGCAAGTTCCTGCGGATCGGCGCCAAAGTCGAGGGCGAGCCTGGCCAGCGTGCGGTAGCCCCGTACCGTCGCGCCCGGGACAAGGGAGGCCTCGGCCAGGTTGGCGTGGGCCACGACGACCTCGGGGTAGCCGGCCCGCACGGCTGCCATGACCGCCGGCAGGATTCCCCTTACCGGCCGGAGCCTGCCGTCGAGCCCCAGCTCGGCGATGAAGACGGTGTTCCCGGTGGGCTTGATGTCGTTCGCGGCCCGCAGGACGGCCATAGTAACGGCGAGGTCGAACCCGGATCCGCGCTTGGGCAGCGAGGCCGGAATGAGGTTGGCGGTGATCTTCCGGCGGCTGAGCGGAATCCCGGAGTTCTTCGCCGCAGACCGGATCCGCTCCTTGGCCTCGTTCAGCGACGCATCCGGCAATCCCAGGATGACAAATGCCGGGAGGGTCTGGCCGATGTCCGCCTCAACCTCAACCATGTAGCCGTTCAGGCCCACGAGGGCCACTGAGTAGGTCCGTCCCAAGGCCATCACCCCACCCCCTTGAGGTGCTCCACCAGGGGTTCCCCGCCGCCGTCGTCCAGGACCGCGACGACGTCCACGCGCCGCAGCGGCATCCGCAGCTCGCGGTCACGGCACCATGCGGCACCCAGCCGGTGCAGCCGCGCAAGCTTTTCCGGGCCCACCGCCTCGAACGGGTGGCCGTAGTCCAGGGAGCGGCGCGTTTTGACTTCGGCGATGACCAGCGCATCACCGTCCAGGGCAACGATGTCGATCTCACCCCCGGGGCACCGCCAGTTCCGCTCCAGCACCAGCATGCCCAGCGCTTCGAGATAACCCACGGCGAGGTCTTCGCCGCGCCGGCCCAACAGGTCTTTGGATTTCATGTCCACCTCCGCAACCAGCCTGGCGGCGGACGCAGGCCGAAAACAGACGGCCCCTGTCCTATGTGGACAGGGGCCGGTGTGGAGGGAAGGTTGGGCTGCAGCCGGTGCCTAGTTTCCCAGGTCCACATCCTTGGGCAGCGCGAGCTCCTCGTTGCGGGGCAGCTCCTCGACGTTGACGTCCTTGAAGGTCAGCACCCTGACGCTCTTCACGAAGCGGGCGGAACGGTAGACGTCCCAGACCCAGGCGTCCTGGAGGGTCAGGTCGAAGTAGACCTCGCCGTCGGCGCTGCGGGCCTGGAGGTCCACGTGGTTGGCCAGGTAGAAGCGCCGCTCGGTCTCGACAACGTAGCTGAACAAACCGACGACGTCGCGGTACTCACGGTAGAGCTGAAGCTCCATGTCGGTTTCATAGTTCTCAAGATCTTCGGCACTCATGCTTCCATCTTGCACCATCTCCGGCGCCCCCGGCGCCGGAGGCCGCTGTCAGTCCCGGTCCGGTGCGTCCACGTTGGAACCCGCTGCGTCCTGGAGTTCGCCGCCCAGGAGGCGCCAGCTCACCCGGTGGTAGGGCGTCGGCCCGGCTGCGCGGAGGACGGACCGGTGGGCTGCCGTGGCGTAGCCCTTGTTGATGTCCCAGCCGTAATCCGGGTATTCGGTGTGCAGGTGGCGCATCATCCGGTCCCGCTCCACCTTCGCGATGACGCTCGCGGCGGCCACGCTGAGGCACTGCATGTCGGCTTTGACCTTGGTATGCACCGGGGCCTCGCAGGCGGCCTCCACGACGGGCTGGTCGAAAAGGGACAGCTGGTCTGCGGGTGAGAGCCAGTTGTGACTTCCATCCAGCAGCACAGCTTCCGGGACAACGCCCGCGGCGATGATGCTGCCCCAGGCACGGGTTCCGGCAAGCCGTAGGGCGGCGATGATGCCGAGTGAATCGATCTCCCCGGCGGTGGCGTGCCCCACCGCGGAGGCCACGCTCCAGCGCCGCACCAGAGGATCGAGCCGTTCCCGCTCGGCCGGGCTCAGCAGCTTGCTGTCGCGCACCCCGGCGAGCGGCTTTTGGCGCTCAAGATCCACGACGGCGATTCCCACGCTCACGGGTCCTGCAAGCGCTCCCCGGCCCACCTCGTCAACGCCGGCCAGGAACCGGATTCCCTGGGCTTTGAAGGTGCGCTCATGCCGCAGCGTTGGCGCCTTGGTTCCCCTGGCGGCAGCCTTGCGGGCCGGACGCGCTGGGGTGGCTGGGGAAGCCTGTACCGCGGAGGACATGGTCAGCGGGCCGCCGGAACGCTCTTGAAGACGTCCGGGTAGTTGTCCAGCGTCTTGATCCTGTTCAGCGGCCATGCAATCACGGCAGCCTTGCCCTCGAGGTCCTTGAGGTCGACGAATCCGCCGTCGGTCTCCATGTGCGCGCGGGAGTCTGCGGAGTGGTTCCGGTTATCACCCATCACCCACACCTTGCCCTCCGGGACGGTGACATCGAAGTTGCGGACCTGCGGGACTTCGGCGGGGTTGATGTACGTCTCGTCGATGGCAGTGCCGTTGATGGTCAGTTTACCGCCGGTGTCGCAGCAGACCACGTGGTCGCCCGGCAGTCCGATGACCCGCTTGACGAGGTGCTGCTCAGAGTTGTCCGGCAGGAGCCCCACGAACGTCAGTCCGTCCTGGACCCAGGTGAAGGGGCCCTGTGCCTTGGCCGGGGCCGGCGGCAACCATCCCTTGGTGTCACGGAAGACGACGACGTCGCCGCGGCTCAGGGCAAAAGGCTCGGGAACCAGGAGGTTGACGAAGATCCTGTCGTCGACGTCCAGGGTGTTCACCATTGATTCGGACGGGATGAAGAAGGCGCGGAAGAGGAAGGTCTTGATAAGGAAAGACAGCACCACCGCGATGACAACCACGGTGGCAATTTCCTTCAGCCAGCCCAGGAAGGGATTCCCGGCGGACTTGCCGGCGGCTTTGGACCCCAACCTACTCCGCCTGCTGGCGGGAGCTTCCGGCCCAGTGCCTTCGCCCGGCTCGGAAGAAGAAGCTGGAACGGCCGGTTCCTCGGAAGCGCCGTCATGGCGCGGTTCAGGGTTCCGCGCTTGGTTCTCGGGCATTTACCGTCCGTTCTCTGTTGTGGGCCCCGGTGCAGGCGGCCGTGCTACTGGGGCAAATCTATCAAGCGGCCAGAGGATCTGGACCGGCCTGCCGATCACCCGGTCAAGTGGAACGAGTCCGCCTCCCGGAGCACCGAGCAGGCTGCGTGAATCGGCGGAAACAGAACGGTGGTCCCCCATCAACCACAGCCTGCCCTCGGGGACCACCGTATTGAACTTCTGCGTGCTCGGCGCATCCCCGGGGAAGACATAGGGCTCATCCAGTGCTGTCCCGTTGACCGCGACTTTCCCTCCGGCATCACAGCAGACCACGGTGTCACCGGGAAGGCCGATCACGCGTTTGACGTAGGTAGTGTCGCTGCCGGCCAGCCCGCCCCATTGCATCGCGGATGCAATGGCATCCACCAAAGGGCCTTTGCCGCTGTTCAGGGGCGCAAAACTCCCGCGCCCGTCGAAGACGACAACGTCGCCATGCCGGATAGGTTCGGTTTGGAAATCGGTGCGGGAGACAAGGATCCGGTCGCCGCCTTCCAGGAGCGGTTCCATGGACTCCGAGGGAATGAAATAGACATCGAGCCACAAGGACCTGACCAAACCGCTGATGGCGATGGCAAGGATCAGCGCCGGAAAGACGAAACGCCAGCCCATTCTGCGGGGCTGGCGTTTTGTCTGGTGCATGGTCCGTATCCTGGCGCTGGTGCATTGCTCCGGCGCTTGCCGGGTACGGCCGCGCTCCAGCTGGCAGTAAGTCCGGAAGACTTACTTTGCGGTGCTGAAGTCGCGCTTTTCCTTGATCTTGGCAGCCTTGCCGCGCAGCGCACGCATGTAGTACAGCTTGGCGCGGCGGACGTCACCCTTGGTGACAACCTCGATCTTTTCGATGATCGGGGAGTGCACCGGGAAGGTACGCTCCACACCGACACCGAAGGAAACCTTGCGGACCGTGAAGGTTTCGCGAACGCCGTCACCCTGGCGGCCCAGGACGAAGCCCTGGAAGACCTGGACACGGGTGTTCTTGCCTTCGATGATGTTCACGTGCACCTTGAGGGTGTCGCCCGCGCGGAACTGCGGAACATCGTTGCGCAGCGAGGCTGCGTCGAGGGAATCGAGAATATGCATGATTGCACTCCTGGTGAACGCCACAGGTCATTCACTTTGGGTCACGGCGGGCAAGTCCGGCTGCTGGAAAGCAGGCCGGGGGCTCACCGCCGAAGTAAAGTCCCGGCTGCTTCAAGGGTTGAGGGAGCCGGTTGTCGGGCTGTTGGCCGCGCTACCCCCTGTGGCAGGTGCGGACCCAGCAGACACAAGGGTTAATTTTGCCACAGCGGCAGGGTTACGCCAATTCGGGCGGAGTTAGTCCCGGCGTTCCGCCGCCGCTAGCCCGACTGTGCAGCTGCCGTGCCGGGGCGGCGGACAAGCCTGCCGTCCACGACGTCGTAGCCCAGGTTGTGCAGTTCGGTGCGGTCCGCGCGCGGGAGGCTGCCGGCGTCGAACCCTTCGAGCAGGTCCGGACGGCGCTCCGCCGTCCGGCGGTACTGTTCGTGGCGGCGCCACTGTGCGATCCGGCCGTGGTTGCCGCTGAGGAGCACCGGGGGCACTTCGCGCTCCCGCCAGACGGAGGGCTTGGTGTAGACCGGGTATTCCAGCAGCCCGTCGGAGTGTGATTCCTCCACCAGCGACTCGGGATTTCCCACCACCCCCGGCAGCAGGCGGCCAATGGCCTCCACCATGGCCAGGACCGCCACTTCCCCACCGTTCAGGACGTAGTCGCCGAGGCTAACGGGCCGGACCGTGAAGTGCTCCTGCGCCCATTCGATGACCCGCTCATCGATGCCCTCATACCGCCCGCACGCAAACGCCAGGTGCTGCTCCTCGGCCAACTCGTAAGCGAGGGCCTGGGTGAACCGCTCCCCCGCCGGCGAAGGAACAATCAACACGGGCTTGCGGTCCCCATCCGGGTGCCCCTCGGCTACGGCTGAAAGTGCCTGCGCCCAGGGCTCGGGCTTCATGACCATCCCGGCGCCGCCGCCGTATGGGGTGTCATCGACGGAACGGTGCTTGTCCGTGGTGAAGCTGCGCAGGTCATGGACATGCAGGTCCAGGATGCCGTCCTGGCGGGCCTTGCCGATCAGCGAGAGTTCAAGCGGGGCGAGGTATTCGGGGAAGATGCTGACGACGTCGATCCGCATCTAGGCGTTGCCTTCCGCTTCCGGGGCGGCGGCTTCGTCCGAGTTGATGCCGAAGAGGCCGTCCGGCGGGGTGAGGAGAATGAAGCCTTCATCGATGTTCACCTCAGGGACGATCTGTTCCACGAACGGAATGAGGATCTCGTCGCCACCCGGGGTGGTCACCACCAGCAGGTCCTGGACCGGCATGGTGTTGAGGGCTGTCACCTTGCCCACCACCCGGGACTCGACCCGTGCTTCCAGGCCGACCAGTTCGTGCTCATACCAGCCTTCGTCGTCGTCCTCGTCCAGCTCTTCGGTTTCGATGAAGAGCTTGGCGCCGCGGAGCGTCTCGGCTTGGTTACGGTCCGCCACTTCTTCAAAACCGAGCAGCAGGATGTCCTTGTTCCAGCGCGCGCTGCTCACAGTCAGCGGGCCGGACGCTGAAGGCTCCACCACGAACTCCGTTCCGGGGACAAACCTGTCTTCCGGGGCGTCCGTAAGCACCTGGACGGTGACCTCCCCGCGAATGCCGTGCGGCTTGCCAATCCGTGCCACCTGAAGCTGCATCTGTTCCTCTGTTCCGGGTTGTGGTGGTGCTGGTGAAGCTTTGTGCTGGGAAAGAACTCCGGCCCCTCCACCTGGTGGTGAAGGGGCCGGAGCAAACTGGATATTGCCGAGCGCTCAGCGGCGGCGGTCGGTGTCGACGACGTCGACCCTTACCGGTTCGCCGCCGGCCAGTGCTGCCACCACGGTGCGCAGTGCGCGTGCCGTGCGGCCCTGGCGGCCGATCACCCGTCCGAGGTCGTCCTGGTGAACGCGCACCTCGAGGGTGTCCCCGCGGCGGTTGCTCTTTGAACTGACCTTGACGTCGTCCGGGGAATCAACGATCCCGCGGACCAGGTGCTCCAGCGCTTCTGCCAGCAATCTACTCAGCCTCGGTGGTCTCAGCTTCGGCGTCGGCCGGGGCCTCGGCAGCGTCAGACTTGGAGGCCTTCTTGGTGATGGCTTCCGGGATGATGACCGAGCCCTTCTCCGGAGCAACGAAAGCTTCCTTCGCGACCTTGGTCTTGAGGGTGCCTTCCTGGCCCGGCAGGCCCTTGAACTTCTGCCAGTCACCGGTGATCTTCAGGATCGCGGCAACCTGCTCGGACGGCTGGGCGCCGACGGACAGCCAGTACTGGGCACGCTCGGAGTTAACCTCGATGAACGAGGGCTCTTCGGTGGGGTGGTACTTGCCGATCTCCTCGATGGCGCGGCCATCACGCTTGGTGCGTGAGTCCGCAACGACGATGCGGTAGTACGGGGCGCGCATCTTGCCGAAGCGCTTAAGGCGAATCTTTACGGCCACTTTTGTGGTCACTCCTGTTTCAGAAAAAGGGGTGAACCCGGCTTTCTGCACCCGTGGGGCGGGCCGTACTTGCGGGCTCGAAGGACAGGATCCGGACGCGGAGAGAGGGGCCACGCAGATCGAGTACCTGTTTATTGTGCCAGATGAACGCCGTTATTTCGACTTGGCGCAGCCGCCGGTGACTTAGCGGGAGGGTTTCCCGGGCGCGGCCGGGAGGGTCAGGCGGACCAGACGTAGAGTCCAGTCCGCTCCGAATCATTGATTCCGGCGGCGAGCGCCGCGAGCTGCTGCACATACGTCCGCGCCTGGGCGGCCCCGAACGGCATGTCCTCCTGGGCGGCCCACTGTTCGGCGACGTCGTCCAGGACGTTGCCCTCGCCTTCGGTTTCGTAAGTGAGAAGGTCCGCCAGGGCGCGGACCATGGCCGGCGGAACGGCGAGGAGGGAGTCGCTGGCGACGTCCACCATCGTCAGCTCGTAGTCGGCTCCGCCGGCATGGACGGCCGTCCCGGCAAGATCGCCAAGCTGCTCCAGTTCAAAATCGCTGATTCCCTCAATCCGGACCGCAGCAGTGTCCCCCGCGGAGGCGCTGCGGCCTTCATCAAGGAGGCCGGCATGTTTCAGCGCGGCGTCATGGGTGGCGACAAAGATCTCGGTGAAGCCCATGGCTCGTGTCCTTCTTCCGTTGGCGGAACTGCGCGCCGGACACTTCCTGCCGCCCGGCCGTACGGAATCAGCCTAGTAGCTGCGGGGCCGCCCTCGCACGCCGGACCAGCCTCCCGCGGAGTGGCGCAGGAGGCCGCAGCGGTCAGCGGACGGCGACGCGGATACGGTTGCGCCACGGATCCTCGAACCGAAGCTCCCAGCCGGTGTGGTGGGCCGGCACCCCGGCAACCTTGAGGCGGTCGGTCAGCGCTCCGACGTCGTCCCCGGACGGAACCTCGATGAGCACCTCGCCAAGCCCAAGGGTGTCCTTGCGCGGACCGGCGCCGCGGCTGTTCCAGACGTTCATGGCCATGTGGTGGTGGTAGCGGCCTGCGGAAACGAACAGTGCCTGCCCGTGCCAGCCTGCGGTCTTTTCGAACCCCAGGGTGCCCACGTAGAAATCCCGGGCGGTCTGCACATCGCCAACCTGGAGGTGGACGTGTCCCACGCCGGCGGCCGTTTGCCGCTGTCCCTCCAGGGACTCTTCGGTGAGGTACTGCTCGAGGTAGCGCTGCGGCGGGAGCGCCAGGCTGTCCATGACTACGTCCGTCCCGTTCCAGGACCAGTTGCTGCGGGGACGGTCCCAGTACAGTTCGATGCCGTTGCCCTCGGGGTCGGTGAAGTAGAAGGCTTCGCTGACCAGGTGGTCGGCACTGCCGGTGAAGGCCCGCGGCTCGTACTGCGCGGCAGTGGCGACGGTGGCGGCGAGGGAAGCCTGGTCCTCGAAGAGGAGCGCGGTGTGGAACAGGCCCGCCTCTCCCCTGCCGGGAAGGTGCAGTCCGGGAGCCGGCGCAAGGTGGACCAACGGCCGGCCCAGGCGGCCAAGGTAGAGCCCGCCGTCCTGTTCGGCGACCACCTCAAGGCCCAGTGCGCACTGGTAGTAGTCGGTCATGACCTTCATGTCGCCCACCTTGAGCATCACGGTGCCCATGGCGAGGTCGGCAGGAAGAAGATCCTGGCTGCTGGCTGATGCGGTCATTGAAGGCTCCTAGCATTGGCGGCCGTCCCATTGGCGGCCTCTCACACGTTAAAATTACTTGAAGCTTCAATTTATTCCAAGTCCTCCGTGAGCCGTATTTTGTCAGCGAATAATCCGCCCGCCCAGCACCACGTGCTCCAGGGCCGTAATGGTCTCCGGTGCCGCCCGCGGGTCTTCCCGGCATACAACGACGTCGGCGCGGGCACCCTCCTCCATCCCGTCCGCTCCCAGCCACGCACGGGCTGCCCAGCAGGCGGCGTCCAGGGCCGCCTCCATGGGCAGGCCGGCGCCGTGCAGGGCGAGGATTTCGTCCGTGATCCTGCCGTGCCGTATCACGCTGCCGGCATCGGTACCGGCAAAGATGCGTACACCCGCGGCATGGGCTTGCGCCACCCGCTCCATCCTGCCTTCCCAGAGGGCGCGCATGTGGGCGGCATAACGCGGGAACTTGGGCTCCGCCTGCGCAGCAATGTCGGGGAAGGTGGCGATATTGATGAGCGTGGGCACGATCGGTACGCCCTGCTCCACGAACCGGGGCACGTGGCGGGGAAGGAGCCCGGTAGCGTGCTCGACGCAGTCGATGCCCGCGTCCAGCACCTGGTCCAGGGTATCTTCGGCGAAGCAGTGCGCTGTTACCCGGGCACCTTCGTCGTGTGCCGCCTGGACGGCATCGCGTACGACGGCGGCAGGAAAGGACGGCGACAGGTCGCCGGCGCTCCGGTCAATCCAGTCCCCCACGAGCTTGACCCAGCCGTCGCCGTCGCGCGCCTGCTTCCGGACGGCCTCCACGAGGCCCTCGGGTTCCACTTCCTCGGCGAAGCCCCGCAGGTAGCGGCGCGTCCGGGCAATATGGCGCCCGGCCCGGATCAGCACCGGGAAGTCCACTCCGCCCTGCATCCAGCGGGTATCTGCCGGCGAGCCCGCGTCCCGGACCAGCAGGGTTCCCGCGCTAAGGTCCGCCTCCGCCTGGTCCCTGGCCGCCGCGGGCTCGACCGGACCAGTGGCCCCAAGCCCAATGTGGCAGTGGGCGTCCACGAAGCCCGGCAGCACCCAGCCATCCAAAACCCGGTCCGGAGCAGCCGCCGGCCGGCTGAACGTAAGCCTGCCGTCCACGGACCAGAGCCCGTGCCGCACCGTGTCCGGTGCAGTCAGGACGGGGCCGCGGAAGTGGATGATGCCTGCCATGGGGCTCCTTTCGATGCCCGGCCAGGCTAGCACCGCAATTATGACAAGGCCGCTCCAGGCGCCTGTGGTAGCTTCGTTCCTGACCACACGGGTGCCCTTGCAGGGGCTGAGATCGGGCTGACGCAGCCTGCGACCGTTGAACCTGTCCGGGTAATGCCGGCGAAGGAAGTGAGTATTCCCTTGAGTACGCAAAACACCCAATTGAACCCTGCCCTCCAGCCGTCTGACAGGGTGCCCGGTGGCGCGTCAATGCCGCCGGAAACCCAGTCGTTGAAGTCGCATTCCCTCGCCTACCTCGCGGATGAGGCGTCCGGGATCCGGGTACCGGTGACGGAAATTGCCCTTGAGCCGTCCCCCAACGGCCAGCCGAACGCACCGTTCCGGACGTACCGGACGGCGGGGCCGGGAAGCGACCCCGTCCGCGGCCTGGAGCCTTTCCGCGCGGAGTGGATCGTGGCGCGCGGAGACACCGAGGCCTACAGCGGCAGGGAACGCAACCTGCTGGACGACGGCCGCTCGGCCGTCCGCCGCGGAGCCGCCTCCGCGGAGTGGAAGGGCGCGCAGCCCGTGCCCCGCCGCGCCGTCGACGGCCGGACGGTGACGCAGATGCACTATGCCCGGCAGGGCGTCATCACGCAGGAAATGCGGTTCGTGGCGCTGCGCGAGAACTGCGATGTGGAACTGGTGCGCAGCGAAGTGGCTGCCGGCCGCGCCATCATTCCCAACAACATCAACCATCCGGAATCCGAGCCCATGATCATCGGCAAGGCCTTCCTGGTGAAGATCAACGCGAACATCGGCAACTCGGCCGTGACGAGTTCGATCGCCGAGGAAGTGGACAAGCTGCAGTGGGCAACCCAGTGGGGCGCGGACACCGTCATGGACTTGTCCACCGGCGATGACATCCACACCACGCGGGAGTGGATCATCCGCAACTCCCCGGTGCCCATTGGAACCGTCCCCATCTACCAGGCCTTGGAAAAGGTCAACGGCGAGGCCAACGCCCTGACCTGGGAAATCTTCCGGGACACCGTGATCGAACAGTGCGAACAGGGTGTGGACTACATGACCATCCACGCGGGCGTGCTGCTCCGCTATGTCCCGCTCACCGCCAACCGCGTCACCGGTATTGTCTCGCGGGGCGGCTCCATCATGGCGGGCTGGTGCCTGGCCCACCACCAGGAGAACTTCCTGTACACGCACTTCGACGAGCTGTGCGGAATCTTCGCCAAATACGACGTCGCCTTCTCGCTGGGCGACGGCCTCCGCCCCGGTTCGACGGCGGACGCCAACGACGCCGCGCAGTTCGCTGAGCTGGACACCCTCGCCGAACTGACGCAGCGGGCCTGGGAGTACGACGTGCAGGTGATGGTGGAGGGGCCGGGCCATGTTCCCTTCCACCTGGTCCGCGAGAACGTGGAGCGGCAGCAGGAGCTGTGCAAGGGTGCGCCCTTCTATACCCTGGGGCCCCTGGTGACGGATGTGGCGCCCGGGTATGACCACATCACCTCGGCCATTGGCGCCACCGAGATCGCCCGGTACGGCACAGCCATGCTCTGCTACGTCACGCCGAAGGAACACCTGGGCCTGCCCAACAAGGACGACGTGAAAACGGGCGTGATCACGTACAAGATCGCAGCGCACGCCGCGGACCTGGCCAAGGGCCACCCCGGGGCGCATGAGCGCGATGACGCGCTGTCCAAGGCGAGATTCGAATTCCGCTGGCGGGACCAGTTCGCGCTGTCCCTGGACCCCGTGACCGCGGAGTCGTTCCACGATGAGACGCTACCGGCCGAACCGGCCAAGACGGCGCACTTTTGCTCCATGTGCGGTCCGAAGTTCTGCTCCATGCGGATCAGCCAGGACATCCGGGACGAATATGGCTCAGCGGACGCGCAGGCGGCGCTGGCGTACCTGGCCTCCGGCATGCGGGGGAAGAGCGAGGAGTTCCTGGCAGCCGGCGGCAAGGTCTACCTGCCGGAGCTGCGGGTCCCCGCTGACGGCTAGGACGCCCGGGCTGGCTGGCTCCTGCCGACCCCGCTGATGAACTGGCGGATGGCCCGGTCCCCGTCCCGGGAGTCCTGGGGCCGGTGCCCGCCCGCGGCAACGCGGTGCAGGGCGCCGGTCTCCCGGAGGTAGCCGGCAATTTCCTCGTAGAGCGGCTCCCAGCCACCAGTCAGGACCAAGGTGGGGACGCCGGGAACAATATGCAACGGCGCTTCCCAGGAAGGCTCCTGGAGCCGCAGCCGCCGCGCGGACCGCTTCTCCTCGGTGGTGGCAGGCTGCTGCAGGTCGGTGGCGTAGATCCGGCGGACAAACTCGCGCTGGAAGTCGTCATCGCTGAGCTGGCGGCGGACGTCGAACAGTGGCTGCATCAGGCGGATGTGGGCGGCCGTGGCCGGCAGTTCCGCCGTCAGGGACAGGCAGGCGGGCTCCACCAGGGTCAGGGAAAAGACGAGGTCCGGGCGTTCGACGGCGGCCATCATGGCGGCGATTGCCCCCTGGGCGTGCGCAACGACGTGTCCGCCGGCAGCGCCACGGCCGTCGTCGCCCAGGGACCGCAGGATGATCGCGGTATCTTCCGTGAACGACGATTCCACCGGCTCCGCGGCGGCATCGTAGCCGTGCCGGCGGAGGAACAGGGCGTCATAGGACAGCGCCATGCCGTGCTGGCGCGGCCATGCGGCGGCACCGAAACTTCCGGCGCCGTGCACGAAAACTACCCTCTGCTTGAACATGTCCCAACCCTATTCCACGCTGCCGACATCCCCACGAAAAAGCGCCAGGTGTCGTCTTGAGCGGTCAAAACGGCACCTGGCGCTTCCTGATGCTGGGAAACTCCTACTTGCCCAGGAACTTGTCGAAGCCCTTGGGGAGGTTCAGCGAGGACGGGTCGAAGTCGCCGCCCTGCTGGCCGAACGCGGCGCCGGTGGGGAGCGCCTTGGCGGCGTTGGCACGGCGGGCTTCCGCGTCCTTGCGCTCCTGTGCGGCCTTGGCGGGGTTGCCGGATTTTGCCTTCTTCTTGGGTGCGTTCTTTGCGTTCTTCCGCGCGCCGCCCCCGGCTCCGGGAAGGCCGGGCATCCCTGGCATCCCCGGCATGCCGCCCTGGGCCATCTTCTTCATCATCTTTTGGGCCTGGGCGAAGCGCTCCAGCAGGCCGTTGACCTCCGACACATGTACGCCGGAACCACGGGCAATACGGGCCCTACGCGAGCCGTTGATGATCTTGGGCGCAAGCCGCTCGTGCGGGGTCATGGACCGGACGATCGCTTCGACGCGGTCGATTTCCCGCTCGTCGAACTGCTCCAGCTGCTGCCGGATGTTCTGGGCGCCCGGCATCATCATGAGCATCTTCTTCATGGAGCCCATGTTGCGGATCTGCTGCATCTGGGCCAGGAAGTCCTCGAGGGTGAAGTCTTCCTGGTCGGCGAACTTCTTCGCCATCCGGGCAGCTTCGTCCTTGTCCCACGCTTTTTCGGCCTGTTCGATGAGCGTGAGGATGTCGCCCATGTCCAGGATGCGCGAGGCCATCCGGTCCGGGTGGAAGAGCTCGAAGTCGTCCAGGCCTTCACCGGTGGAGGCGAACATGACCGGCTTGCCGGTGACCGACGCAACGGACAGCGCGGCACCACCCCGGGCATCGCCGTCGAGCTTGGACAGCACGATGCCCGTGAAGTTCACGCCTTCATCGAACGCGAGCGCCGTGTTGACGGCGTCCTGGCCAATCATCGAGTCGATCACGAACAACACTTCGTTCGGGACAATGGCGCGGCGGATCTGGCGGGCCTGCTCCATCATCCCGGCGTCCACGCCAAGGCGGCCGGCGGTGTCAACGATCACGACGTCGTGCAGCTTCTGGCGTGCTTCCTCCACGCCGGCGCGGGCGACGGCGACCGGATCACCGGCGGGCTGGTCCAGTTCCGTGGAGGTGGCTCCGGGGTGCGGGGCGAAGACCGGCACGTTGGCGCGCTGGCCTACCACCTGGAGCTGGGTGACGGCGTTAGGGCGCTGGAGGTCGCAGGCCACCAGCATGGGGCTGTGGCCCTGGGCCTTCAGCCATTTGGACAGCTTGCCGGCCAGGGTGGTCTTGCCCGCGCCCTGGAGGCCGGCGAGCATGATGACGGTGGGGCCGTTCTTTGCCAGCCGAATCCGCCGGGTTTCACCGCCGAGGATCTCCACGAGTTCCTCGTTGACGATCTTGACGATCTGCTGGCTGGGGTTCAGCGCGCCTGAGACTTCGGCGCCCAGTGCGCGTTCGCGGACGCGCCCGGTGAACTCGCGGACCACCGGAACGGCGACGTCAGCGTCCAGAAGGGCACGGCGGATCTCCCGGACGGTGGCATCAACATCGGCCTCCGTAAGGCGGCCCTTGCCGCGGAGATTCTTGAAGGTTGCTGTCAACCGGTCAGAGAGTGAATTGAACACGCGCCGTGAACTTCTTTCAGGAGATGATCGGGACTCGACTACCTAGGGTATCAAGTCAGGCACGGTAGATGGCATGCTGGCCAAATGACGAGCCAAACGACTGTGAAGACCTTGCTCATCCTCGGCGCCTCGGGCGACCTCACCGGCAGGCTCCTCCTGCCGGGCCTGGCCCGCCTTGTTGCGGCCGGCCGTGCGGAAGGCTTGGCCCTGGTGGGCGCCGGCTCGGATCCGTGGACGCCGGAACAGTGGCGCGGGCGGGTGGAGTCATCCTTCGCCGCTGCTGCCGGCGCGGCAGGTGATGCCGGCAAGGAAGCCCTGGAGTCGATGCGGAAGGAAACGGCCTACCACCAGGTGGACGTGACGGAGAAGGGCGCCCTCGCAGCCCTGCTCGCCGGGCTGCAAGGGCCGGTGGCGGTCTACTTTGCCCTTCCGCCGCGTATCAGCCAGCTGGCCTGCGAGACACTCCAGCCGGAAGAGGTTCCGGAAGGCACCCGGCTGGTCATGGAGAAGCCGTTCGGTTCCAGTGAGGAGTCGGCCCGCTCGCTGAACCGGACCCTTGGCCGCCTGGTACCGGAGGACCACATCCACCGGGTGGACCATTTCCTGGGCAAGGCCACGGTCCTGAACATCCTGGGCCTGCGGTTCGCCAACAACTTCCTGGAACCCGTGTGGAACCGGCAGCATGTGGAAAAGGTGGAGATCTTCTTTGACGAAGACCTGGCGCTGGAAGGCCGTGCGCGCTACTACGACGGTGCCGGCGCCCTCCGCGACATGATCCAGAGCCACCTCCTGCAGGTCATGGCCATCATGGCGATCGAGCCTCCGGCCACCATCGGCGAGCGCGATCTTCGCGATGCGGTCTCCGCCGTCCTCCGCGCCGGCAGCGTCAAGGATCCCGTCACTGATTCCCGGCGGGCCCGCTACACGGCGGGTTCGGTGGCGGGAAAGCAGGTGCCCGACTACACCGCGGAGGACGGGGTGGATGCCGGCCGGGGAACTGAGACACTGGCCGAGATCGAGGTGGGAATCGACAACTGGCGCTGGCGGGGCGTTCCCTTCATCCTGCGCTCCGGCAAGGCCCTCGGGGACAAGCGCAAGGAAGCGGTGGTCACGTTCCTCCCGGTGCCCCACCTCCCGAAGGGGTTTACCGGCGTGGACTCCCCCAACCAGCTGCGGATCGGCTTTGGTCCGGACACGCTGGAGTTCGACGTCGACGTCAACGGACCCGGGAACATCTTCAGCCTGGGCCGGGTCACCCTGGAAGCGGAACTGAGCGCCTCGGACCTCCTGCCCTACGGTGAAGTGCTGGAGGGTGTCCTGGCCGGCGACCCGCTGCTGTCCGTCCGGAGCGACACGGCAGAGGACTGCTGGCGGATTGTTGAGCCGGTGCTTAGGGCGTGGGAACAGAACAGCGTCCCGTTGGAGGAGTACGACGCCGGCTCGGCCGGGCCGGCGTCGTGGCCCACCAACCGGCAGAAGGACTGAGCCCCGACGACAGGCAGGACGGGCGGGAACTTTTCGGTTCCCGCCCGTCCTGCATCAGTCTTCAGTTGTCCCCGGAGGGGCCGTGGTGTGCGCCTTAGATGGCAGCCACTCCGCGTTCCCCGGTCCGGACCCGCACCGCTTCATGCACGTCCATGGTCCAGACCTTGCCGTCCCCGGCCCGGCCGGTGTTCGAACTGGCAATGATCACGTCCAGGATGTCATCGGCCTGCTCGTCCGTGGCCAGGACTTCCACCCGGATCTTGGGCAGGAGGTCCACGTTGTATTCCGCTCCGCGGTAGACCTCGGTGTAGCCGCGCTGCCGGCCGTAGCCGCTGGCTGCGCTGACGGTCAGGCCCTGGACCCCATAGGCTTCCAGCCCTTCCCGGATTGCATCGAGCTTTTCCGGCCTGACGATTGCAGTGATCAGTTTCATGCCCCCACGCTTTCCTTACCTGTTGCCGGCTGTGCCTTTTGCGCACCGGATGATGACGGGACCGCCTCGGGGGACTCGCCCTGGCCCTTGCCGGTGATCATGTCGTGCAGCGGCTGGAAGCTTCCGCCGTGGCCGCTGAGGCCGAACTCGTAGGCGGTTTCGGCGTGCAGGCTGAGGTCCACACCCACCGTTTCCTGTTCCTGCGAGACCCGGAAGCCCATGGTCTTGTGGATGGCCAGCGCAATGATGGCCGTCAGGACCGCTGAGTAGGCGATGGCGATGCCGGCTGCCGCGAGCTGCGCCCACAGCTGGGTGAGTCCGCCGCCGTAGAAGAGGCCGCCGCCGGCACCGTCGGTGGGCAGTGCGATGAAGCCCAGGGACACGGTGCCGATGATGCCCGAGACCAGGTGAACGCCGACGACGTCCAGGGAGTCGTCGAAGCCCCAGCGGAACTTCAGGCCGACGGCAAGGGCGGAGGCCACACCGGCGACCACGCCGAGGCCGAGGGCACCGACGGGGCTGACATTGGCGCAGGCCGGGGTGATGGCCACAAGGCCTGCCACGACGCCGGAAGCGGCACCGAGGGAGGTGGGGTGTCCGTCGCGGATGCGCTCGGTCACCAACCAGCCGAGCATGGCTGCTGCCGGGGCTGCGAGGGTGTTGATCCAGATCAGGCCGCCCTGCTCGGCAGTGGTTGCCGCACCGCCGTTGAAGCCGAACCAGCCGAACCACAGGATGGCCGCGCCGAGCATGACGAACGGAATGTTGTGCGGGCGGTGGTTGGGGTCCTTGCCGAAGCCCTTGCGGTTGCCGATGATCAGGACCAGGATCAGTGCCGCCACACCTGCGTTGATGTGGACCACGGTGCCGCCGGCGAAGTCGATGGCGGGGCCCAGGGCCTTGCCGATCGCGCCTTCGGGACCGAACAGGCCGCCGCCCCACACCATGTAGGCAAGCGGGCAGTACACCAGCGTGACCCACACGGGAACGAAGACCGACCACGCGCCGAACTTGGCGCGGTCGGCGATGGCGCCGCTGATCAGTGCCACGGTGATGATGGCGAAGGTGGCCGCGTAGCCGACCTTGATCAGGCCGTCAGGGGTGGTGATTCCCTCCAGGCCGAACGTGGCGAACGGGTTGCCCACGATCTCCATGAACCCTTCCCCGGAGCTCATGGAGGCGCCCCACAGCACCCAGACGACGCCCACCATGCCGATGGAGATGAAGCTCATCATCATCATGTTCAGGGCTGCCTTGGCGCGGGTCATGCCGCCGTAGAAAAATGCCAGACCGGGCGTCATGAACAGCACCAGGGCTGCCGCTACCATGACCCAAACGTGACCTGCGGTAAGTTCCATGGTGCACGTCCTCTCTCATCGAATCTTGCGGAGTACTCCGCCTGCCAACGCCTTTTTGCGTCCTGTAATGAGTTTGTCGGCGGCGTGTTTCGCCCGCGGAGGATTTAGATTGCCGGCCTGTTACATCAACCTCTAGGAAGTAAATGGTGCATATCCGCCTTGTTACGGTTATGTTTCCGCACCCGCGCAGCCATCCGGCTCCCGTTCCAGCAAGGACTCCCGCACCATGACGGCACCACCCCGCCCCAGCCGCGCCACTTCGAGGTTTTTGGCCCGGCTGAGGCCGCAGCGGGAGAAACTCCCCCGCGACATCAAGGTGATGCTGGCCGCGGCGTTCCTTATCGCCCTCGGCTTCGGGCTTGTTGCGCCCGTATTGCCGCAGTTCGCAACAACCTTCGGAGTGGGGAACACGGAAGCCGCGGTGATTGTGGCCATTTTCGCCTTCATGCGGCTGGCCTTTGCTCCTGCCGGCGGTGCCCTGATCGGCAAGCGCGGCGAACGGCCCATCTATGTTGCCGGGCTGCTGATCGTGGCGTTGTCCACCGCGGCGTGCGCCTTTGCGCAGGACTACTGGCAGTTGCTGCTGTTCCGCGGGCTCGGCGGGGCCGGATCCGTGATGTTCACGGTGGCATCAATGGCGCTGGTGGTCCGGCTGGCGCCGCCCCAGAGCCGGGGCAGGGTGTCGGGAGCCTACGCCTCGGCCTTCCTGATCGGCAATGTGTGCGGCCCTATTGTGGGTGGCCTGCTGGCGGGGCTGGGCCTGCGGGTCCCGTTCCTTGCCTACGCCGCCGCTCTGCTGGTGGCCGCATTCGTGGTCCAGACGCAGCTGAGCCACCAGCGCCGGGGAGGCGGGGAGATACAACACCGTGCCCCTGACATGCGGTTTGGCGAGGCCCTGGCTGCCGGAACCTACCGGTCCGCCCTCATGTCCAGCTTCGCGAACGGCTGGGCAACGTTCGGTGTGCGGATGGCAACGGTGCCGTTGTTCGCCGCGGCCGCCTTCGGGGCGGGTCCGCAGGCCGCCGGCCTGGCGTTGGCGGTGTTCGCTGCCGGCAACGCCGCTGCCCTGGTGTTCTCGGGGCGGCTGGCGGACTCGGTGGGACGCAAGCCGATGATGATCTCCGGCCTTTTGGTGGCGGCCCTGTCCACTGCAGCCATTGGCATCACCGCTGACCTGCCCTGGTTCCTGGCGGCTTCGACGCTCGCCGGCGTCGGATCCGGGCTTTTCGGTCCCGCCCAGCAGGCCGCCGTCGCGGACGTCATTGGCAACGCGCGCTCCGGCGGCAAGGTGCTGGCCGTGTACCAGATGACGTCCGACGTCGGGGCGATTGTTGGTCCGCTGGTGGCGGGCATGCTCGCGGACGGGCTGGGATTCGGTTGGGCTTTCGGCGTGACCGGGGGGATCATGCTCCTGGCAGCCGCCGGCTGGGTGCCCACGCGTGAGACCCTGCGAAGGACAGGCTCCTAGCCAAGCAGCTCAGTTCAGCAGGGCGTCAACGAAGCCTTCGGTATCGAAGGGGGCAAGGTCGTCGGCACCTTCGCCCAGTCCAATGAGCTTGACGGGCACGCCGAGGGTTTTCTGGATGGCCACGACGATGCCGCCCTTGGCGGTTCCGTCCAGCTTGGTCAGGACGATGCCGGTGATGTTGACCACCTCAGAGAAAACCCGCGCCTGGTTCAGGCCGTTCTGGCCGGTGGTGGCATCGAGCACCAGCAGGACCTCGTCCACCTCGGCCAGCTTTTCCACGACGCGCTTGACCTTGCCCAGTTCGTCCATCAGGCCCACCTTGTTCTGCAGGCGGCCGGCGGTATCGATCATGACCACATCGACTTCCTGCTCGATGCCGGCCTTGACCGCCTCGTAGGCAACCGAGGCGGGGTCGGCGCCGTCGATGTCGGACTTCACGGTGGGGACGCCAACGCGCTGGCCCCAGGTGGCCAGCTGCTCGGCGGCGGCGGCCCGGAACGTGTCGGCGGCGCCGAGCAAGACGTCCTTGTCCTCGGCGACCAGCACGCGGGCCAGCTTGCCCACGGTGGTGGTCTTGCCCACGCCGTTCACGCCCACCACCATCATCACGGCCGGCTTGTCCGCGTGCCGCTGGACGTTGAGGCTGCGGTCCATCGTGGGGTCCACAAGCTTGATGAGTTCTTCCCGGAGCATGGTCTTGACGTGTTCCGGAGTTCGGGTGCCCAGGACCTTGACGCGCTCCCGCAGGGCATCAACCAGCTGCATGGTGGGTTCGGTTCCCAGGTCCGCGAGCAGGAGGGTCTCCTCGACTTCATCCCAGACGCTCTCGTCGATCCGGTCGCTGGACAGCAGCGCCAGCAGGCCCTTGCCCATGACGTTGTTGGAGCGGGCCAGCCGTTCCCGCAGGCGCGCGAGGCGGCCGGCGACGGGCAGCGGGGTTTCGACGGGAATGGTTTCCAGCCCGGCCGCATTGTCCGGAACGGTGGTGGTGTCCAGCCCTTCAAGGTCCGCGCCCTCCGGCGCCCGGGCCCCGATTGTTCCTTCGCGGTCCGCCACCGCCGTGCTTCCGCCGGAGCGGATTTCGGGGTCGTTGGCATCCCTGGTGCCCGGGTAGCGGGTGATGTTCCTGCGTGTCTTGAGCAGGACCGGAATCAGGCCGCCGATGACCACCAGCGCAGCAAGGATGGACAGGACAATGGGAAGGATGTCATTCACTCCCCTAGCTTCTCACAAACGCCCTGCCCGGTTCCGGCGGCCGGCACGCAACTGACCTGCCCCTTTGCCCAGGCCACCGGCTGCTGGATGGCACCGACAACAGCAGGTGCAGGGGCTATACCTCGGCCCCGAGCCGCTGGCTGATGACGGTGGAGACGCCGTCGCCCCTCATGGTGACGCCGTACAGCGCGTCCGCCACTTCCATGGTCCGCTTCTGGTGCGTGATGACGATGAGCTGGCTGGATTCCCGGAGTTCTTCGAAGATGGTGATGAGCCGGCCCAGGTTGGTGTCATCCAGTGCCGCCTCCACCTCGTCCATGACGTAGAACGGCGAAGGACGGGCCTTGAAGATGGCCACCAGCAGCGCCACCGCGGTCAGGGAACGTTCGCCTCCGGAGAGCAGGGACAGTCGCTTGATCTTCTTGCCCGCAGGCCGCGCTTCCACCTCGATGCCCGTGGTGAGCATGTCCGTGGGGTCGGTCAGCACCAGGCGGCCTTCGCCGCCCGGGAAAAGCCGCTCGAATACCCGGATGAACTGGGCCTGGGTGTCCTCGAACGCTTCGGTGAAGACCCGCTGGACCCTGTCGTCCACTTCCTTGATGATGTCCAGCAGGTCGCGCCGGCTGGCCTTCAGGTCCTCGAGCTGGGTGCTCAGGAACTGGTGACGCTCCTCCAGGGCCGCGAACTCCTCGAGTGCCAAAGGGTTGACCTTGCCCAGGCTTGCCAGGTCCCGTTCGGCTTTCCGCAGCCGCTTCTCCTGCTCCTGCCGGACAAACGGCTTGCCTTCCCTGATTTCCTCCCCGTCCGCATCAACGGGGGCGCGGAGGGCAGCCCACTTGTCTTCGGATTCCTCCGCCGGAACAGGCACCGGCACCTGCGGCCCGAACTCACTGACGAGCGCTTCGGGGGTGATGCCGAGCTCGTCCACGGAGCGGGTTTCCACTGCCTCGATCCGGGCGCGCTGCTGGGTCCGGGCCAGTTCGTCGCGGTGCACGGTGTCGGTGAGCTGGGCCAGTTCCCGGGACAGGGCCTCGTTCGCTTCCCGGATGTCCCGCAGGCCGCGGTCGCGCAGCTCCCGGTTCTCCTCGGCGAGGTCCCGTTCGTGCCGGGACAGGTCGACCGAGACGTCCACGTAGCCGAGTGCCAGTTCCACTCCGGCGGATACGGCCGCTGCGCGCCGGGCCTGGACGCGGCGGCGCCGGGCCCGCTCCGCCGCCTCCTCGCGGGCCCGGCGTTCGGTGGCGGCTGCACGTTCCAGGGATGCCACCCTGTTGCGGGTGGCCGCCAGTTGCTCTTCGGCGCTGCGCAGGGACAACCGCGCCTCCACTTCGGCTGCGCGGGCGGCAGTGGCGGCGCGGGCCAGGGCGTCGCGCTGCCCGGTGGAGGGTTCCTCTTCCACCGGTGCTTCGTGCGCCGCGGCCAACCGGGCGGCGACGGCGCCGAGCGCCTCTTCCTCCGCCGCGACATTGGCTTCGGCCCTGGACAGGGATGCCGCCAGCCGTTCGCTCTCGCCCACGGCGCTGCGCAGGACAGAGTTCAGGTGGCCCAGCCGTTCGGCCACGGCGGCGAGGCGGGCATCGGATTCGTGCAGCTTGTCCAGGGCAGCGTCCGCTTCCTCCTGCGCCCCCTTGCGCCGGGCCTCTGCGGCGGCCAGGGCGAACCTGTGCCGTTCAAGGTCCGCGGTGACCGCCGACAGTCCGCGGTCGGCGTCGTCCACTGCCGCCTGGACCTCAAGGAGGGACGGCGCCTTGGCAGAGCCGCCGGTGGCGGAGACGGCGGTGAACACGTCCCCTTCCCGGGTGACAGCCGTCAGGGCCGGAGAAGATGCGACCAGGGCGGCCGCAGCGTCGATGCCGGTGACGACGGCGGTCCGGGACAGCAGGTGCCGGACCAGGGCAACGTGCTCCGCAGGTCCGTCCACGAGATCAGCCGCCCATTGCGCCCCGTCGGGCAGTGCCAGGTCCTCCGCGCCTTCCCCCTGGAGTGCCGCAGCCGTGGCAAGGAGCAGCGACGCCCGCCCGGCGTCGTGGTCCTTGAGCCGCTTCAGCACGGCTCCTGCCGCGTCCCTGTCCCGGACGAGCACGGCTTCGGACGCCTCCCCCAGGGCAGCGGCGATGGCCGGCTCGAACCCGGCCTGGATCGTGATCCCGGCGGCGAGGCTTTCCTGGACTCCGGGCAGCCCGGACTCCAGCACGTGCCTGGCGCCGTCCTTGCGGTCAAGGCCAAGCTTCAGGGCGTCGAGGCGCGCGGCGAGGGCGTCGCGCTTGCGCATGCCTTCGTTGACGGCGGCTTTGAGGTCTGCGATCTCCTGGAGGACGGCGTCCAGGACATCGCTGGCGGCTTCGTAATCGGCGTCGAGGGATTCCTCCCCCTCCTCCACACCGGCCACCTGGTTCTCCAGCGCCGTGAACTCCGCCTGGGCGCGGGCCCGTCGTTCCGTTCCGGCCGCGAGGGATTCGCGCAGCCGTCCCAGTTCCGCCTGCGCGGACTCCACCCGGGACCTGGCCGCCGCAACCTGGCCGGCCAGCCGCGCCAGGCCCTCCCGCCGGTCGGCAGCGGCGCGGAGCTGCGCGGTCAGCCGCTGGTCCTCGGCATGGGCGGCCCGCTCCGCTTCCACCTTCGCGGCACTGGCCATGTCAAGGGCGCCCCGCCTGCCCTGGATGTCCTGTTCGAGTTCGGACAGCTCCTGCCGGACCCTTGCCGCCTGGCGCTCCAGCTGTTCCGGGTCCCGGCCGGACGTCGGCGCAGCCTCGTCGGAGCCCAGCAGGCGGCTCCGTTCGCCGGCCAACGAGCCCAGCGACCGCAGCCGTTCACGCGCGGTGGAGAGCCGGTACCAGGTGTCCCGGGCGGCATTGAGCCGTGGCGTGGCCTCGGCTGCCAGCTGCTCCAGCGCCGCCTGCTGCCTGCGCCCCGCGTCGAGTTCCTGCTCGACGGCGGTCCGGCGCGCCTTGAGTTCGGCCTCGTCCGCCACATCCTGCGCCAGGGCCTGCTGCAGCTGGACCAGGTCATCGGCCAGCAGGCGGGCGCGGGCATCCCGGACGTCGAACTGGACCCGCTGGGCGCGGCGGGCAACCTCCGCCTGCTTCCCCAGGGGGGTGAGCTGCCGGCGGATCTCCCCGGTGAGGTCGGTCAGGCGCTGCAGGTTGGCCTGCATGGCCTCCAGCTTCCGGACGGTGCGTTCCTTGCGCCGCCGGTGCTTGAGGATTCCCGCCGCCTCCTCGATGAAGCCGCGGCGGTCCTCGGGAGTGGCGTGCAGGACGCGGTCCAGCTGGCCCTGGCCCACGATGACGTGCATTTCCCGGCCCAGCCCCGAGTCCGAAAGCAGTTCCTGGATGTCCAGCAGCCGGCAACCGGCGCCGTTGATGGCATATTCGGAGCCGCCCGTCCGGAACAGTGTCCGGGAAATGGTCACTTCGCTGTACTCGATGGGGAGTGCGCCGTCAGTGTTGTCGATGGTCAGCGAGACGTGGGCGCGGCCCAGCGGCGGCCGCCCGGACGTCCCGGCGAAGATGACGTCCTCCATCTTGCCGCCGCGCAGCGTCTTGGCCCCCTGTTCGCCCATGACCCAGGCCAGGGCGTCCACCACGTTGGACTTGCCGGATCCATTGGGACCCACGACGGCGGTGACGCCGGGTTCGAAGTCGAAGGTGGTGGCAGACGCAAACGACTTGAACCCCCGGACGGTGAGGCTTTTGAGGTGCAAGGCTTTTCTGGTCTCCTGGAGCGGGTAGGGCACTTTGCTGGAACCGGCTCACTACAATCTACTGCGCAGGACCGGCAATTCCCCGCAGCAGCACCCGGGAACCGGCGGGGGCACGAGGAGTGGATATGCATGATCCGGCGGTACAAAGGCATAGTTAAGCTCTTGAGCCTGCATAGATGTGGGTACAGTCACCGCAGGAATGCGGGACGAAAACGAAGAGGGGCTTGAATTGGCAGGTAATGCAACCTTCCGCCACAGCAACACCGCGCTGCTTTCGGTCAGCAGCGTCGAAGCGCCCAGGATCGTGAGCTCCACGGACTTTGACCGCCGGCTGGCATCGACCCTGCAGCGCCTGAAGTTTCCGCCGCGGCTCCTGGAGCGGGTGGCGGGAATCACGCACCGGCGCTGGTGGGCTGCCGGAACATCGTTCGACGATGCTGCCGTGGAAGCCGGCGCCAAAGCCCTGGCCGAGGCCGGCATCGAAGCGTCCGACGTAGGCCTGCTGATCAACACGTCGGTGACACGGCGCAACCTGGAGCCCTCCGTGGCGGTCAAGATCCACCACAGCCTCAGCCTGCCGTCGTCGGCCATGAACTTTGACCTTGCCAACGCCTGCCTGGGATTCGTCAACGCCCTGACCCTGGCTGCCAACATGATCGACTCCGGCCAGATCAGGTACGCCGTCATTGTCAACGGCGAGGACGCCCAGCTGACGCAGGAAGCAACCCTGGCCCGCCTGCAGCGGCCCGAAACAACGCGGGATGACTTCAACCGGGAGTTCGCGACGCTGACCCTGGGATCGGGCGCTGCCGCGGCAGTCCTGGGCCCTGCGGACGAGCACCCGGGCGCGCACCGCGTGGTGGGCGGGGTGATGCGCGCCGGCACCGAGCACCACGAGTTGTGCGTGGGCGGCATCGACGGCATGAACACCGATACGAAAGGGCTGCTCGACGGCGGCCTGCAGCTGGTAGTCGATGCATGGCAGGAAGCCCAGCCGGAGTGGGACTGGGCAGCCATGGACCGCTATGTCACCCACCAGGTCAGCAACGCCTACACCCACGCGATCATCGATGCCATCGACCTGGACCCGGACAAGGTGCCCATCACGTTCCCGCACTGGGGCAACGTTGGGCCGGCCTCGCTTCCCATGACGCTTGCCGCCGAGGCGCAGTCACTGGGAAGCGGCGACCGGGTCTTGTGCATGGGCGTCGGTTCCGGACTGAACACCGCAATGCTGGAAATCGTTTGGTGATCGCGGCCTGGCCGGGCGTCAACGCCGAGTGGTCCCGCGAGATCGATGTCCCCTCCACGTCAAGCGTTGACGCACCCGGGACGGTGCGGCGCTGGCACCTCCTGGACAACGGGGCCGAACTGTCCCGCCGCGGCCTGGCTCCGCTGGGAACGCTGCTGTGCGTGCACGGCAACCCCACATGGTCCTATCTGTGGCGGAGCCTGCTGGCCGCCGGGACCGACCCTGCGCATCCGTGGCGCGTGGTGGCCGTGGACCAGTTGGACATGGGGTTTTCCGAACGGACGGGTACCTTCCGGCGCCTGGCAGACCGGATCAACGACCTGGGCGACCTGACCGAGGCCCTGTCCCTGGCCGGCCCGGTGGTCACCGTGGGCCACGACTGGGGCGGGGTGGCCAGCCTCGGCTGGGCGCTTGCCCATAGCGACCAACTGGCCGGCGTGGTCCTGACCAACACCGCCGTGCACCAGCCTGCCGGCTCCCCCCTTCCGCCGGCACTGCGCCTTGCCCTGCACCCGGCCGTGCACCGGTGGGGAACCACCACCTCCGACGCTTTCCTGCGGGTGACGCATTCGCTGGCACGCCCACCACTGCCCGCTGACGTGCGGAGTGCCTTCATGGCCCCGTACCGCGGCGCCGCACGCCGCGCAGGGGTGGGCAACTTCGTCGCTGACATACCCGTCGACGGCTCGCACCCGAGCTTCGCTGCCCTCAACGGCGTGGCGGAAGGCCTGCGCGCCCTTAATGTGCCGGCCCTGATGCTCTGGGGCCCGCGCGATCCGATCTTCTCCGACCGCTACCTGAAGGACCTGCTCACCCGCCTTCCGCATGCCGACGTGCACCGCTACGAGGGCGCGGGACACCTGGTGGCAGAGGACCGGGACATTGCCACCCCCGTCTTCGACTGGCTGGCCGGCCGCGTCACGCAGGGCGGGGACAGTCCTGCTGATAATGGCTCCATGGGAGCCGGCGATGGCTTCACGCCCCTGTGGGGGCTCCTGGGGGAGCTCGCCGCCGGACCATCCGCTGGGGCGGGGGCCGTCGTCGAAATGGCCCCGGACGGCACGGAGGCACGTTCGCTCACCTGGAGGCAGCTGGAGGAAAACGTGGGGCGCGTTGCCGCGGGCCTGCAGGGGGAGGGTGTCGGGCCCGGCACCCGGGTAAGCCTGATGGTTCCCCCCGGCGTGGACCTGACCGTCGCCCTGTACGCCTGCCTTCGGCTGGGCGCCGTGGTGGTCGTGGCCGACGCCGGCCTGGGCACCAGGGGGCTGAGCCGGGCGGTCAAGGGAGCGACGCCCGATGTCCTGATCGGGATCGACAAGGCCCTTGCCGCTGCCCGGGCACTGGGCTGGGCGGCCCGGCGTATCAGCGTAAGGGACCTCCCGGCCGTGCAGCGCCGGGTCCTCGGCGTAAAGACCTCGCTCGCCGACATGGCCAGGACCAGCCCGGGCCAAGGCGGTGCCGCTCCCGCCTTCAGCCCGACGGCGGACTCCCCCGCCGCCGTGCTTTTCACGTCCGGCTCCACCGGGCCCGCCAAGGGCGTCCAGTACACCCACGGGCAGCTTGCCGCCATGCGGGACACGGTTGCCGGAACCTTCGGGATCGAGCCCGGCGACAGGCTGGTGGCCGGCTTCGCACCCTTCGCGCTGCTGGGACCTGCGCTGGGAACCGTGTCCGTGACGCCGGCCATGGATGTCACCGCGCCCCGCACCCTGACCGCGCACGCCCTCGCTGCTGCTGCAGCGGCCATTGACGCCACGGTGGTCTTCGCCTCCCCCGCGGCCCTGCGCAACGTCGTTGCGACCCAGGCCGGGCTCACCCCGGAGGGCGCTGCGGCGCTCAAGCGGGTCGACCTTCTGCTCTCCGCCGGCGCTCCCGTTCCCGAACCGCTCCTTGACGAGGTGCAGCGCCTGCTGCCGGCCGCCTCGCTGCATACCCCCTACGGCATGACCGAGGCCCTCCCCGTCACCGATATCAGCCTTGAACAGATCAAGGCCGCCGCGGCCGACGCGGGTTCCGGGACGATGACGGGGGCCGGGAACGGCGTCTGCGTTGGCCGTCCGGTCCAGGGCGCCCGCATAGCCCTGATCCCGCTGGCGGCGGACGGTACCGCCCCGGGGACAGAACCGGTGACGGAAGCGGGTGTCACCGGGGAAATCCTGGTCAGCGCGCCGCACGTCAAGGGCGGCTATGACCGGCTTTGGCTGACTGACCAATTGAGCGCGGGCCCGGCCGGCTGGCACCGCACCGGCGATGTGGGCCATTTCGACGCCGACGGCCGCCTCTGGGTGGAGGGGCGCCTGGCACACATCATCACGGCGCCCGGCGCAGTGGTCACGCCGGTAGGGGCCGAACAGGCCATCGAAAGCCTGGACTGCGTCAGCATGGCAGCGGTTGTCGGGGTGGGGCCGGCCGGCACCCAGGCCATCGCCGCCGTCGTCGAAACCATGCCGCCGGCGCGTAAGGCGGGGCCGGCCGCCGCTGGACTCGCAGCACAGGTACGCCGTGCCGCACGTGCCGCAGGCGTCTCCGTGGCTGCAGTCCTGGTTGTCCCTGCGCAGCCCACCGACATCCGCCACAACGCGAAGATCGACAGGTCGCGGTTGGCGCGCTGGGCATCATCCGTCCTGGCCGGCGGCCGCCCGGGGAAGCCATGAGGGTACTGGTTACGGGTGCGAGCGGCCTGCTGGGGCGGGAGGTGGCGGGCCAGCTGGTACGCAAGGGCCACGAGGTCACTACCTTCCAGCGGCGTCCCTCGGGGGTCGACGGCGCGGCGGACCGGTGCGGTTCCCTCACCGATGATGCAGCCGTCGCGGAGGCAGTCCGGGGCGCGGACGCAGTCATCCACCTTGCCGCAAAAGTCTCCTTCACTGGCCGTGCCGAAGAGTTTGACCAAGTAAACGTAGAGGGAACGCGGCGCCTGCTCCTGGCGGCACGCGAAGCCGGGGTCCGGGACGTGGTCTTCGTTTCTTCGCCTTCAGTGGCCAACTCGGGCGCCGCCATTGCAGGTCTTGGCGCGGAGCCGGCCGACCCGGTGCATGCCCACGGCGACTATTCGCGCACCAAGGCGCAGGCTGAACTGCTGGCCCTGGCCGCCGACGCCCCGGACTTCCGGGTCGCCGCCGTGCGGCCGCACGTCGTCTGGGGGCCGGGCGACACCCAACTGGTGGAACGGGTCCTGGCCCGGGCCGCCAGGAAGCGGCTGCCGCTGCTGGATGCAGGCGCCGCGCTGATCGACACCACCTACGTGGACAACGCGGCGGCAGCGATCGTTGCTGCCCTGGACCGCGTCAGCCACATCCACGGCAGGGCCCTGGTGGTCACCAACGGCGAGCCCCGCCCCGTGGGCGAACTCATCGCCGGCATCTGCGCTGCCGGCGGCGTCGCTGCGCCGTCATGGTCAGTGCCGGGGAAGCTTGCCCGGATCGCGGGATCGGCAGTGGAAAGGGCTTGGCTCCGGCTCGGTAAACAGGACGAACCCCCGATGACCAGGTTCCTTGCCGAACAGCTGTCCACCGCCCATTGGTTCGACCAGCGGGAGACCCAGGAGCTTCTTGCCTGGACGCCGGCTGTCTCGATTGACGAGGGCCTGGTACGTCTCGCTCAGTACTACGGGTCCCGCTGACACCCAGCCAGGTGGATGGTGGGACTACCAGCGGCCGTTGCGGGGCCGCGGCTGGCACACCGGGCAGGTATGGGAGGAACGGTTCATGAACTGGTCCCGGCGGATGGTGGAACTGATCCCCGCCGCGGCGCACCGCCTGCACGGCTCACCTTGGCGGCCGTAGGCGTTCAGGGACCGGTCAAAGTAGCCTGAAGCGCCATTGACGTTGACGTACAGGGAGTCGAAGCTGGTCCCGCCGGCGGCCAGGGCATCGAGCATGACCTCGCGGGCACTGTCCAGGACGCGTTGGGCCTCGTTCCTGCGAAGGGTGTCGGTGGGCCTGGCAAAATGCAGGCGGGCACGCCAGAGGGCTTCGTCAGCGTAGATGTTGCCAATGCCGGACACCAGCCCCTGGTCCAGCAACGCCCGTTTCAGGCCCGTCTTGCGCTTGCGCAGGCGCTGGTAGAAGAGGTCGAACGAAAAGGCAGGGTCCAGGGGGTCCCGCGCAATATGGGCGGCTTCCGCGGCGATGAGCGGAAGGGGGGACTCGGCGAGGCCGCCGGGGCCGCCGTCGTCGGTGGGTACCAGGGCGGTGACGAAGAGGCCCCCGAAGATCCGCTGGTCAACGAACCGCAGCTGGGCCGGCATGCCGTCGCGGGGACTGAGGCGAAGCCTGACCTTGAGGTGCTTTTCGTCGGGGACGTCCTGATCCTGCATCAAGAGCTGGCCGCTCATCCCCAGGTGAGCCATCAGTGCAACATCCGGCAGCGCTGCGGTTTCAGGGTTTTCCGGTGCAGCGGGGCCGTCCGTCAGCGGCATCCACAGGAATTTGCCGCGGCGCACGACGTCGCTGACGGTTGCGCCCTGGAGGTTGCCGATGAAATCCCCCGCGCCCAGGGCATGGCGGCGGATGGAGCGGGGATCAAGGACGTCAACAGCGCTGATGGTCCTGCCACGGACCCAGTTCACCAGGCCGCGGCGCACCACTTCGACCTCGGGCAGTTCAGGCACGGGACGCTACTTGGCGGTGACGGAACCAGCCGAAGTGCCGGCAGCATTCCGGGTTTCGGCGCCGGAAAGCACCCGCCAGGCGTCCGCGGCCGCTTCCTGCTCCGCTTCCTTCTTGGAATGCCCGGAACCCTTGCCGTAGGCGTTTCCGCCGATGTTCAGGACAGCGGTGAAGGTGCGGGCGTGATCCGGGCCGGTCCCGTCCACCGCGTAGTGGATGCTGCCAAGCTGCCGGCTGGCCGCGAGTTCCTGGATGCTGGTCTTCCAGTCGGTGCCGGCGCCCAGGACAGCGGCGTCCTTCAGCAACGGTCCGATCAGCCGCATGACGAGTTGGCGCGCGGTCTCGATGTCGTTGGAGACATAGGTGGCCCCGATCAGGGCCTCCATGGTGTCCGCGAGGATGGACGCCTTGTTTTTCCCGTGGGTGAGCTTCTCGCCCTGGCCCAGGTAGATGTACTCGCCGATGCCCAGGCTACGGCCGATGCCGGCGAGGGCCCGGGTGCTGACGACGGCGGACCGGCGCTTGGCGAGTTCGCCTTCGGGCAGGCCCGGGTTGTCCCGGTACAGGGCGTCGGTCACGGAGAACCCCAGGATGGAGTCGCCCAGGAATTCGAGCCGCTCGTTGGTGGGGATGCCGCCGTTCTCGTATGCGTACGAGCGGTGGGTAAGCGCAAGACGAAGCGTCCCGGCGTCAATAGTGACACCGAGACGCTTCAGAAGCTCTTCAGTTGAAGACATCAGTCAGCCTGTTGGGGCCGATTAGACGTCAGCGACCTTGCGGCCCTTGTACTCAAGGAACAGCGCAGTGCCAGCAGAGTCGGTAACGACCTTTGCCTGGTGCGGCAGGCTGTAGGTGACCTGGCCGTTCTCAACGGTCTTCACCAGGTGGGGGGCGGTCGCCTTCCACTGCGAGCGGCGGGCGCGGGTATTCGAGCGAGACATTTTCCGCTTGGGAACAGCCACGGCTAACTCATTTCTCTCTAGACAAACACGTACAAATCAATTTTGCCGGTCAGGCTTAGCCATATCAGCTAGGGCAGCCCAGCGAGGATCCAGGACCTCGTGGTGGTGCCCCGGCTCGTCTTCCAGGCGAACTCCGCATTCGGAGCAAAGGCCCTGGCAGTCTTCCCGGCACACCGGCTGGAACGGCAGATTGGTGACAACCGCGTCCCGCAACACCGGTTCAAGATCGATTACATCGTGCTCGACTCGACGTTGCTCTTCATCTTCTTCTCCGTCCGAGAGCTCAGTGCCCTCGTAGAAGAAAAGTTCTTGCACATTGACCTCAAGGTCATACGCAAGGGGATCCAGGCATCGGCCGCACTCGCCGGTTACTTCGGCGAGGACAGTTCCTGATACCAGAATTCCTTCGTGTACGGCCTCCAGCCTCAGGTCGAGCTCGACATCCGAGCCTTCCTGAACACCAATGAGCGCCACACCAAGATCACCCGGTGCGGGTACATGTTCCGTCAGTGTCCGCATGCTTCCCGGGCTGCGCCCGAGGTCCTTGACGTCGAACGCCAGGGGCGAACCAGCATCTCTGTTAATGAGAACTCCTGTTGAACATATGACCGACGTACCATCTTAGCCTGAAGAGCCATGGTGACTCAAACCGGCAGCGGGCAACGCCGAAGTACCGATCCAGCCTACCGCCTCGGCTGCTGATCCGGCGAAGGCTCGCCGGCAACGATGCGCCGGTGCACTGACCGGGGAACGTAGTCCGAGACGCTTCCGCCCAGGGACGCCACCTCCTTGATCAGGGTGGAGGACAAATGCAGGTAGCTGGCCTCGGCCGGGAGGAAGACCGTTTCCACGCCGCTCAACTGCCGGTTCATGGTGGCCATGGGGAGCTCGTAGTCAAAGTCCGACGACGACCGGAGCCCTTTGACGATGGCGGACACCCCCCGGTGGCGGCAGTATTCCGCGAGGAGTCCCGCGCCAACAGGCTCCACCACGATGCCCTTGAGCGAAGCCAACGTCTCGCGCGCCATGTCCAGCCGCTCCTCCAGGCTGAACATGTACTTCTTCGCATAGTTGGTGGAAATGGCCACAATGACCTCATCAAACAGGCCGGCAGCCCTGGCAATGACTTCGAGATGGCCGTTGTGGATGGGGTCGAAGGATCCGGGGCACACAGCGCGTCTCATGCTCCGAACCTACCGCATGGAAAGCCCGGGATACCATGACTGGATGCATCCAGCACGGGAACTTTCCACACCCCTGGCACCTGCTCCCTGGCAGCGCACCGCGCTCGGGGCAAACCTCCTGGCCGCGGACGGCGGACTGGGAGTGACCATCTTCGAAGAGATGACAACCCTGGCCGTCAGGACGGGCGCCATCAACCTGGGACAAGGCTTCCCCGACGAGGACGGGCCGGTTGAAATCAGGGAGGCGGCCCGGGCGGCCATAGCGTCCGGCGCCAACCAGTACGCGCCGGGCAAGGGCCTCCCCGAACTCCGCGAGGCGGTAGCCGCGCACCAGGAGCGCTTCTACGGCCTGGCTCCGGATCCGGCAACGGAAGTCATCATCACCACCGGGGCCACTGAAGGCATCGCCGCTGCCCTGCTGGCTTTTGCAGGACCGGGCGATGAGGTCCTGACGTTCGAGCCGTTCTACGACTCCTACGGTGCGGTCATCGGGCTTTCCGGGGCCACCCACACCACCGTTCCCCTGGCTGCCCCGGACTTCATGCCGGACGTGGCGGCATTGGAGGCGGCGTTCAGCGTGCGGACCAAGGTGGTGCTGCTGAACAACCCGCACAATCCCACCGGCGCTGTGTTTCCACCCGCGGTCCTGCAGCGGGTGGTGGACCTTGCCGGCCGGCACGGCAGCATCATCATCACCGATGAAGTGTATGAGCACCTCACCTTCGGCGTGGGCCACACCCCGGTGGCCACCCTTCCGGGCGCTGCCGGGCGGACCATCACCATCTCCTCTGCCGGCAAGACCTTTTCCCTCACCGGCTGGAAGATCGGCTGGCTGAGCGGGCCGGAGGAACTGGTGGCCGCCGTCCGCACGGTAAAGCAGTTCCTGACCTACAGTTCGGGTACGCCGTTCCAGGCAGCGATCGCCAAGGGTTTGGCCCTCCCCGATGATTTCTATACGGGCATCGCTTCTGCCTTGGAGCAGAAACGGGACATTCTCAGCGCCGGGCTCCGGGCCGCCGGCTTTGACGTCTTCACCCCGCAGGGCACCTACTTCGTCAACGTGGGCACCGCACCGCTGGGCATCACCGATGCCCTGGACCTCGCCCGGCGGCTGCCGGAACTGGTGGGGGTCGCAGCCATTCCCGTTCCGGTCTTCTGCCATCCGGAAGGCGCCGAGCGGACGCGCAGCCTGCTCCGCTTTGCCTTCTGCAAGAAGACCAATGTCCTGGAGGAGGCCGCCGCGCGGTTGGCAACCCTGCGCGGCAGGCTCTGATGCCCACCCGCGGGGCCGCCAGCCGTTTCCTGCGCACCACCGGCCAGCACGCCACCATCGAGCCTGATGCCTTTACCGACGGCGGCTACGTGCTCAGCATCGGCGGAGCCGAACAGTCGCACGTCAACCTTGACCGGCCGGAAGACATCTTCTACGAATACCTGCGCCGGATCGGACACCTCGTGGATCTTGCTGCGCCGCCCGGACGACCAATCACGGCGCTCCACCTGGGAGCGGGCGCGTTGACCCTGGCGCGGTACATCCAGGCGACCCGTCCGGGCTCAGTGCAGTATGCAGTTGAGCTGGAGCGCGAACTGCTGGACTTCGTCCTGCGGCACCTTCCCATGCCCGAAGGAACCAACCTGACCACCATCATCGGCGACGCCCGCGAAGCGCTCGGTGCGCTGGACCCCGGCCTGGCGTTCGACGTCGTGATCCTGGACATCTTCTCCGGACCGGAGGCGCCGGTCCACATCGCCACGGACGGTTTCTACCGTGAAGCCAGGGACCGATTAAGCCCGGGCGGGCTCCTGATCGTCAATGTCGGGGACGAACCGGCGCTCACGCTTGTCAGGAGCCAGGTGGCCGCCATGCGCGCTGCCATGGCCGATGTTGCGGCGTTCGGGGAAGCCGGAATGTTCGACGGACGGTATCCGGGAAACGTCATCCTGGCAGGAACGCAGGACCCCTGGCCGGACTCGTGGACAACAGACCTGGCCGCCCGCGGCCCCCACCCTGCCCGGGTCCTGTCCGGAGTGGACCTCGACCCCTTCTCGGCTTAGGCCCAAGGCCCTATCCCTCTGCCACGTCCGGCAGGTCGTCAGCGGAAATGGCATCGGGCACCGACGGCTCCGCGAACCACAGCCTGGTTTCCCCGTATTTCTTTTCGGCGAAACGCGTCATCCCTTCCGGCCACCCTGGTTCCGGGGAGCGTGACGAACGTTCCACCACCACCACGGCTCCGGACCCCAAATGGCCGGCGAGCTTCTGCAGCACGGCGGCGAGCGTGCCGTCCTCCAGCGGATACGGCGGGTCCAGGAACACGACGTCCCAGGCGGCCGCCGCCGCAGCGCGGTCAAGGAACGGCTCCACCTTGGACCGGTGAACCGTCACGGTCTTAGTGCCCAGCACCCCGTTGATGAGGTCCGCGTTGCGCTGGCACACGGCACTGGCTTTGGCGTCCGACTCGACGAGGTCCACCGACCGTGCACCCCGGCTGCCGCTTTCCACCCCCAGGGCACCGGAACCGGCGTAGAGATCCAGTACCCGGGCGCCGGCAAGCACGTCAAAGGCATCCAGGCGGGAAAACAGCGCTTCCTTGACGCGGTCCGTCGTGGGCCGGGTCAACGATCCCGGGACCGCGGCCAGCGGCGTGCCGCCGGCCGCGCCGGCGATGATCCGCGTCACCGCACCCACCGCAGTTCGGCCGCGCCGGCCACGTCGTTGCTAACCGCGTTCAAGGAACGCCTCCTTCTCGGGGTTGAGGTACTTCTCGATGGCCCCGGCGAGCTCGGGGTGGCCGGACAGCAGCGGGTCCCCGCCAACGATTGCCTGTGCGTCGTCCCTGGCCCGGGCTATCACGTCTTCATGTTCAAGGACCCGGAGCAGCTTCAGTGTGGACCGGCCGCCGGACTGGGAAGCACCAAGGATATCGCCCTCGCGCCGCAGCTTGAGGTCCTCCTGCGAGAGGACGAACCCGTCCGTCGTGGCAGCGACCGCGTCCAGCCGCCGCCTGCTGGGGTGGCCGGGTTCGAGGGCGGTTACCAACAGGCAGGTTCCTGGCAGGCCGCCGCGGCCCACGCGGCCGCGAAGCTGGTGGAGCTGGGAGATTCCGAACCTGTCAGCGTCCAGGATGACCATCAGCGTGGCGTTGTGCACGTCGACCCCCACTTCGATCACGGTGGTGGAGACGAGCAGCTTGATGCGGTTGGCGGTGAACCCGGCCATGGTCTCCGTCTTCAAGTCGGGGTCCTGGCGTCCGTGCAGGGGAGCCAGCGGCACCCCTGCCAGCGAGGGCTCGCCCTGGAGATGGTCCACGACGGCGGTGACGGACGCGAGCTCCCGCGTCTCCTCTGTGTCCATGCCGGAAGGTGCGGCCTCGCCGGGGCTGAAGTCGCCGTCGTCGTCCGTTCCGATCTTGGGACAGACCACGTACACCTGGTGGCCGGCGTCGATCTCTTCCCGGGCACGTGCCCAGATCCGTGCCACCCAGCCGGGATTTTCCGCAAGGCCCACGAGGTGGGTGGTGATCGGTGCCCGGCCCTTGGGCAGTTCGTCGAGGGTGGAGGTCTCAAGGTCGCCAAACACGGTCATCGCTACCGTGCGGGGAATGGGCGTGGCGGTCATGACGAGCAGGTGCGGCGGTTTGCGGGCTTTGGCCCGCAGGGCATCGCGCTGTTCCACGCCAAAGCGGTGCTGTTCGTCCACCACGATCAAGCCGAGGTCATAGAAGGAGACGTTGTCGCTGAGCAGTGCGTGGGTGCCGATGATGATTCCTGCGGTCCCGGAGGCGGCGTCGAGCATTGCCTGCTTCCGTGCCGCCGTAGGCATGGACCCGGTGAGCAGCGTGACCTGGACGGAAGGCCCGTCGCCGGCGGCCAGGCCGCCCAGGAGTCCGTCGCTGGAAAGCGGACCCAGGGTTCGCCGGATGGAGTCGAAGTGCTGGGCGGCGAGTACTTCGGTGGGGGCAAGGAGCGCGGCCTGGCCGCCGGCGTCCACCACCTGGAGCATGGCACGCAACGCCACGACGGTTTTCCCGGAACCCACTTCACCCTGCAACAGCCGGTTCATGGGCGTGTCCTGCGCCAGTTCCGCGGCCAGGGTCTTGCCGACGGAGGCCTGGCCGGCCGTGAGCGTGAACGGCAGCGCGTGGTCGAATGCGGCCAGGATTCCGTCATTGACAGGACGCCGGGCGGTGGCTTCCTCCGCGGCAAGCTGGGCCCGGCGCCGGGCCAGCGCTGACTGCAGCACCAGTGCTTCCTGGTAACGGAAACGGTCGCGGGCACGCTTCCAGTCGCCGGCGGTTTCGGGAACGTGGATGAGGCGGTAGGCGTCTGCGACGGGCAGGAAGCCTTCCCTCGCGGCGACCTCCGGGGGAACCGGGTCCGGCAGCGAACCAAGGTCGGAAGTTTCGAGCAGCGTGGCGATCACCTTCTGGATCTTCCAGCTGGGCAGTTTGGCCGTGGCCGGATAGACCGGTATTGGCATGGCGGCAAGTTTCCCAGGGTCTTTTCCGGAGTCGCTGAACGGATCTTCGTCCAGGAGCTGGAAGTCGGGGTTGGTAAGGCCCAGCTTTCCCTTGAAACTGGTTACCCGGCCCGAAAACAAGGCACGGCGGCCCTGCAGGAGCTCGTTCTTCGCCTTGAACCCGTTGAAGAAGCTGATTTTCAGGGTGCCCGGAACCTTGCCGGTGTAATCCCGCCCGCCAACCAGCCGCAGGCCCTGCTTCCCGTCGTCGTCTGAGACGATGACGTCGGTGATGGTCCCGCGCCGCGCCTGCATCTGCCGGGTGCTGCTGGAGAGGACCCTGGCTATCAGGGTCACGTCCTCATCGAGCGGAAGCTCTGCGATGGGGGTCAACTCCCCGCGGCTCATGTAGCGGCGGGGGTAGTAGTTCAGGAGGCCCTCTACGGTGGTGATGCCGAGGTGTTTCTCAATGACCGCCGCTGAGCGCTTCCCGATCCGCCGCTCCAGGGCGAGTTCCAGTTCAGCGCTCATGCCCGCCGGTGTTCACCGCGTCCGCACCCGGGTCCCGCGGCAGGGCCAGTTCGCTGATGCTGATCTGGGAAGGTTCGCCCAGGGACCGGATAATCCCCACCGCCGGGGCGGCGTCCGGCACGTGCACGTGCACCCGCCACCGGTAGTTGCCATCGGCGTCCGGCCCGTTGCCCACCTGGCTCATGATCACTGACTCGCCGATTTCGTCGAGACGCTGCCGCAGGGTGGCGGCATTCAATGGCGACAGGCTGATGGTGCACATGACTTCCACGCCGTCGTCGGCAGGCATGGACGTGTGGATGTGGGGATCAGAAACATCGTAGCCGTGGAGGCCATCGAGAAGCTCCCCCTGCAGCTCCTCCCCCATGACGGCGGAGCGGAGGCAGTCAAGGATCAGCAGCATTCCCACGCCGCCGGCATCCACCACGTGGGCAGACTGGAGCGCATCGAGCTGTTCTTCGGTGTGGATCACGGCGGCCAATGCCCCCTCCACCGCCGCGTCCAGGGCAAGGCCCAGGGCATGGTTGCTGTCGTCGCCGTCCTGGCCGGCGTCCACGGCGGCGGCCGCACGTGCCGCCGCTTCCATGACGGAAAGCATGGTCCCGGGAACGGGATCGCTGAGGGCAGACCACGCCCGGATCTGCGCACGGTTCAGGGCCGCCGAGAGGAGGGTGGACGTCAACCGGGTATGTCCGGCCAGCGGTTCAGCTGCCGCACAGAGGAACACCGAGAACAAGGTCCCGGAATTTCCCCGCGCCTCCTCCATGGCAGCCTGGCCGGCCATCGAGAGGACTTCCCCGACGTCCACCGGGGCAGGCTGGTCAGGGTCCAGCACCAGCGAACGCGCCGCAGCGCGGACCGTGAGGTAGAGGTTTGTGCCGGTATCACCGTCAGCCACCGGAAAGATATTGATGGCGTTGAGCCGGTCGCTGTGGTTTCCCAGCGCAGTTTCAGCCTTGCCCAGCCACCTCTTCATGGCCAGCGCGTTGGCGGCAACCTTAGTGTGCAAAGTGATCCCATCCCCCGGTGTCCGCGGCCCGGCCAGCTATCAGGACACCCGGGCCTTCGTCGGTGCCGAGTGCATGTATCGAGCCTATCGCAGTGAATCCGGGTGGCAGCTGAACATCCGCAGGGAATGTGGCCAGCAGCCCGTGGTCCTCACCCCCGCCGAGCACCCATGGCGCCGCATCCGCTCCCAGCCGCGCCGCAGCGGGTCCCAGGAGTTCCGCCAACCGGGCCAGGCATTCCGGGTCGAGGGTAACGGCGACACCGCTCGCGGCCGCGAGCCGCTTTCCGTCGCGCAGGAGTCCGTCCGACACATCCAGCATGGCTGTGGCCCCTGCCTCCCGGGCTCCAGGCCCTGCTTCCAACGGCGGCCGCGGGCGGCACTGCAGGTCGACGAAGGCATGCTCCGCGGGCGTCAGGGTATCCACCCCGATTCCCGACTCGAGGAGGGCAAGGCCTGCTGCCGCATGGCCCACCGTTCCCGCGAGCGCCAGGATGTCCCCCGGCCGGGCACCGGAACGGAGCACCGGCCGGGCGCCGTCGAGGGTTCCAAGGACAGCGGCGGTCACGGAAATTTCCCGGCCCCGGCCGAGGTCGCCGCCCGCCACGGAACAGTGGACTGCCCCGAGTCCCCGGATTCCGGCTGCCAGCCCGTCCGCCAGGTCCTCTACCCAGGCGACCGGGGTGTCTACGGGCAGCGTGAGGCTGACCACCATCGAGGTGGCCCGGGCGCCCATGGCATTGATGTCGCTGAGGTTTTGCGCCGCTGCCTTCCAGCCGACGTCGAACCCGGTGGTGCGGTAGCCGCTGGGCCACAGGAGCCGGAAATCCTGGTCCTGGACCTGGGTGTCGATGCTGATGACGGTTCGCCCGTCCGGTGCCGCGACAATGGCGGCGTCGTCCCCCGGCCCAAGCAGCGTGCTTGCAGTGTATCCGGCCTCCGTCCGGAGGCGCGGAAAGATCCGGGCCAGCAGGTCGGCTTCGGAAAGCCCGGCCACGGTGGGCTGGTGGTCTATGCGGTTACGAAGGTCTTCAGGCACGCCACTACGCTACCGCGCCCGGCCGACATTCTGTCCGGACTTGGACGGCGGCGGCGATAGGCTGGAACCATGCACCATCCCCAGCTGCCCCTGTCCGCCCGCGCCGCCAGGATGGCGGTGGTTGGTGCAATTGCCGCCCTTTCCCTGGCATCCTGCTCCGCCGCAGTGGATGTCACCGCCGCAAAGGACGCCGCCAACCCGGCGTGCGCGCCCATGATGGTGGCCCTGCCCGATGCCATTGGCGATTCGAAGCTGCGGAAGACCAACAGCCAGGCCACTGCGGCCTGGGGCGATCCTTCGCTGGTCATCCTCCGCTGCGGCGTCAACGTGCCGGGGCCGACCACCGACCGGTGCGTCACCGTCAACGGGGTTGACTGGGTGATCAAGGAAGGCGAACCGGCGTGGACGCTGACCACCTATGGCAGGGAACCGGCTACGGAAATCGTGATGGATCCGGACAAGATCAGCTCCGCGACAGTGCTCGCGGACCTGGCGGCCGCTGCCGGCAAAATTCCGTCAACGCGGAACTGCGTGGGCCAGGAGGATCTGCAGAACCTGCCCAAGAGCCAGTAGGGTTCCCTGGCCGAAGCGAAGCGAGGTTAGGGTTCCGGTGGTGGGCCCACGCCGGCAGGGTTCCCTGGCCGAAGCGAAGCGAGGTCAGGGTGCCGGTGGGGATCAGCGGAGGCCGGTGTTGCGGTGCAGTGCCAGGTAGATCAGTTCGTCAATGAGGTCGGCGTAACCAAGGCCTGAAGCTGCCCACATCTGGGGGTACATGCTTTTGGGTGTGAAGCCGGGCATGGTGTTGATCTCGTTGATGATCAACTCGCCGTCCGGGGTGTAGAAGAAATCCACTCGGCTGAGGCCTTCAGCGCCCACGGCATCAAACGCGGCTGCGGCCAGCTCCCGCACCCGGGCGATGGCCTCCGCGGGCATGTCGGCCGGGCAGCTGAGGGATGCTGCATCGTCCTCGACGTACTTGGCATTGAAGTCATAGAACTCGTGCGTACCTCCGGCCACGGAGATTTCGCCGGGCATCGATGTCCGCGGCGCGTCAGTGCCCCGGCCTTCCAGGACCGCGCACTCGATTTCGCGTCCCACGATGCCGGCTTCGATCACCAGCTTCAGGTCGTGCCGCCGGGCTTCCTCGATGGCCGCATCCAGCTCCTCGAGGGAGTCGACTTTGGAGATTCCCATGGAGGAACCAGCGCGGGCCGGTTTGACGAAGACGGGGAAGCCCAGCCGGTCCACCTGTTTCCGGACAGCTTCGGGGTCCTTGCGCCACTGCCTGTCCGTCACGGCCACGTACGGCCCGACGTGCAGCCCGGCTGCTTCGAAGACCACCTTCATGTAGTGCTTGTCCATGCCGACGGCGGACGCCAGCACTCCGGCACCGACGTACCGGGTGTCGGACAGTTCAAGGAGTCCCTGGATGGTGCCGTCCTCGCCAAAAGGGCCATGCAGCAGCGGGAAGACCACATCCACGGCCCCCAGTTCCTGCGGGACCTGGTTGGGTGAGGCCACGATCAGCTGGTGTTCCCCGCCGATCTCGGCCAACGTAACCGTTTCCGGGGACGGAACAACTTCAGGAAGCGACGAGGCCGCGAGGGACCATTCGGCGGTTTCGGCGGGGGCGAGGACCCATTGGCCGGTCTTGGCGATTCCGATGGGAATGACCTCGTACTTGTCCTTGTTGATGGCACCCAGCACGCCTGCCGCGGTGACGCAGCTGACGGCGTGCTCGCTGGACCGGCCGCCGAAGAGCACGGCAACGCGCGGTTTCCTCGTGGCTGTTTGACCCGTGGTGGGTGTGTCTTGGGACATGGTCAGTAATCGCCTTCAGGTTTCAGTTCCCGGGACAGCAGAACCGGCCCAAGTTGGTCAACGGACAGCTTGCCTGCCAGTACCGCCACGACGGCGGCAGTGATAGGCATTTCGACGCCGAGCTTGCCGGCAAGTTCATGGACGGCCTGGCCGGATTTGATGCCTTCGGCGGTCTGGGTCATCTTTCGGCCCACCTCCTCGAGCGTCAGGCCCTCGCCCAACAGCCGCCCTGCGGTGTGGTTGCGGGACAGCGCGGAGGAGCACGTTGCCACGAGGTCGCCGAGGCCGGCAAGACCGGCCATGGTCTTGGCTTCGCCGCCCAGTGCCAGGGCCAGGCGGGATGTTTCGGCCAGGCCACGGGTAATGACGGAGGCTTTGGTGTTGTCCCCCATCTGCTTTCCCTCGCAGATACCCACGGCCAGGGCAATCACGTTCTTGACGATGCCGCCGATTTCAACGCCGACGACGTCCGCCGTGGTGTAAGGCCGGAAGTATGGGGCCGTGCAGGTCCTCGCCAGCCAGCCGGCCGTCGCGGAATCAGTGCACGCCACCACTGACGCCGTGGGCTCCTGGCGGGCAATTTCCATGGCCAGGTTGGGTCCGGAGACCACCGCGATGCGTTCCTCCGGCAGGCCCAGTTCCTGGCTGATGACTTCGCTCATCCGGGCGTCAGTTCCCAGCTCCAGGCCTTTCATGAGGGAGACGACGACGGCTCCGGGGGCGATCATGTCCTTCCATTCCCGAAGCTGCGGACGGAGGGACTGGGCCGGAACGGCGACCACCACAAGCTCAGCCCCGGCCAGCACCTCACGGACCTCGGTGGAGGCGGTGATGCTTTCCGGCAGGACAATGTCCTTGAGGTAGTCGCTGTTGCGGTGGCTGGTGTTGATCTCGTCCACTACTTCGGCGCGCCTGCCCCACAGCTTGATCGCACGCGGGGTGCCCGTGGCAATGGCGGCGTCGGCAAGGACCTTCGCGAACGTAGTCCCCCATGATCCCGCACCGAGGACGGCCACTGTGCGGGCCGCTCCCGGCTTTCCGTCAGCGGTCACTGGGCTTCCGTTCCGGCGCCCGGCTGCTGCCCGCGGTCCACGAACCGCCCGTGCTTGGACTGCTGCTGCTTGGAAGGGTCCCAGCGCTCGGCCGGCGGTTGTTCTCCGCGCAGGCCGGCGAGGAGGTCCGTGATGGCGTCCATGATGAGTTCGGTGGCCTCGCCGAGTGTGGCCTTGTCCAGGGGACGGCCCTTGAAGGCGCTCAGGTCCACGGGATCGCCCACGACCACCCGGGAACGCTTCCGCGGGAACAGGTGGAACCGCTTGCCGTACCTGGGGAAGACCTCGTGCGCACCCCAGTGGGCGATGGGAACCACCGGGATGCCACCCTCGAGGGCCAGCCGTGCCGCGCCGGTATGTCCCTTCATCGGCCACAGCCCGGGGTCGCGGGTCAGCGTGCCCTCCGGGTAAATGATGATTGCGCCGCCCTCAGCCACAATTTCCTGGGCCACCTGCAGCGACCGGTTCGCTCCCGCCGTCGAACGCTCCACCGGCACCTGCTTGGTGGCGCGCAGGAGCGGGCCCAGGCCGGGAACCTTGAACAGTGTGGCCTTGGCCAGGAAGTGGGGGGCCCGTTTCTGGTTGTAGAGCATGTGCCCCACCACCAGGGGATCGATTTCGGTGCAGTGGTTGGGCGCGGCAATGAAGCCGCCTGCGGGAAGTTTTTCCGTGCCTTCCCACGTTTTGGACATCATGAGGTTCATCAGGGGCCGGACGACGCCGGCGATGAACACAAATGTGGCCCTGCTCTTGGCAGATTCCTTCACGGTCCCGCTCTACTTCGTGGTGGTGATGTCGAAATCGGCACCGAGGCCGGCAAGCTTCTCGGTGAAGCGCTCGTAGCCGCGGTTGATGATGTCGATGCCGGTGACACGCGAAGTCCCCGATGCGGCCAGTGCTGCGATCAGGTGGCTGAAGCCGCCGCGGAGGTCCGGGACGTCGATGTCAGTTCCCTTGAGCTGGGTGGGGCCGGAAATGACGGCCGAGTGGAGGAAGTTCCGCTGGCCGAACCGGCAGGGAACGCTGCCCAGGCATTCCCGGTGCACCTGGATGCTGGCGCCCATGCGGATGAGCGCATCCGTGAAGCCGAAGCGGTTCTCGTACACGGTCTCGTGGACGATCGATACGCCTTCGGCCTGGGTCAGGGCCACCACCAGCGGCTGCTGCCAGTCGGTCATGAAGCCCGGGTGGACGTCCGTTTCGAGGACCAGCGGGTTCAGCTTTCCGCCCTTGTGGTAGAAGCGGATGCCGTCCTCGCCGATGTCCATTCCGCCGCCCACCTTGCGGTAGGTGTTCAGGAAGGTCATCATGTCGCGCTGGGAGGCGCCCTCGACGAAGATGTCGCCGCGGGTCACCAGCGCAGCGGAGGCCCAGGATGCGGACTCGTTGCGGTCCGAGAGGGCCCGGTGGTTGTACCCGCCAAGGTCGCGGACGCCCTCGATGCGGATGGTGCGGTCGGTCTGGACGCTGATGATGGCGCCCATCTTCTGGAGCACGGCGATGAGATCGATGATTTCCGGTTCGGTGGCAGCACCGGAGAGTTCGGTGATGCCCTCGGCGCGGGTGGCGCTCAGCAGGACCTGTTCCGTGGCACCCACAGACGGGTACGGGAGGGAGATCTTGGCTCCATGGAGCCCTTTGGGGGCCGAAATGTGGATGCCGCCGGGGCGCTTCTCCACGACGGCGCCGAACTGCCGCAGGACATCGAGGTGGTAGTCGATGGGCCGGTCGCCGATCTTGCAGCCGCCCAGGTCCGGGATGAAGGCCTCGCCGATCGCATGGATCAGGGGCCCGCAGAGCAGGATGGGAATGCGGGAGTCGCCGGCGTGGGCGTCGATCGCGGTGCTCGGCGCGGTCTTGGCAGCCTTGGGGTCAAGGGTCAGGTCGCCGTTGACGGGGTCTTTCTCCACCGTCACGCCATGCAGCTGCAGGAGCGAGGTGACAACCTCCACGTCCTTGATTTCCGGCACGTTCCGCAACACCGAGGGTTCGTTGCCCAGCAGCGCCGCCACCATTGCCTTGGGGACAAGGTTCTTTGCCCCACGGACGCTGACGCGGCCTGTAAGCGGGACACCGCCGCGGATTGTCAGAACACTACTCATATACCGGTTTCCTCACGATCACTAGCCCCCAAAACCTTGCAAAGGCTCCAACCAAGCATAGGAGGTCGCGTTACCGAACCGAAATAAGGGGGCACCGGCGGCGGGGCGTGGCGCGGCCATCCCCGCTGCGCCCCGCCGCCGGGATGGTGGCCCAGGGGCTAGGAAAGCTTCGCCGGCAGGGTCTTGGGCTTGAACGCCTGGCGGGTCGCCTCGTACGCGGTGATGTCGGCCTCGTGCTGGAGCGTCAGCCCGATGTCGTCCAGGCCTTCCAGGAGCCGCCAGCGGGTGTAGTCGTCAATGTCGAACGGTGCCACGATGTTGCCGCACACCACAGTTTTGGACTCGAGATCCACCGTGACCTGTGTGCCCGGCGCGTTCTCGAGTTCCTTCCAGATGAGCTCGATGTCATCCTGGGCCACCTGGGCGGCGAGCAGCCCCTGCTTGCCCGAGTTGCCGCGGAAAATGTCCGCAAAGCGGGACGACAGCACGGCCTTGAAGCCGTAGTCCTTCAACGCCCAGACGGCGTGCTCGCGGGAGGACCCGGTTCCGAAGTCCGGGCCGGCCACCAGGACCGAGCCCGCGCTGTACGGCTCCTGGTTCAGGATGAAGGAGGAGTCCTTCCGCCATGCCGAGAACAGGGCGTCCTCGAAGCCGGTCCGGGTGATGCGCTTGAGGTACACCGCGGGGATGATCTGGTCGGTGTCAACGTTGCTCTGGCGCAGCGGGACGCCAATGCCGGTGTGCTTGGTGAACTTTTCCATGGTGATGTCCTAGGCTGCGTCGATGCGGATGGCTGCGGGTTCGGGAGCCGGTTCAAGATCCGACGGCGAGCTGAGCGTGCCGCGCACAGCCGTGGCGGCGGCTACCACCGGCGAGACCAGGTGCGTGCGTCCGCCCTTGCCCTGGCGTCCCTCGAAGTTGCGGTTGGAGGTGGAGGCGCACCGCTCCCCCGGCTCCAGCTGGTCCGGGTTCATGCCCAGGCACATGGAGCAGCCGGCGAAGCGCCATTCGGCGCCGAAGTCTTTGAAGACCTTGTCCAGGCCCTCGGCCTCGGCTTCGAGCCGGACGCGGGCAGAGCCGGGCACCACCAGCATGCGGACCTGCGGGTCCTTTTCGCGGCCGCGGATGATGTCCGCTGCGGCGCGCAGGTCCTCGATCCGGGAGTTGGTGCAGGAACCGAGGAACACGGTATCTACCCGGATGTCCTTCATCGGCGTGCCGGCCTGGAGCCCCATGTACTGCAGGGCGCGCTCGGCGGCGGCCTTGGCGTTTTCGTCACCGAAGTCCCCGGGCGACGGCACGGACCCGGACAGGGATACACCCTGGCCGGGGTTGGTGCCCCAGGTGACGAACGGCTCCAGCGTGTTGGCGTCCAGGTCCACCTGCACGTCGAAGGTGGCGTCGTCGTCGGTACGCAGCGTGTTCCAGTACTCGACGGCGGCGTCCCAGTCCGCGCCTTCAGGCGCGTGGGGGCGGCCCTTCATGTACTCGTAGGTGGTCTGGTCGGGTGCCACCATGCCGGCCCGGGCGCCGGCCTCGATGGACATGTTGCAGATGGTCATCCGCGCTTCCATGGACAGCGCCCGGATGGCGGAGCCACGGTATTCCAGGACGTAGCCCTGGCCGCCGCCGGTGCCGATCTTGGCGATCACGGCGAGGATAATGTCCTTGGCGGTCACGCCCGGGCGCAGCGTGCCCTCGACGTTGATGGCCATGGTCTTGAACGGCTTGAGCGAGAGCGTCTGGGTGGCCATGACATGCTCCACTTCGGAGGTGCCGATGCCCATGGCCAGCGCGCCGAAGGCGCCGTGGGTGGAGGTGTGCGAGTCGCCGCAGACAACGGTCATCCCGGGCTGGGTGAGGCCCAGCTGGGGACCCACCACGTGGACGATGCCCTGCTCGGCATCGCCCAGGCTGTGCAGCCGGACGCCGAACTCCGCGCAGTTGTTGCGCAGCGTCTGGATCTGGGTGCGGCTGGTGAGATCGGCGATGGGCTTGTCGATATCCAGCGTGGGGGTGTTGTGGTCTTCGGTGGCGATGGTCAGGTCAGGCCGGCGCAGCGTGCGCCCGGCCAGGCGCAGGCCTTCAAAAGCCTGCGGGGACGTGACCTCGTGGACCAGATGGAGGTCGATGTACAGAAGGTCTGGCTGGGCGTTGGCTCCATCGCCGTCACCTTTGCGCACCACGTGTGCGTCCCAGACTTTCTCGGCCAATGTCTTTGCCATGGCCATCTCCCTTCACTGCTGTTTGGCTGAATGATCCAACTGAATCAGGACGGCTCCGCGCTGCGCCAGCCGAAAGATTTGCATCTCAGATATTGAGACGGCAATATCATTACATGGACAATTCTAGTGGAGTCGGTGTCATTGATAAAGCGGCCCAGGTGCTCGATGCCCTTGAGGCCGGCCCCACCACGCTGGCGCAGCTGGTAGCCGCCACCGGCCTGGCCCGGCCCACTGTCCACCGCCTCGCTTTGGCGCTGGTGCACCACCGGCTGGTCAGCCGCGACATCCAGGGCCGCTTCGTGCTCGGCAGCAGGCTGGTGGAGCTCGCCTCCGCCGCCGGGGAGGACCGCCTGATCGCCTCGGCCGGGCCCGTACTCATGCAGCTGCGCGATGCCACCGGCGAAAGCGCCCAGATCTTCCGCAGGCAGGGTGACTGGCGCGTATGCGTCGCCTCCGCCGAGCGCCCCATCGGCCTGCGCGACACCATCCCGGTGGGCACCCAGCTGTCCATGAAGGCCGGCTCGGCCGCCCAGGTCCTCCTTGCCTGGGAGGACCACGACCGGCTGCTTGAGGGCCTGCAGTCGGCCCGTTTCACGCCCACCGTCCTGGCAGGAGTACGACGCCGGGGCTGGGGACAGAGCCTGGGCGAGCGTGAGCCCGGGGTTGCCTCCGTTTCGGCACCGGTGCGGGGTCCGTCCGGCCGGGTGATCGCCGCCGTCTCCATTTCCGGCCCCATTGAGCGGCTGACCCGCCAGCCCGGGCGCCTCCACGCCGAAGTAGTTTGCAATGCAGGACGCATCCTCACCGAAGCGCTCCGCAAGAACAACGACTAGGACGTTCCGCTGCCCCGGCCGCCCACGCCGCTAGGCTGGGCCCATGGGCAGCTATGCAGTGTTCCTCCGCGGCATCAATGTGGGCGGGATCAATATCAAGATGGCGGACCTGCGGGACGCACTCAAGACCTGCGGTTTCACGGACGCAAAGACACTGCTCGCCAGTGGAAACGTGGTGCTCAGCAGCACCCTGGACGCGGCCGCCGTCAAACAGGAGTGCGAAAAATGTCTCCGGGCCGCTTTCGGCTATGAAGCGTGGGTTGTGGTCCTGGACGCCGCGCGGGTGGCCCAACTGGTGGATGCCTGTCCCTATCCGGAAGACGATAGGTCCACCCACACCTACATCACCCTGTCCTCGGACACCGCCGTCCTCGACGACCTGGAGGCGGCCGGGTCAGCCCTTGAAAGCCAGGTCCAGCAGCGGCTGGGGCCTGAGGCGCTTGCCTGGCTTGCACCGGTGGGCGGGACCCTGGACAGCCCCTTCAGCAAGGTCAGCGCGAAAACGAAGTTCAAGGCCGCAACCACCACCCGCAACCTGCGCACCCTGATCAAGGTCCGGGACGCCGCGGCCGCCCTCACGGCCGGCTAGCTCCTGCAGGCCGGCAACGGCCTACGGCCGCGCGGCTTTCTTCAGCGCTTTGGTAAATGCCGCAAGCCTGGCAACCTCCGCCTCCACCGCCTCCACCACCAGCTCCTGGGCCGCCGCTGCAACGGCACTGTTGAGCCGTCGTCGTGCCCTGGCAGCCCTGGCCCGGGCAGCTCCGGCCGCAATGAAACGTCCGGTGACCGCCAGGAAGATTCCCAGCACCACGCCGAAGGCAATCATCAGGGTGGGCACCGGCCATCCCTCCACCCGCGGCACCTCCGGCACCGGCAGCTGAAGGTATCCCAGCCCGGCCAGGACGCCCAGCCAGCCCAGGCCAGCCAACAGGATCAGCAGCGCCAGCCACTGCACCACGTTGAACACACCCCACCACCACGCCTTGCGGTTGGCACCCAGGTCCGTTCCGGCAATGGCCAGGTCCAGCGCATCGGGCAGGCGCTCCCGCCCGGTCCTCGCAGCCCCCCGGATGGCTGCCCGCCACGGGCCGGGTGCCCCGGCGCTGGCCGAGTCCGCGAACTCCCTGACCGCTGCGTCGGTGCGTGCCCGCTCCGGCGCACCCGCCGGCGGCAGTGATGTCCGGTTCAGGCCGGCAGGAGCGCTGCTGCGCAGGTTGAGCCGCCGCAGCGGGTCAACCCGGAACCGGGAAAGCCAGCGGGTTACCGGCCAGCCGGTACGGCGCACAGATTCAAGGCGGTACGACTGCCCCACGGCCCGCACCACGGCAGGCACGTTGGCCGCGATGGCCAGTTCGTCTGCAAGCCGCGCCTTGGCCGTGGACCGGGTCCCTGCAGCCTCACCGTCACCGGAAGCCAGCCCCAGGTCCCCCGCAGCTTTGCTGATGTCCGCTTCCAGCCGCCGGGACTGTGCCTGCCGCTGGACGGCCACCTTCCGGATCGCAGCGCGCACCTCTCCGATTCCTGCCCCGGTCAGGGCGGATGCAGGAAGCACCCGGACCTGTCCCAGCCCTTCGCCGGCAAGGATCGCGTGCAGCGAGTCAAGCACCGGCTGCACATCATGCGCCGGCAGCCGGTCCACCTGGTTCAGGACCACAAGTGTGACGGCCCCATGGGAGGCAAGGGGTGCCAGGAACCCGTTATGGACGGCCGCGTCGGCATACTTCTGCGGATCGAGCACCCAGACCAGGACGTCAACCATGCCCACCATGCGCTGCACGATCTTGCGGTTGGCGGCGCGGGTGGAGTCGAAGTCGGGGAGGTCAAGCAGGATCAGGCCGGTCCCTTCGTCGGCGAAGCCGTCCACGGGCGCGGCGTGGTGGCGGTGCCCCACCTCGAGCCAGTCGAGGAGGGCTTCGCTGCCTGTTGCTCCCCAGACCCCTGCCAACGGTTCCGACGTGGTGGGACGGCGGGCGGCCGCCGTCGCGATCTCGGCGCCGCTCACGGCGTTGAAGAGGGACGACTTGCCGCTTCCCGTGGCCCCAAAGAAACCAACCACCGTGTGGTCGCCGGAGAGGGAGCGGCGGGAACTTGCCCGTTCCAGGACATCGAACGCCTCCTGCAGCACCTGGTCCGGCAGCACGCCCTCCCCGAGTTCGCAGGCATCCTGGAGGCCCTGGAGCCGGCCGTCCAGCCGTGAGGACCCGCGGGCCGCGCCGTGCCGGCTCACGCGCGCTCCGCCAACCGCGCCAGCTCTCCGGCCTGCGCAGCCAGTGCCTGCGCCAGGGCCGGGTTGACGGCCGGCAGCCGCTGCAGGAACTTCTGCTGCTCATCCTTCAACAGCCCCTCGCAGCGCGTGGCCAGGTCCTTCCGGGCCTGGTCCGCCATCCGCCGCACGGCGTCCTCGCCGAAAACGGCTTCCAGGAGGCGCTGGCCTACGACGGCGGTGCCACCGGCCACGCCGATCTCGAGGCCGGTCAGTCCCGCGGTCATCGAAAACATGACGATCATCAGTGCGGCGCCAAGGCCGTTGATGCCGAACGACAACCAGCGGGCCTGGGTCCGCTTGCCCTGGCCTTCGGTGCGGATCAGCTCCATCAACGCTTCCTGCCAGGCCCGGATCTCCGCGGCGGCACGGTCGGCGAACCCGGGCTCCGTGCCGGACAGGTCGTCCGGCCCCAGCAACTGCCGGCCTGCCGGGTCCGAGCGCCACCTACCGTCGGTGTCCTCGGCAGCGTTGGCTGCCTCGTCGACGATGACCGCCTGCAGGCCGGTCTCGATGGCCGCTTCCACCCGCACCGCCGGAGCGGGTTCGCCACGGAAGAACGCTCCCAGGCGGTCCCTGAACCGGCCCACATTTTGCTCAAGGGTGCGGAAAAACTCGCCGGTGCCCACGAAGTCCTGCCAGCGGGCCAGGACCTCGCCCCGCAGCAATGCTCCGTCCCGGGTTGCGTCCAGGATGCGGGCGGCTGCATCCCCGTAGGCCGCCACGGCATCGGCTTCGAGCCGGGCGGCTGCGCGTTCCTGTTCACGCACGGACCCGGCGAGGTCCGTGATCCGCTGGGCCAGTGCCCGGACCGCCCCGTTCAGGGTCCGGCGGGCCACATCGGCGCGGCCAGCCGCATCAGAGGCCAGCGAGGCCAGCCACTCCCGCAACTCATCGACGGCACCGGCGGGCAGCATGCCGTGGGCAGCCAGGACAGTTTCGGCGATGATGAACAGGCGGCTTCCGGCCAGGCCTTCGCGGTCCAGCAGGCGCCGGAGGTCCTGGCTCACCTCGGCTTCGGCGCCCTGCGGCACCCGGTCCAGCACCACGGCCACCGTGATGTCCCGGGAAGCGGCGTCCAGGAGGAGCGTCCAGGGGACGGCGTCGGCGTAGCGGTTGGCGGTGGTGACGAAGATCCAGAGGTCGGCGGCCGCCAACAACTGTCCCGCGAGCAGGCGGTTGCGGTCCGAGATGGAGTCGACGTCGGGCGCATCGAGGAGGGCGATGCCGGCAGGCACCGCGGGATCCGCCACCAGCAACAGCGAGTCCGCGGCTCCGGACTGTTCCCCGGGCGGGCCTGCTGGTGGCGGACCGGCCGCCAGCATTCCCCTGATGCGGGCCAGTCCCGGCAATACGCGCTGGCCTTCAAACCAGGCTGCTTCGGCGGGGTTGTGCAGCAGGATGGGCTGGCGGGTGGTGGGGCGGATGGCGCCTGCGCGGGTAACGGGATGTCCCACGAGTCCGTTCACCAAGGTGGATTTGCCCGCCCCCGTGGAGCCGCCGACGACGGCAAGCAGGGGCGCGTCCAGGCTGCGGTACCGCGGAAGGATGTAGTCGTCCAGCTGGGCCCTTGCGGCTGACGCGTCGCGGCGGGCCTGGTCGGCGTCCGGGAGGGCCAGCGGAAGCGTGACACCGTCCAGCCCGGCGCGGATTTCCTCCAGGAGCATCACCGCGGCCAGGGCGTGCGGGGGTGGTTGGGAGGGGCGGCCGTGCTCGTCATGGGAGGTCACAGCAACATCATGCCAGTTGAGGCGATGGGGAGGTCGGCCCCGGCGCGTCGGCGGAACGTGATGGGAGTCTGCGCGACAGGCTCATTTGCTGGGATGCCAAAATGGCCCCGGGCTGTTGCCCGGGACCATTTCCGATGGTGACCCCAGCGGGATTCGAACCCGCGTTACCGCCGTGAGAGGGCGGCGTACTAGGCCGCTATACGATGGGGCCGTGTACTTCCGACAGCGTTTCCGCTGCTCAAGCTCAGTGGGTATTTCACACACCTTGCCGTGGTTTCAAATCGGAAAACCGAGTGGAAACCGCCTGTTTTGCAGCTGAAATCAGCTACTAAACAAGAGCTGGGATACCAGGACTCGAACCTAGAATGACGGTACCAGAAACCGTAGTGTTGCCAATTACACCATATCCCAATGGCACTTTCGGGCCGGTTTTCAGGGCTTTTTCCCTGCTCCGTGCGCCTCAGCACGAGAAATTACTTTACCCGAGACTTTCGGCTCGCACAAATCGGGCGCCACGGCGCGTCCGGACCATTGCGTGGACCGATTGGAATAAACCCTTGCCCACCCTCCGGTCCTATGGTTACCCTCGAGTAAGTTACCCATCGGTAACAATCTCCCTGTCCCGCATGTTGGGTCACCCACGAGGAAAACGGGAACGCCCTACCAGCCACGGTTTCGCCCCCGGGCAGCGTCGTCCGGCGGAAAGTTAGGAAGTGTCAGCGTTGACAACCCGCACAGCAACCATTGCCGCAGCAAAACCCAGACCCCGGTCACAGTCCATCGCCATCACCGCGTTGTCCCTGTTGCTTGTCCTTTTCCTTGCGTTCTACACCTACCTCACCGGCCAGATCTCCAACGGCGCGGCCCAGCTCATGGACGGCGCCGAGCAGGCCGCAGCGGGAGCGTCGCAGCTCAAGGACGGTTCCGGCCAGCTGGCCGCAGGGGCCGGCGCCGCGAATAAAGGCGCCGGCCAGGTGAAGGACGGATCGGTCAAAGTCAAGGACGGCAGCACGGCATTGAACACCGGGGCCGCAACCCTGCAGGCGGGCGCGGGGAAGATCTTTTCCGGGGTCCGCGACCAGCTCGCACCTGGGGTGGATAAGCTGCATGCCGGGACCACGAAGCTGCAAAACGACGTCCTGAACAAACTTGTTCCGGGTGTCTACCAGGTGGATGACGGCGCCCGGAAGCTCCAGGCAGGCGCCGTAGCCCTCTCAGCGGCACTGACTCCCACAGCTTCCGGAAACGCACCGAACAACCTTGCAGACGGCGCGGGGCAGCTGGCAGCGGGAGCGGGCCAGCTCGCGGGCGGCGCCGGACAGCTCGACGCCGGTGCCACCAGCTTGACCGCGGGGACCGCCGCGCTGAAGAACGGCACAGCCCAGTTGAAGGGCTACCCCGGCGCGGGCAACGACCCCACAAAGGGCGACGGACTCGCCGCGCTCAGCCAGGGCCTGGACCAGCTTGAAGCGGCCGCGAACGGTCCCCAGGGCCTGGTGCCCCTGGCGGTGATCAAGGACCAGATCGCCAAGCTGGCCGACGGCGGGCGCCGTGCCTATGCGGGAGCGGGCCAGCTTGACGCGGGGGCAGCAAAACTTAACGACGGCGCCGGGCAGCTTAAGGCCGGAACCGGCAGCCTGGCCGCCGGGGCCGGCCAGTTAAACGACGGCGCGGGCCGGTTGAAGGCGGGCTTCGCTACCCTGGCGGAAAAGCTCAATGCAACGGACCCGCAGAACCCGGGCGTCGTACTGGGCACGTCCATGCTGGCGGAAGGCACGGCGAAGATCAGGGTGGGAATGGATGGTGTCCCCGGCAACCCGGACAGCCCGGGCCTGATTTACGCGGCGAACAACCTGCAGGACGGCACCACCAAACTCAGCGCGGGGATCAACGGCGGCGGCGACCCGGAGAACCCGGGACTGCTGGCCGGAACCGAGGCGCTCTCGGACGGCACCGTTGCGCTAAGCCGCGGAACAGGTCAGCTGCAGGCGGGATCAGCCCAGCTCGCTGACGGAACCGGGCAGCTGGCCGACGGCAACGGCAAGCTTGATGACGGCTCGGGCAAACTGGCCGACGGCGCGGGGAAACTGGCCGACGGCAATTCAAGGATCGCCGCCGGCACGCAGGAGCTGCACTCCAAAGTGGCTGCTGTCTCTCCGTCGTCGTGGCTGGACAACCCTGTGGTCGCGCTGCTGCTGGTGGCACTTCTGGTGGCCTCCGCCGTGGGGGCCTACCTGCTCCTCCGCAGGCGTTCCCTGCGGCCCGCCGCAGCAACCTGACGCAGCGGCCTGACGGAGGACGCGCCGACGGGCAACGACCGCGGTCCTGGGACAGGACCGCGGTCGTTGTGTACGAAGGCTACTGCAGCAGCTGGGCCAGGGAGGCGACGATGCCGCCGTCGAAATCCTCGACGACTTCGCCCCCTCGGTTGAGCCACACGCCCACCAGGCCGGCCGCCGTCGAGCCCTCGGCATCCAGCAGCCGGTTATCGCCCACGTACAGTGTCTCCGAAGCGGGCGTGCCCAGCAGCCTGACCCCCTCCAGGTACATTGCCGGGTGTGGCTTGGCCACGCCAAGCGTGTCGGTACCCACCAGGTGGACGATCCGTTCCAGTCCGGCGCCGTCCAGTTTTGCCCGCTGGTAATCGTGGACGTTGTTGCTCACTGCCCCGTAGGGGACGCCCGCGCTGTCGAGGACATCCAGCAGGGGCAAAACGTCGGGAAACGCCTTGACGTACGCGGGTTGCTTCTCCACGTAGGCGCTGAGCCACCGGTGGGATTCCTCACCGTCGGCCAGTTCCACGCCGAAGTGCCCCAGGGCCGCCCTGCCCCGCAGCAGGCGCTGTTCGTTGAACGTCAGCTCACCTGCAAGGTACCGGTCGTAGTAATGCGTGGTTTCGTGGGTGAAGATCCGGCCGAACCGCTCCCACCCGGCCTGGTCCAGGCCGGGGAGGAGGTGTTCACTGACCTCGCGCAGGGCGGTGGTCATCGAATATTCGAGGTCCACCAGGGTGTCATCAATGTCGAACAGGACGCCGCGGACAGCGCCGAAGGGCGTCTGCAGCACGCCGGTGCGTGCTTGGCTGGGAGCGGCCATCAGCCGCGGAAGGCGCGGAGCCGGCGCAGGGAGGACTCCTTGCCCAGGATCACCATGGACTCAAACAGCGGCGGCGACACGCGGCGGCCGGAAACGGCCGTGCGGACCGGGCCGAACGCGAGGCGCGGCTTGATGCCCATGTTTTCCACGAGGGCCTCCTTGAGTGCGGCCTGGATGTTCTCCGCCGTCCAGTCCGCCACCGGTTCCAGCGCGGCAAGTGCGGCATCCAGCACCTCGGAGAGGTTCGCGGGGAGGCCCTTGCGCGCGTCGTCGGCAACGTCGACGGCGTCGTCCGCCTTGAACAGGAAGGCCAGCATCTCCGGCGCTTCCCCCAGCAGCGTGATGCGCTCCTGGACCAGGGGTGCCGCTTCGGTGAGGATCTCCTCCTCGCGGTCGGTGAGGATCTCCCCCACCAGGCCGGCTTCGCGCAGGTAGTGTGCCACGCGGTCGCGGAAGTCCTTGGGTTCAAGCATCCGGACGTGGGTGCCGTTGATGGCTTCGGCCTTCTTCAGGTCAAAGCGGGCAGGATTGCCCAAGACGTCATGGATGTCGAAATGTTCAACGAGCTGCTCCACCGTGAAGATGTCCTCGTCTGCACTGAGGGACCAGCCCAGTAGGGACAGGTAGTTCAGCAGCCCCTCCGGAATGAAGCCCCGCTCGCGGTGCAGGAACAGGCTGGACTCGGGGTCGCGCTTGGAAAGCTTCTTGTTGCCCTGGCCCATGACGTACGGCAGGTGGCCGAATTCCGGCATGTACTCGGCAACGCCGATGGCGTAGAGGGCCCGGTAGAGGGCGACCTGGCGCGGCGTGGAGCTGAGCAGGTCCTCGCCGCGGAGCACGTGCGTGATGCCCATCAGTGCGTCATCCACCGGGTTCACCAGCGTGTACAGCGGTGCGCCGTTGGCCCGCACGACGGCGAAGTCGGGGACGGATCCTGCCTTGAAGGTGATGTCGCCGCGGACCAGGTCGGTGAACGTGATGTCCTCGTCCGGCATGCGCAGGCGAAGCACAGCCTGCCGGCCCTCGGCCCGGTACTGTGCCAGCTGCTCCTCGGTCAGGTGCCGGTCGAATCCGTCATAGCCCAGCTTCGGGTCCCTGCCTGCGGCACGGTGGCGTGCCTCGATCTCCTCCGGGGTGGAGAAGGACTCGTAGATGAATCCGCCCTCGTGCAGCCTCTTGATGACGTCCTGGTAGATGTCGCCGCGCTGGGACTGCCGGTACGGCTCATGCGGGCCGCCCACCTCCACGCCCTCGTCCCAGTCGATGCCCAGCCACTTCAGCGCGTCGAGCAGCTGGTGGTAGCTTTCCTCGCTGTCGCGTGCCGCGTCCGTGTCCTCGATCCGGAAGACCAGCGTGCCCTTGGTGTGGCGCGCGTAGGCCCAGTTGAACAGCGCCGTCCGGATCAGTCCCACGTGCGGGGTGCCCGTCGGCGACGGGCAGAAACGGACCCGGACGGGAGTTTCGGCGGTGACGGGCGGGATGGAGGCGGCAGGTGACGAAGAAGCGATACTCATAGTGGCTTCAACTTTACCCGCCCCGCCGGGCCCCGCTTTCCGACCTCGGGTAGGGTGCTAGCGGCGGACGATCGGGTTGGACAGCCGGCCGATGCCCTCGATTTCCACCTCGAAGCGGTCGCCCTCCTTGACCAGCCCCACGCCGGCCGGCGTGCCGGTCATGATCACGTCGCCGGGCAGCAGGGTGAAGGCCTGCGACACTACGGAGACCAGTTCCCGCACGCCACGGATCATCTGGCTGGTGCTGCCGTCCTGGCGCACCTCGCCGTTGAGCCGGCCCTGGATCTGCAGGTCCTCCGTGTCCAGGTCGGTCTCGATCCAGGGACCCAGCGGGGCGGAGGTGTCGAAGCCCTTGGCGCGGGTCCACTGCAGGTCGGTTTTCTGCACGTCACGGGCAGTGAGGTCGTTGCCGCAGGTGTAGCCGAAGATGACGTCGTCCACGCGGTCTTCCGGCACATCCTTGCAGATGCGGCCGATCACCACGCACAGCTCAGCTTCGAAGGAGACTTCCTCGGAGAACTCCGGCAGCACTACGGGATCATTGGGACCAACGACTGCGGTGTTCGGCTTCAGGAACAGCAACGGCTGGGCAGGTACCTCATTGCCGAGCTCATGGGCGTGCTCCACGAAGTTCCGGCCCACGCCGATCACCTTGCTGCGCGGAATGATGGGTGCAAGCAGCCGGACGTCCTCCAGCTTGTGGCGCACGGACGTGCGCTCCACACCGTTGAAGAAGGGGTCGCCGTGGATGACAGTGATTTCCTCACTGCCTGGCTCACCTTCCACAACGCCGTACAGGGGATCGGAATCGACGACAAACCTGGCAATACGCATGGCTCCTACCCTACCGTCCCCGCAGGGCGGGCCGCCCTTCGCTTCCGCCGCCGCGCAGGTAGGAAAGCTGCGCTGCCACGGACAGTTCGGCCGCACGCCGGACGGAAGGGCCGACGTCGGCATAGACGGCGTCAGCCACCTCCCCTATGGACGCGTCCCGGCCCAGCCGGTCAAGCACGGCACGGATCTGCGCCAGCCGCTCCTCCCGGTGCGCCCGATAGCCGCGGGCCGCAGACTCCAGGGACGCCAGCACCGGGCCGTGCGCAGGAAGTACCGTGGCAGGCCCCAGGGACTCCAGCAGGTCCAGGGAGGCGAGGTAATCGCCCAGCGTCCCGTCCGGATAGTCCAGCACGGTGGTCCCCCGGCCAAGGATGGTGTCTCCCGTGAGCACAGACCCGTGCTGCCCGTCCGCCGGCAGGTGGAAACAGGCGGAGTCGGAGGTGTGGCCCGGCGTGGCTGCCACCAATATCTCCAGCCCTGCCGCCCGGATAACTTCCCCGGACGCCAGGGGTTCTCCCCCGCCATGGCAGTGGTTGGCATCCATTGCGCGGACTGGTGCGCCGGTGAGCCCGTGCAGGCGCGCGGACCCCGCGGTGTGGTCCGCATGCCGGTGGGTCACCAGGATCAGTTCGACGACGCCGGCACCGGCCAGTGCCTGCAGGTGCGGTTCATCGTCGGGTCCTGGGTCAACCACCACGACGGCGGACTGGCCGGGGGCGCGCAGGAGGTAGGAGTTGGTGCCGTCCAAACTCATGGGGCCCGGATTGGGGGCAAGGAAGAATTGCGTAAGCGCGCTGCTCCGCTGCAGGACCGGGCCGGGATGGAAAGTCACTGACCCATCCTTGCATCAACGGCTGGTCCTCCCCAGCCCCTCACATCCCCGGCAGCGGAATAGAACGGCACGAGCTTCGGGTTGGCACCAAGGACAGCACCACGATCTCCAGCAGGAAGCCGGACACCACCCATGAGCACAGCATCACTGACAGACCTTCTCGCCCAGGCGGACGCCGACGGCCACGACCATTCGGCCACCGAAAAGGCCACGGGGCTGCTGCACATCCACAACCACGCCACGGGCAGCATCATCTGGTTCCCCACGTGGAAGAAGTTCCGGGAAACCCGGGACTGGACCGATGCCGTCGGCAGCGTCGCCGCGGAACTGGCCGATGCCTCCGCTCCCGCGGACCAGGCCGGCTCGGCGCTGCTGGCGGCGGATCTGGAGACGCTGCTGGAAGAGGCTTCCCGGTCCAGCGATGCCAGTGTGTTCGTGCAGGAGAACCTCACCAGCCACCTGACCCGGACCTGGGCCATTGGCGACGCCGTCGCCAAGGCCAACGGCAAGGACCTGTTCAGCAGCGGCACCACCCCCTCCGTGTACGCCGGCTACCCCTACGACGTCTACGCCCAGGACGGCGGCGTCTTCGCCACCACGCTCTGGAACGACCTCATCGACGCCCGGCGCAACAGGGCCTTGGCGGAAGAGGCGGCCCGGAAGGCACTCAAGCCCGTGTCCCGCAAAGCCATGAAGAACGCTGCGCGGAAAGCCGCGCGCCGCTGACATCCTGCCGCCGGAAGGAACACAAAACGGCGCCTGCCGGACCAAAGTCCGGCAGGCGCCGTCGTGCGTTGAAGCTTGAAACTAGGCCAGCCGGGTGAGCCAGCCGTGGGTATCCGGCTCTGCGCCGGTCTGGATGCCCAGGAGCTTCCCGCGGATGGCCATGGTGACCTGGCCGGCCCTGGCGTCCTCGGAACCGATGAACTCGGTGGCGTCCTTCAGGACCCCGATGGGGGTGATCACCGCGGCCGTGCCGCAGGCGAAGACCTCGGTGATGTCCCCGGAGGCCACGCCGTCGCGCCATTCGTCCAGGGTGATCTTCCGCTCCGCCACCTCGCGGCCCATGTCCTTGGCCACCTGGATCACTGACATCCGGGTAACGCCTTCGAGGATGGTGCCGGTGAGGGCGGGCGTGGCCAGGGAGCCGTCCTTCATGACGAAGAACACATTCATGCCGCCCAGCTCTTCCACGGCGTTGTCGTTGGCCTGGTCCAGGAACAGCACCTGCTTGCAGCCGTTGGCCTCCGCCTCCTGCTGGGCGATCAGCGAGGCCGCGTAGTTGCCGCCGCACTTGGCGTCGCCGGTGCCGCCGCGGCCTGCACGGGCGTAATGGCGCGAGATCCAGATGGAGACGGGCTTGAGCTCCCCGCCGAAGTAGTTGCCGGCCGGCGAGGCGATCACCCGGAAGGACACTTCACGGGCGGCCCGGACACCCAGGAAGGCCTCGGTGGCGATCATGAAGGGCCGCAGGTACAGGGCTTCGCCGTCACCGGAGGGCACCCATTCCTTGTCCACGGCAACCAGTTCACGGATGGCGCCAAGGAAGTATTCGGCCGGCAGTTCGGGCAGGGCAAGGCGGCGGGCAGACTTGTTCAGCCGCGCCGCGTTGGCCTCGGGGCGGAAGGTCCAGACGGAGCCGTCGGCGTGCCGGTAGGCCTTGAGTCCTTCGAAGATCTCCTGGCCGTAGTGGAATACGGCAGCGGAAGGGTCGAGGACGATCGGGCCGTACGGTTCGATCCGGGCATCGTGCCAGCCGCCGTTGCCGTCCGCGTCCACGCTGTAGTCGACGATGGCGGTGTGGTCGGTGAAGTAGTTGCCGAATCCCGGGTTTGCCAGGATGGCTGCACGCTCTTCGGCGGACTTCGGGTTCTCCGAGGGCTGCCGGGTGAATTCGACGCCATGGGCGGTCTGAGTCATGGTTCCTCCACGATCGGCCGCCCCGGGGTTCAGCGCTGAACGGCGAGGCGGCATTTGGTGATTCGAGTCAAGCTTACGCCCGAAGCCGGGGCCCCCGGCGTGGGCTAGAGTCCCGCGGCGATGGCGTCGCCGACGGCGCTGGTGCTGCGGGCCTTGCCATCGCGCTTTTCGACGTCCGCAACCACAGCGGCTTCGATCCGGCGTGCGGCTTCTGCGTACCCCAGGTGGTCCAGCAGGAGTGCCGCGGAGAGGATGGCGGCGGTGGGGTCGGCCTTGCCCTGGCCGGCGATGTCCGGCGCCGAACCGTGGACCGGCTCGAACATGGACGGCGCGGTCCGGTCCATGTTGATGTTGCCGGAGGCCGCCAGGCCGATGCCGCCGGTGATGGCGGCAGCGAGGTCCGTGATGATGTCGCCGAACAGGTTGTCGGTGACGATGACGTCGAAGCGGGACGGGTCCGTGACCATGAAGATGGTGGCGGCATCCACGTGGAGGTAGTCGTGGGTGACCTCAGGGAATTCCTGGGCCACGGCTTCGACGGTGCGCTTCCACAGGTGCCCTGCGAAGACCAGGACGTTGTGCTTGTGCACCAGGGTGACGTGCTTGCGTTCCCGCAGGCTGGCACGGCGGAACGCGTCGCGGACCACGCGCTCTACGCCGTGGGCGGTGTTCAAGGAAACTTCCGTGGCTACTTCATGCGGGGTGCCCGCCCGGAGCGTGCCGCCGTTGCCCACGTATGGCCCTTCGGTTCCTTCGCGGACCACGATGAAGTCGATGGTGCCGGGGTTGGCCAGGGGGCTGCCGACGGTTCCGTAGAGCCGGGAAGGCCGCAGGTTGACGTAGTGGTCCAGGCTGAACCGGAGCTTGAGGAGCAGTTCGCGCTCGATGATGCCGGACGGAATGCGGGTATCGCCGGGGGCGGCACCCACCGCGCCGAAGAGGATGGCATCGCGTGTCTTAAGGTCTGCGAGGACCTCGTCCGGCAGGGTCTCGCCCGTGGCAAGCCAGTGCTCGGCGCCGAGTTCGTAGTGGGTCGGCTGGAGCTCCACGCCCTCCGCCGCCACAGCCTTTTCCAGGACTTTGAGGGCCTCGGCGATGACTTCGGGGCCGATGCCGTCGCCCGGAATAACTGCAAGATCGATGGAGGATTTGCTCATATTTTCAGGGTAGCCAAGTCATCCATATGGTGGGCAAACCGTCCCACATTTCGGACACCTGGTCCTGAGTCGCCGGTGGAAGGCAACAAGCGGAGCGAGATCAGCCCCAGGTATGAGGCACCCGCCACCGCAACAGCATAGAGTTCCGGGGTGGAGTTACGGCACAAGGTTTATCACTGGCTCCGGGTTAACACTTTTCGGGTGGACCTGGTCTTCATGCTGGCGCTCCTGCTTTTCTGCGGCCCGGTATACCTCATGGCAGACCGCCCCTGGCACTTCGTGCTGTCCAGCGCCCTGGTGGTGCCGCTGGCATGGCGGCGCACCAGGCCGGTGCCTGCAGCCGGCGCCACTTTACTGGCATCCCTGGCGTTGTGGGCAACCGGGCTGGAGCCCCTGGCGGGATTGGTGGCTGTTCCGCTGATCATCTATGCCGTTGCCGCCTATGGTCCTGCCTGGGCCAGCCGGTCGGTCCTGGTCCTGGGCTTGCTGGGCGGGGTCCTGCTGACCAGCCGAAACCTCAGCAGCACAGCCCAGACCGGCGTGCTGGGCCTCACCATCAGCGCCGTGTACACCGTCCTGATCTGGATGCTGGTCCTGTTCAGCTGGACCCTGGGGGACCTGACACGCGTGCGCCGCCAGCAACTTCAGACCCTCGCGGACCGTGCCCGCCGGCTCGAAATCGAACAACAGCAGGAACGCTCGCTGGCCGCCGCCGATGAACGCGCCCACATTGCCCGTGAAATGCACGACATCGTGGCGCATTCCCTGTCCGTAATCATCACCCAGTCCGACGGAGCACGGTACGCCGCGGCGGCCAACCCGGCCGTGGCCACGGAAACGCTGGCCACCGTCGCTGCCACGGCACGGACATCGCTGGCGGAAATGCGCCGTTTGCTGGGCGTGTTGCGGCACGGCGATGAATCCACCACCCGCCCGTTGCCCGGGCTTGCGGACCTTGATGACCTGTTCCAGGGGTTCCGCGCGGCCGGACTGCCGCTGGACATCGAACAGCTGGGATCGCCGCGGCGCACCCTGCCGGCGGGCGCCGAACTCACGGCGTACCGGGTCCTCCAGGAATCCCTGACCAACGTCCTCAAACATGCAGGCCCGCTGGCCCGGGCCCGGGTTTCGGTCCGGTGGCAGCAGCGGGGGCTCCAGATCGACGTGCACGACGACGGCCGGGGCGCATCTGCCGATCCCGCGGCAAGTGGCGGGGACGGAGGTAACGGGCTGCGGGGCATGCGGGAGCGCATCAACCTTTACGATGGTTCCTTGGTGGCCCGCCCGGCCGCTGGCGGGGGCTTTCAGGTTTCGGCCTTCCTCCCCTACACAGAGGCTTGAGCATGACATTGACAGTAGAACGCGACGCTGCGTCCCCGATCCGGGTGGCGCTGGTCGATGACCAGCAACTCGTGCGCTCGGGATTGGGCATGCTGATCAATTCCCAGCCGGACCTTGACGTCGTGGCCGAGGCGGGCAACGGCCTCGAAGCACTCCAGGCCCTCGGCGCGGCAGCCGCCGACGTTGTCCTGATGGATGTACGCATGCCCGGGATGGATGGCATTGAAGCCACCCGCCAGCTCATGGAACGCGCCGCTGCCGCTCCTGCCGGGTCCGCCAGGGCTGACCTTCGCGTTGTCGTCCTGACAACGTTCGACCTGGACGAGTATGCGCTGGCTGCCATCCAGGCCGGAGCCAGCGGCTTCCTGCTCAAGGACGCTCCGCCGGAGGAACTGCTGGACGCCATCCGGACGGTGCACCGCGGCGACGCCGTCATCGCACCCTCCACCACCCGCCGGCTCCTGGACCACGTCGCGCCGCTGCTGCGCGCCCAGGGCAACGAACGCCCCGAAGAATACGCGGCCGTCGCACGGCTCACGGCCCGTGAGCGCGAAGTGTTCACGCTCATGGCACATGGGCGTTCCAATCCTGAGATCGCGGCAGGCCTGTTCGTCTCCGAAGCGACCGTCAAAACCCACGTGGGGCATATCCTGGCCAAACTGGGGGCGCGGGACCGGGTCCAGGCTGTCGTGATCGCCTACGAGACCGGCGTGGTCACCCCCGGAGGGTAGTTCCCGCAGCACCAAGGTCAGACCTGGGTATGAGCCCGCCGCCGGCAGGACCAGACCACCGGGCGATCCCCCGGCACGGTGGCCCGCCATAGCGTGGAACCATGACAACTTCCATGCATGCCCACCCTGCTTTGAACAGGGAAAACGCCGCTTCCTCCCCCGCCGTCCAGGCGCTGTCCCTCACCAGGAACTACGGCCGCGGCGCTACCAGGGTCAGCGCCCTGCGCGAGGTCAGCGTCAACTTCGCCGCAGGCCGCTTCACCGCCATCATGGGACCCTCCGGCTCAGGCAAGTCGACCCTGATGCACTGCCTCGCCGGCCTGGACACCGCCGACTCCGGCCAGATCCTGGTGGGTGGGACGGACATCACGGCCTTAAACGACAAGCAGCTCACCACGCTTCGCCGCGACCGGATCGGTTTCGTCTTCCAGGCCTTCAACCTCGTGCCCACCCTGACCGCTGAACAAAACATCACCCTGCCGCTGGCACTGGCAAACAAGGCCACCGATACCGCCTGGTTCGACACGGTGGTTGCCACGCTTGGCCTTAGGGACAGGCTCCGGCACCGGCCGCACGAGCTTTCCGGCGGCCAGCAGCAGCGGGTGGCCGTGGCCCGGGCCCTGCTGACCCGGCCCGACGTCGTGTTTGGGGATGAACCCACCGGCAACCTTGATTCAACGGCTGGTGGCGAGGTCCTGGCACTGCTGCGCCGCAGCAGCCGGGAAATGGGCCAGACGATCATCATGGTCACCCACGATCCGGTGGCGGCCAGCTACGCCGACCGGGTGGTCCTGATGAGTGACGGCGGCCTGGTAGGCGAGATCGCCGAGCCCACAGCCGGGTCCGTCCTCGCTGCGCTCGGCAAGCTGGGAGGCTGAGCATGCTGCGCGTTGCCCTCTCGCAATTCCAGTCCCACAGCCGCCGGTTCATTGCCGTCGGCCTGGCAGTGATGCTGTCAGTGGCTTTCCTGTCCACCACCCTGATGGTTGGGGCCAGCACCCGGGCGTCGCTGGGCGCCAGCCTCGGCGAGGCCTACAGCAAGGCAGGACTCGTCGCGCTCCCGGACACGGGGACCTTCGATGATGCCGCGCTGGCAGCGGTCCGTGCCGTGCCTGGCGTGACGGAGGCCTACGGCCGGCTGCAGGCCTATGCGGAGTTCACCGCCGCCGGCCAGGAGGTGTCCGCCCAGGCCCGGAACCTTGCGCCTGCAGCCCTGGAAACCGCCGCCGTGACCGACGGCGTTCTTCCGGAACGTGCTGACGGCGTCGCCGTGGACGGGGCCACGGCCGCCCGCTACGGGCTGCAGGTCGGCGACCCACTGCTCCTCAGGGGGCCGGACGGCGCGGTAACGGTGGCGATGACCGTGACCGGGATCCTGCGCGGCAGCAACGACCCCTTCGCCTCTGCCCTCCCCCAGGTCCTCGCGGGGACACCGGCCGTCAGCGCCCTGGCAGCGGGCACACCGGGCCCGGGAGCCGGGACGGGCGATGCCGCCGGATACGGGAGCATCCAGCTCGCCCTGGCCCCGGGTGCGGACGCCGCCGAAGCCGGCCGGAACGTACTGGCAGCCCTTGCGGTCGCCGGCACCGGCGCCCAGGTCAAAACCGCGGACGAGCAGGTTACCGCCCAGGTGGCGATGATGACCGGAGGCCAGGACGAACTGACAATCATCCTGCTGGCTTTCGCGGGCGTGGCCTTGCTGGTCTCCGGCCTGGTGGTGTCCAACACCTTCGCGGTGCTGGTGGCGCAGCGCACCAGGGAACTGGCGCTGCTCAGGTGCCTGGGCGCGGGCCGGAGCCAGGTTCGCAGCTCGGTCCTGGCCGAAGCCCTGGTGGTGGGCCTGGTGTCGTCCGCGGCGGGCGTGCTCGCCGCGGTTGGCCTGATGGCAGCCCTGATCGGCTGGGCCGGAATGCAGCCGGACATGGCCTTTGCCACCATGGCCGTCCCGCCGTCATCCGTCATCGCGGGGCTGGCAGTGGGTACTTTGCTGACCGTGGGCGCCGCCTTGGTTCCGGCGAAGGCGGCCACGGCCGTGGCTCCGCTTGCTGCACTCCGGCCGGCTGACGATGCCGGAATCGGGAACCGGCGCGGCCGCGTGCGGCTGGTCCTGGGCCTTGGCGCCCTGGCCCTCGGCGTCCCGCTGCTGGCGTTCGGCGCCGCGGCCGTGATGCTGGTGGTGGCTTTTGCCGGCGGCGTGCTGTCGTTCGTCGGAGTCCTGCTCTGCGCCACCCTGTTCGTGCCGCGGCTGGTGGGCCTCGCGGGAGGGCTGGCTGCCCCTGCAGGCGTACCCGGGAAGCTGGCAGCGCTCAATGCCGTCCGCAACCCGGCCCGGACCTCCGTCACTGCTGCCGCCCTGCTGATCGGCGTCACGCTCGTATCCCTGATGATGACCGGAGCCGCCACGGCCCGCCAGGCATTTGACGACGCCCTCGCCGGGACTTACCCCGTGGATATGGCCCTTACCGGGGATGCACTGACAGACGCTGGGCGTGACGCAGCAGCACGGGTGGACGGCGTCGCAGCTGCAGCCCTGCTGCCGGCAGCAGGCACCATGCGCGCCGGGGACATGGAAGGTCCCGTCTACGCCCTTGACGCGGCGGAGGCCGGCCAGTTGCTCCGTGACACGACGATCACCCTGGAGCCAGGCAGGATCTACCTGCCGGAAGGCTCCCCGGCCGGCTCCGTTGAGGTCAACGGCACTGCCGGAACGGTCACTTTGGAAGCCGTGGTGCTGCGGACCCGCAACATCCCGGCCCTGGTGTCCACCGACACCGCCCGCCGGTTTGGCCCGCTGCGGGGAGTTTCCTCAGCAGACACCGCAGGAACCGATGTCACCGGACCGGCGGCAAGCGCCATCTGGCTGCGCCTTGCGGACGCTCCGGCCAACGGGCCGCTGTCCGCGGACCGGATCAGGGACATCCAGTCCGCTGTTGCCGGGGCAGCAGGCGTGTCCGTCGGAGCCGTCAGTGGTGCCGCCATAGAACGCGTCACCTTCAATGAAGTCATCGACGTACTGCTCCTGGTGGTGACCGGCCTGCTGGGGGTGGCAGTGCTGATCGCACTGATCGGGGTGGCAAACACCCTGTCGCTGTCCGTGCTCGAACGGACCAGGGAGAACTCCCTGCTCCGGGCGCTGGGCCTCACCAAAGGCCAGTTGCGGGGGATGCTTGCCCTTGAAGCGGCCCTGGTGGCCGGCGTCGCGGCGCTGCTCGGGGCTGCGCTGGGAACCCTGTACGGGTGGCTGGGCGCCAGGTCTGCCCTCGGCAGCCTGGCCGAGGTCACGCCTTCCGTCCCCTGGCTGCAACTGCTGGGCGTGCTGGCGGTGGCCGTCGTCGCCGGCCTGCTCGCGTCGGTCATTCCTGCCCGGCGGGCGGCACGGCTGTCACCCGTCCAGGGGCTCGCCGCCGCCTAGCGGCCTCGGCTCCCAAGGCTCCCGGAACGGAAAAGGGGCAGGTGCCGCGGAAACCCGCGGCACCTGCCCCTCTGCGCGCGCCGAAACCTCAGGCTTCGGCAGGTTCCTCGAACTTCGGGAAGACGGGGGCGGGGGCGGGCAGTGCGGTGCCGGGCACGATGGGGGTGGCGATTGCCGTGAACTGCCTGGCCCCGCCGTCGGCCTGGCCCAGCGCGTCCAGCAGCTTGGCGGATGCGCCGGGCATGACCGGCTGCGCCAGGATGGCCACGATCCGCAGGACCTCCAGCGTCACGTAGAGCACGGTGTCCATGCGCTCGACGTCGGTCTTCCGCAGCACCCAGGGCGCCTGCTCGGCGAAGTAGGCGTTGGTGTGGTGCAGGACGCCCCAAATTGCCTCCAGGGCCCGGCTGAACTCCTGCTTGTCGAAGGCGGCGCGGGCGGCGTCCAGCAGGCCGTTGGCCTGATCAAGGATGGCCTGGTCTGCAGCCGCGAACTCCCCGGGGGTGGGTACCGCGGCGTCACAGTTCTTCGCCACCATGGACAGGGACCGCTGGGCCAGGTTGCCGAAGTTGTTCGCGAGGTCCGCGTTCATCCGGCCCACGATGGCCTCGTGGTTGTAGCTGCCGTCGGCGCCGAACGGGACCTCGCGCAGGAAGAAGAACCGCACCTGGTCCAGGCCGTAGCGGGCCACGAAGTCCGCCGGCGCCACCACGTTGCCCAGGGACTTGGACATCTTGACCCCGTTATTGTGCAGGAAGCCGTGGATCATCACGCGCTTGGGCAGTTCCAGCCCGGCACTCATCAGGAAGGCGGGCCAGTAGATGGCGTGGAACCGGGAGATGTCCTTGCCGATGATGTGGACGTCGGCGGGCCAGTACTTCCGGAACTTCTCCGAGTCCACATCCGGGTAGCCGACGCCCGTGAGGTAGTTGGTCAGCGCATCCACCCAGACATACATGACGTGCTTGTCGTTGCCGGGCACGGGAACGCCCCAGTCGAACGTGGTCCGGCTGATGGACAGGTCCTCCAGGCCGCGCTTGACGAAGCTGATGACCTCGTTGAACCGGTACTGGGGTGCGCCGAACTCCGGGTGGGATTCATACAGTGCCAGCAGCTTGTCCTGGTAGGCGGAGAGCCGGAAGAAGTAGCTCTCCTCCGCCGTCCACGTCACCTCGGTGTCCGTCTCTTTCGAGTAGCGCACGCCGTCGTCCTTCACCACCGTCTCATCCTCGGCGTAGAAGGCCTCGTCCCGCACGGAGTACCAGCCCTCGTATTTGTCGAGGTAGATGTCGCCGTTGGCTTCCATCTTCTTCCAGATGGCCTGCGAGGCCGCGTAGTGGTCTTCGTCGGTGGTGCGGATGAAGCGGTCGTAGCTGATGCCCAGGTCGGAGTGCGCAGCCTTGTAGACCTCTGCGTTCCGGTCCACCAGTTCCTTGGGCGTGATGCCTTCCTTCTCCGCGGTCTGGGCAATTTTCATGCCGTGCTCGTCGGTGCCGGTCAGGAACATCACGTCATAGCCGTCCAGCCGCTTGAAGCGCGCCATGGCGTCGGTGGCAATGTACTCGTAGGCGTGCCCGATGTGCGGTACGCCGTTGGGGTAGGTGATGGCCGTGGTGATGTAGAACGGCGTTTTCTCTGGAGCAGTCACGGTGCGGACGGTTACCTTCGGTGCGGGGTGGGCGGACTAGATCAGTTCTGTCAGGGTATCGCTCAGGCGGACCAGCTCGTGGTCGTGGGAGGCCACCAGGACGGCGATGCCGTCGGAGGTGGTGTCCTTCAGGATGCTGATGATGCGGTTGGCGGAGGCACGGTCCAGGGAGGCGGTGGGCTCATCCACCACCAGGACCCGGGTGCCGAGGATCAGGGCCCGGGCAATGGCCACGCGCTGCCGCTCACCGCCGGAGAGCTGGGCGGGACGGTGCCGCATGCGGCGGCCCAGGCCCACCAGGTCCAGCAGGTCCTTGGCCATGTCGCGGCGCTGGTCCACCTCGCCGTCGGGAACGGCAGGCAGGAGGACGTTCTCCAGGGCGCTCATGCCGTCGATCAGGGCACCGCCCTGATCCACGTAACCGATCAGGGCACGACGGCGGTCGGCGATTTCGTCGTCGCCCATGCTTTCGAGGGAATCGCCTTCCCAGAAGACGCGTCCCGACGTCGGCAAGGTAAGGCCCGCGCCGACGGTCAGGATGCTGGTCTTGCCGGAACCGCTTCGGCCGGCGACGCAGTGCATCTCGCCGGCGTGCAGGGTCAGGTCGAAGCCTTCCACCACGCTCACGGCTTCGGCGCCGCCCTTGCCGCCGCCGTAGCGGATGGTGATGTCGCGCATCTCCAGCGGGGTGGCGTGGTCAGCCGACTTGACGATGGTGTTGGCCCGGGTCTGCAGGGGGACCTCGTTGGAGCCGCTCCTGCGGCTGCGCTGGACGTTCGTCGGGTTTGTCATTGGACCACTTTCGTTGCAATCGGTATCCAGCAAATTACAGCCACCAGCCCGGCTATTGCAGCCCAGATGGCTGCGTAGGGGGCCAGCAGCAGGCCGATGCCCAGGGCGCCCAGCACGCCCAGCGGCAGGGCCACGGTTCCCACCAGCGCGTTCTCGAACAACCGCACCTGGCGGAGCATGTCCGGGTTCCAGCCCATGGCCTGGAGGATGCCCAGGTACTGGCGTTTGGCGTTGAGCTCGAACCGGCCCGTCACCAGGGTCAGGACCAGCCCCACTGCCACGCCGGACAGTGCCAGCAGGATGCTTGGGAGCGTCACGCTGGCGGCGGCCAGGCCGCTCAATGCGCTGGCACCGGCGGCGCGGGGAATGTCGATCAGGAGGGCAATCAGGCCGCCCACTGCCGCGCCGAAGACACCGACCGCGACGGCGAGCGACAAGGTGTTGAACTTGTTGGTGCTCAGCTGCCGGTTGGCGAAGGTGAGCGGCGAATCGACGGGGATGAGGCGTTCGTCGTGCTGCGGTTCCTGGTCGATCACGTCGCGGTGGCGCAGCTGCCGGGCGGCGAACAGCGCTGCAGCACAGTAGAGCACCAGGACGGCGGCGCACACCAGTGCGGTGGCCAGGCTCCAGCTCAGCAGGCTCAGCACGATGCCCGCGGCGGCAAGCAGCACGGCCCCGACGCCGAATTCCTCGAGTACCCAGCTTCGGATCCGGCGCTGGGTCCAGCCCATGGCCCGCAGGGTTCCGGCCTCACTGCGGCGTTTACGGATGTAGCTCACAGTCGAGGCGCCGGTGAGGAGTGCCGCCCCGCACAGCGTCAGGAACAGGAGGGTGATGTTGGTTCCCGAAAGTGCCCCCGCCACGGCCTCCGCGGAGTTCTGGCGGACCCAGGACTGCTGGACCGTGCCGAGAGCCGATTCCTTTCCGGCGCCGTCCTTGGAGTAGCCGGGAACGAAGATGCTGGTGTCCTCACGGGCGGAACCCGCCACCACGGTGGCGTCAAGGCCCATGTCCCGGATCTGCGCGGCGAGCTTCTCCACCTCAGGCTGGGCGTCCTTCCAGCTGCCCGGCGCCTTGGCGCGGACGCGGACGGCATCGATGACGGCGGCGTTCTGCTTGTAGCCGCGCGCGGCGGCGAGTCCGTAGAAGTCCGTGATGGCACCGGCGGACTGGCTGGCCAGTCCGGTGGCGCTGAGCGACGGCTTCAGCTCCGCGGCTGGAACGTCCTTGCCGGAGGCGTCCTTTGTCAGGGTAAACGGGGTGGGATCGTAGCCGCCCAGCGGCAGCTTGTTGACGTCGCCGGAGGCGGCCTCCACCGCGGCGGGGTCGAACGTACCGTAGACCATGGGCAGCGGCTGCGCAGACTGCTGCTGGCCGGTGGGCAGGTTGTCGCGGTAGGACCGCTCGTCAACCGGATTGCGCTGGGTCTGGTCGACCGGCGCGCCGTTGGACGCCTTGTCGGGAAGTCGGTTGACGGTGACCCAATCCCCGGGAACTGCCGTCTTGTCCACGGCACCGTTGGACGCGGTGTCTCCGTCTGTGTACTTGGGGGCGCCGGCGAAATTGGTGCTCCACTTGGCCGGAGTGTACAGGCCCGGGTTGAAGTTGCCGGTGGCGCCCAGCAGCGAGGAGTGGTCGGTCGAACCCGGCCAGGACAACACGAAGGGGTCCTTGGAAACAAACGGCAGGTAATCCTTGCCCAGGGATTTCGAGACGGTGCCGACGTCCTTGACGACCTTGCCGGCGTCGTCAATTTCCTCGATCTTGACGTTGTACTTGAGGTCCAGCGAGGTGCCGGAGCGCACGATCAGCGGTACCGCCTGCGAACCGGTGGTCAGCTGGCCGTTGCGCTTGGCCTGCTGGTACTGGGTCATCAGGGGCGCCCAGTACTTGAGCTTAACGCCCAGGAAGTCGGGGCCTTCCTTGAGCTGGTCCATGCTGATGCCGCTCGTGAAGAGGCCTTCCAGGTAGCGGCCCACGGCGCCGGCGTCGCGGGCATCAGCCGGCGGCGCCTTCTCCAGCGGAGCCAGGAAGTCGCCGGCGGAACCGAGGAGCGCCCGCTCGGCGGCAGGGTCCACGGCCACGACGGATTCGGTGACCTCGGGGGCCATCGGGAGTGCCACGGAGAGGTTGAAGAGGTTGTGCTCGGACCCGCCGGCGGGCGCAGGGAACTTGATGCCCGTCTCCCCTGCCGGCGCGGCGATGCGGATGCTGCTGCCGCCGGCGGCCTTCTCCTCGACGAGCTTCGCCTTGCCCAGCGTGCCCTCGGCCGTGGTCTTGAACAGGGTTTGCTCGGAGTTCCCGTCGGAGCTCACGGCGCTGGCGGTGAGGCGGTACTTCTTGGCGGCATCGGTCAGGACGGACTCCGCTGCCGGCCACTTGTCCGGGGCGGTGGCGCCGGCGGCCTGGTCCGCCGTGGCGGTGCCGGCCAGTCCGGCGTTGTAGCCCAGGTAATCCATGGCGTCGAGGCGGGGCGTCTCCAGGTTCTGGGTGACGCGCGAGACCAGGCTGATGGGGGCAGCCACGGACGTGCCGGACAGCTTCCGGATGGAGTCCAGCTGGTCGAAGCCGATGCCGCCCGCGCCGTTGGCGATTTCGGGCTGCAGAAGCGCCCCGGAGGGCGCCTTGGCCTGGACCAGGATGTCGTAGAGCCCCCTCGAGTTTTCATCGACCGTCCGGTTGAGCGCAGCCTGTGACTGGCTTTGGACGACGACCGACAAGCACATGGCTGCGATCAAGATGGCCGCGGTCAACAGCAGCACCCTGCTTCTGATGAACCTCTGGACGGCGTTCATGGAACTCCCTGAAACCTGGATTGCGTGCGCGCACTTCCGTCCCCCGGGCAGGCGTGGGCAATGACGGACGGATGTGCAAAAGGTATTGGCCGGCCTGCCGGCTACGGTCCTGAATAAGGACCCAGCCATTGTAAGCAGACCGGCCAATCATACGTGGATCCGCCGGGTCATACCCCCGCGGAGGAGCGGCTACGGCGTTTCGGCCGGTGTGTCGCGCTAGTCTTCCAGGTCCACTTCCCGGACCATCTCGGCGCCGATACCTGCCTTGATGGCGTCCAGCACCTGCTGCGGAACGGAGCTGTCGATGGTCAGCAGGGCGAGGACCTTGCCGCCCTCATCGGAGCGCGCAACCTGCATGCCGGCGATGTTGATGTTGTTCATGCCCAGGATGTGGCCGATGGTTCCGATCACGCCCGGCCGGTCGGTGTAGGCAACCACCACGAGGTGCTCGCTGATGGGGATTTCCACCTCGAACCCGTTGATGCCCACCAGCTTCTCGATCTGCTTGGGGCCGGTCAGGGTGCCCGCCACGGAGATCTGGCTGCCGTCGCTGAGGGCGCCGCGCAGGGTCAGGACGTTGCGGTACGACTCAGTGTCGGGGGTGGTGATGAGGCGGACATTGATGCCGCGCTGCTCGGCGATGACGGGTGCGTTGACGTAGGAGACCTGCTCGGTCACCACATCGGCGAAGATGCCCTTCAGCGCGGCGAGTTCAAGCACCTTGACGTCGAGCGAGGAGATTTCGCCGGCAACTTCGACGTCGAACTGGGTCAGGGAGGCGTGGGTCAGGGCAGTGAAGATGCGGCCCAGCTTCTCGATCAGCGGGATGCCCGGGCGGACGTCGGGGGCGATGACGCCGCCGGCGACGTTGACGGCGTCCGGCACGAGCTCGCCCGCGAGGGCCAGGCGGACGGACTTGGCCACGGAGACGCCGGCCTTTTCCTGTGCTTCGTCCGTGGAGGCGCCCAGGTGGGGGGTGACCACGACGTTGTCGAGCTTGAAGAACGGCAGGTCGGTGCTGGGTTCCTTGGCGAAGACGTCCACGCCGGCACCGGCGATTTCGCCGTCCTGCAGGGCCGTGAAGAGTGCTTCTTCATCGACGAGGCCGCCACGGGCGACGTTGACCACGTAGGCGGTCGACTTCATCTTCTTGAACGCGTCCGCGCCCAGCATGCCCACGGTCTCGGGGGTCTTGGGCATGTGGATGGTGATGAAGTCGGACTGTGCCAGGAGTTCGTCCAGGGTGACCAGCTGCACGCCGAGCTGCGCGGCACGGGCGGACGTGATGTAGGGATCGTAGGCAAGGATCTTGGTGTCGAAGCCCTTGAGGCGGGCTGCCACCAGGGCGCCGATGCGGCCCAGGCCGATGATGCCGATCTTCTTTTCGAACAGTTCGATGCCGGTGTACTTGGAGCGCTTCCATTCGCCGTCCTTGAGGGCGGCGCTGGCCTGCGGGATGTGGCGGGCCAGGCTGAGGATGTGGCCCACGGTGAGTTCGGCGGCGGACACGATGTTGGACGTGGGGGCGTTGACCACCATCACGCCTGCCTGGGTTGCGGCCTTGATGTCCACATTGTCCAGGCCCACCCCGGCGCGCGCGATGACCTTCAGGTTCTTGGCCGCGGCGATCGCTTCGGCGTCCACCTGGGTGGCGGAGCGGACCAGGATGGCGTCTACGTCGCTGATCGCCGAGAGCAGCTGGGAACGGTCTGCGCCGTCGGTCTGTCGGATTTCAAAGTCCGGGCCAAGGGCCTCGACGGTGGCGGGGGAAAGTTCTTCGGCGAGCAGTACTACGGGTTTTGACACGGCTGATCCTCTGCGTTGCAGTCCTGGGGATGGAAACAAGTCTAGGCGGACGGAAAGGCCGGGCTCACATTGTTAAGTGTGAACCCGGCCTCACCATTTGGGTAAAAGCGGTGGCGCGGCAGCCTTAGCGGGCCGCGGAGCCTTCCACGTAGTCCACGTCCTGCTGCTGCCAGGAGAACAGGGAGCGCAGCTCGCGGCCAACGGCCTCGATGGGGTGCTGCTCGGCCTTGGCGCGCAGTTCCTTGAACTCGACGGCGCCGTTGTCCTGGTCCTCGATGAAGCGCTTGGCAAACGCGCCGGACTGGATGTCGGCCAGGACGGCCTTCATGTTTTCCTTCACCTCGGGGGTGATGACGCGCGGGCCGGAGACGTAGTCGCCGTATTCTGCCGTGTCGGAGACGCTCCAGCGCTGCTTGGCGATGCCGCCTTCCCACATGAGGTCGACGATGAGCTTGAGCTCGTGCAGTACCTCGAAGTAGGCGATCTGCGGCTGGTAGCCGGCTTCGGTGAGGGTCTCAAAACCGTACTGGACCAGCTGGGAAACACCGCCGCACAGTACGGCCTGCTCACCGAAGAGGTCCGTTTCGGTCTCTTCGGTGAAGGTGGTCTTGATGACGCCGGCGCGGGTGCCGCCGATGGCCTTGGCGTACGACTTGGCCAGCTCCCAGGCGTTGCCGGATGCGTCCTGCTCCACGGCGATGATGTCCGGGATGCCGCGGCCGGCTTCGAACTCGCGGCGCACGGTGTGGCCCGGAGCCTTCGGGGCGATCAGGATGACGTCGACGCCCTCCGGAGCCTGGATGTAGCCGAAGCGGATGTTGAAGCCGTGGGCGAAGGCCAGTGCCTTGCCGGGGGTCAGCTTGTCCTTGATGGAGTCGTTGTAGATGGCGCGCTGGTGCTGGTCCGGTGCCAGGATCATGATGACGTCGGCCCATTCGGCGGCGTCGGCGACGTTCTTGACCGTGAAGCCGGCGTCCTCGGCCTTGGCGGTCGACTTGGAGCCGTCCTTCAGCGCGATGACGACCTCGACGCCGGAATCGCGCAGGTTGAGCGCGTGGGCGTGGCCCTGGGAACCGTAGCCAACGATGGCAACCTTGCGGCCCTGGATGATCGACAGGTCGGCGTCATCGTCGTAAAACATTTCAGTCACTTGCGTAACTCCTCTTGAGTGGTTGTAGATAGTGGTCTTGCGGTGCTGCGGTTACGGGCGCGTGGTCCCGCCTGGAGGCAACGCCTAGGCGGAGCGGAGCGCCCGGTCACTCATGGAGCGGGATCCCCGTCCAACGGCCAGGGTGCCGGACTGCACAATTTCGCGGATGCCGAAGGGCTCCAGCACTGAAAGCAGGGCTGTGAGCTTTTCGGGATGGCCGGTGGCCTCGATGACGACGGAGTCGGTGGATACGTCGACCACTGAGGCGCGGAACAGGTCTGCGGCCTGGGTTACCTGCAGGCGTGTTGCGGCATCCGCACGTACCTTGACCAGGATGTGGTCGCGCTGTACGGAAGATTCGGGGGTGAGCTCAACGATCTTGATGACGTTCACCAGCTTGTTGAGCTGCTTGGTGACCTGTTCGATCAGGTCGCCGTCGGCGTCGACCACCACCGTCATGCGGGACACGCCCGGCACTTCGGTGGGGCCAACGGCCAGGGAGTTGATGTTGAAGGCGCGGCGGGCAAAGAGGCTGGCCACGCGGGTCAGGACGCCGGGCTTGTCCTCAACCAGGACGGAAAGTGTGTGGCGGGTCATGCTCAGTCTTCCTCTTCCCATTCCGGGGTCATGTTGCGGGCAACCTGGATCTGGTCGTTGCTCACGCCGGCGGGCACCATTGGCCACACCATGGAGTTGGGGCTCACCACGAAGTCGATGACCACGGGGCGGTCGTTGATTTCGAGGGCCTTCTGGATGGTGGCATCGATGTCTTCCTCGCGTTCAACCCGGAACGACGCGCAGCCATAGGCCTCCCCCAGCTTGACGAAATCCGGGATGCGGACCGTGTCATGGCCGGTATTGAGGTCGGTGTTGGAGTAGCGGCCCTCGTAGAAGAGGGTCTGCCACTGCCGCACCATGCCCAGCGAGGAGTTGTTGATAACAGCCACCTTGATGGGGATTTTGTTGATGGCGCAGGTGGCCAGCTCCTGGTTGGTCATCTGGAAGCAGCCGTCACCGTCGATGGCCCAGACCACGCGGTCCGGGTTGCCCACCTTCGCGCCCATGGCCGCCGGGACGGCGTATCCCATGGTGCCGGCGCCGCCCGAGTTCAGCCAGGCGTGCGGGCGTTCGTACTTGATGAACTGGGCGGCCCACATCTGGTGCTGGCCGACGCCTGCCACGTACACTCCGTCGGGGCCGGTCAGCTCACCGATCCGCTTGATGACCTTCTGCGGTGCGATCAATCCGTCGTCCGGTTCCGTCCAGCCCAGCGGGTAGGTTTCCTTGAGGTTGTTCAGGAAAGCCCACCAGGTGGTGAGGTCCGGGGTTCCGGAAGCCTCGAACTGGCTGCGCACGGCCTCGGTCAGTTCCGGGATGATCTCCTTGACGGACCCAACGATGGGAACGTCAGCGGTGCGGTTCTTGGAAATTTCCGCAGGATCGATGTCGGCGTGGATGACCTTGGCGTTGGGCGCGAAGGTCTTCAGCACGCCGGTAACGCGGTCATCGAAGCGCGCGCCGAGCGTGATGAGCAGGTCGGACTGCTGCAGGGCCGTAACGGCGGAAACGCTGCCGTGCATGCCGGGCATGCCGACGTGCTGCGGGTGGGAGTCCGGGAACGCGCCCTTGGCCATCAGGGTGGTCACCACCGGCGCGCCGGTGGCTTCGGCGAGGGCGAGCAACTCGGCCGAGGCGTGCGCCTTGACCACGCCGCCGCCCACGTACAGGACAGGCTTGGTGGAGGCGGCAATGAGTTTGGCCGCTTCGCGGACCTGCTTGTTGTGGCCGCGGGTCACCGGCCGGTAGCCCGGCAGGTCGATTTTCGGGGGCCAGGAGAAAGTCATCTGGCCCACCTGGGCATCCTTGGCAACGTCCACCAGCACGGGACCGGGGCGGCCGGTGGAGGCCAGGTGGAAGGCCTCTGCCATGACGTGCGGGATGTCGTTGGGGTCCGTTACCAGGAAGGAGTGCTTGGTAATGGGCATCGTGATACCCACGATGTCGGCTTCCTGGAAGGCGTCGGTGCCGATCACGCCGCTGGAAACCTGGCCGGTGATGGCCACCAGGGGCACGGAGTCCATGTGGGCATCCATGATGGCGGTAACGAGGTTGGTGGCCCCGGGGCCCGAGGTGGCGATGCAGACGCCAACCCGCCCGGTGACCATGGCGTAGCCTTGCGCGGCGTGGCCGGCTCCCTGTTCGTGACGGACCAGCACGTGGTTCATGGTGGAGGCCATCAGGGGGTCGTAGGTGGGCAGGATCGCGCCACCAGGCAAACCGAAAATGTCGTCGACGCCGAGTTCTTCGAGCGAGCGGACGATTGCTTGCGAGCCGGTCATCACCGTCGGGGGTACGACGTTGTTCGGCCCAAGGACAGGAGAGGCGGCAGCAAGGTCGGCGACGACGGCGGCGTGGTCAGCCGTCCGGTCGGCGCGTTCCGGAGCCTTGGAGGCTCCAGCGGACTTGGTGGCCATCAGCGAGGGGCTGATGGGCGATCCTTTGCTCATCGGACTCTTCCTTGTGGATCTTCTCTGGTTTTGGAACTGGTTTGGAACGGTGGGAATAAAAAAACCCCTCGGCCTGGCGGCTTGGTGAGGGGTTTGCGCGTGACTGTTTCGTTACCAGGGGCTAATGTGCCACGCGCTTGGTAAGGACGACGACGATGCCGACGGTAACGAAAGTCATGCGTTCAGTTTTCCCTCTTGGCGAGACGGGTGTCAACGAGCGGCCACCCCATCTCACCATGTGGACGTCATTGTCCACTCTTTGATCCTATCGCAGCAGCATAGGATCAAAGCCCAACCGCACAGGCGGCAGGCGGAGGCTCCTTCCCCAAGCGTACGGCGCGGACGCCGAACGCTTGGGTCCCCTCGGAGTTTCCTTATTAAGCCAAGCCACTAAGCGTAGGGCTTGCTAGCCGGTGTAGGCGCCCTGGCTGGCGCTGTGGACCAGCTTGGCGTACTTGGCGAGCACACCCTTGGTGTACCTGGCCGGCAGCGGCTCCCAGCCCACCTTGCGGGCCTCGAGCTCGGCCGCATCCACCAGCAGGTCAAAGGTGCGCGCGGCGATGTCCACCCGGATCCTGTCGCCGTCCTGCACGAAGGCGATGGGGCCGCCGTCGACCGCTTCCGGTGCCACGTGGCCGATGCACAGGCCGGTGGTGCCGCCGGAGAAGCGGCCGTCGGTGAGGAGCAGGACGTCCTTGCCGAGTCCCGCGCCCTTGATGGCACCGGTGATGGCGAGCATTTCGCGCATGCCGGGCCCGCCCTTGGGACCTTCGTAGCGGATGACGACGACGTCGCCGGCCTTGATCCCGCCGTTGTCGAGGGCATCCAGGGCGCCCTGCTCCCGTTCGAAAACACGGGCGGTCCCCTCGAAGACGTCGGCGTCGAAGCCTGCACTCTTGACCACGGCGCCTTCCGGGGCCAGGGAGCCGTGCAGGATGGTGATGCCGCCGGTTTTATGGATCGGGTTGTCCAGGGCGCGCAGGATCTTGCCGTCAACGTCCGGCGGGTTGATCGCGTCGAGGTTTTCGGCGACGGTCTTGCCCGTGACGGTGAGGCAGTCGCCGTGCAGCAGGCCGGCGTCGAGCAGGGCCTTCATGATGACGGGCACGCCGCCGATCCTGTCGACGTCGGTCATGACGTAGCGGCCGAAGGGCTTGAGGTCGCCCAGGTGCGGGATCCTGTCGCCGATGCGGTTGAAGTCGTCGAGGCTCAGTTCGACCTCGGCTTCCCGCGCGATGGCCAGCAGGTGGAGGACGGCGTTCGTGGAGCCGCCGAACGCCATGGTGACGGCGATGGCATTTTCGAAGGCCTTCTTGGTCATGATGTCCCGGGCCGTGATGCCCAGGCGCAGCAGGTTGACCACGGCCTCACCGGACTTGCGGGCAAATTCATCACGACGGCGGTCTGCCGAGGGCGGGGCGGCCGAACCGGGCAGGGACATGCCCAGGGCCTCGCCGATGCAGGCCATGGTGTTGGCCGTGTACATCCCGCCGCAGGCGCCTTCGCCGGGGCAGATGGCCTTTTCAATGCGGGTGAGGTCCTCCATGCTCATCTTGCCGGCCGCGCAGGCGCCCACCGCTTCGAAAGCGTCAATGAGGGTGACTTCCTTTTCCGAGCCGTCCTCCAGCTTGACCCAGCCGGGCATGATGGACCCGGCGTAGAGGAACACGCTTGCAAGGTCAAGCCGCGCCGCTGCCATGAGCATGCCGGGCAAGGACTTGTCGCAGCCGGCCAGCAGGACGGAGCCGTCGATCCGCTCGGCCTGCATGACGGTCTCGACGGAGTCGGCGATGACTTCGCGGGATACCAGGGAGAAGTGCATGCCCTCGTGGCCCATGGAGATCCCGTCAGACACCGATATGGTGCCGAATTGCATCGGGAAGCCGCCGCCCGCGTGGACACCCTCCTTGGCGCCCTGGGCCAACCGGTTCAGCGAGAGGTTGCAGGGGGTGATCTCGTTCCAGGAACTGGCCACGCCCACCTGCGGTTTCACGAAGTCGTCATCACCCATCCCAACGGCCCGGAACATGCCGCGGGCGGGGGCCGCATGGATGCCATCGGTGACGACGCGGCTGCGGGGCTTGATGTCCGGTTTGTTCCCGGCTGTGGTCTGGGCGTCAGTCATAGGGGAAAGTCTAGGACCCGATCGGTGGCTGGAACGACCCTCCGGCGCCCCAAGGTTCGGAAACTCCTGAAATTCCCGCCAAATAACTGGACAGGCATCCCCATCAGTGGGTTTACGGCTGCCTCATGGCGCGCGGATGCCTCCCCGTCCTGTTTCCAGCGGGTCCTCCCCCATGCGCCGCGGCATCTCTGGACAGCAGTGGCCACCCCACGTAGCGTCGGGGAAAGGACACCCATCCACCTGTATCGAAGGGCCTGCCATGGATATTGTTTTCTGGATCATCCTCATCGTCGTCATCGTCGCCGTCGTGTGGTGGCTGCTCAGACGCAACAAGTCCTCCACCGCTCCAGGAGGCCCGGCAGCCGGCGCAAAGACTGACGCTCCCCGTGCCGACGGAGCCCTGGAAGGGGGGAGCGCTGCAGCCTCCGCCGCTGCTGCGGGGACCACCGGCATCCCCACAGCGGCCGGGTTCGGCAAAGCCGCAGAGCCGGCCGCACCCGTTACTGCGGAAGAACCCGCGGAATCCTCCGCCTCGGCCGCGGCCGAGGCACCGGTTTCCGCCCCAACCCAGGATGTGACATCCAGCTCTGTCGCCCCGGAGGACTCCGGCATTTCCCGGACGGGCACTTCGGCCGGCACCGGAGCGCACGTTGACCGCCGGGATGGGGACCAACCCGCAGACCAGGCTGAATGGGAAACCCAGTGGTCCGAAGCCGGCAACGCGGGCTCCCGGTCCGGATCGTCAATTTCCGGTGCACCGGCCGCTGCGCAGCACGAACCGTCGGAGCCGGGCGCCGGAACTGAAGCGGTGTCCGGACAGGCCGCGGCAGGTGCCCGGCCGGTCCACCATAACGAGTACACGGCAGCACACGCCCCCACGCTTCCCGGCGCAGAAACGGCGGCCGTGGAGGGCGTGGAAGATGCCGGGACGGCCGAAACCCTGGACCGGACCCAGTCCTCCGCGCTGGTGGAAAACGGGGCGGACCACCACCAGCAGCCTTCCGGGCCGGGACAGGACTTCGCCCAGGCACAGGGCACAGTGGCCGTCGAACCTGGCGGACACCTGGCTGCCGATGAGCCTTACGGAGAAGGATCAGCCGCACCGGGCCCCGACGGAAGTGGACCGGCGGACTACACGGTCAAGGGCGACGCTACCGCGATGGTGTACTACGAAGAAGGACATCCGGACTATGAGCAGACCCGGGCGGAAGTCTGGTTTGAATCTGCCGCGCATGCGGAGGCCGCGGGCTTCCGCGCTCCACGGCGCAAACGGCTCTGAGAGGGTGAAGGCCTGCCGCATAGCGGCGGGCCTTTCCTGTCTGTCCGCGTGCCTTGTGCTGGCCGGCTGCACGGGCGCACCGCAGCCGCCCGCTCCGGGCACGGAGTCGGCGGCCGGCATGACAACCCCGGGAGCCGCCGTCGCCAGCCCGGCTCCCCCGGCCACGCAATCAGCCGCAACAAGTCCCGTCCCTGCCGCGCCCGTGGTTCAGGAACGGTTGGAACTGCAGTTGGACACGCCCTGGGCAGCGGTGTTCCTCCCGGACGGCACCGCCGTCATTTCCGAGCGCGGGACCGCCCTCCTGAAGACTGTCCGTGATGGCCGGGCCGCAACCCTCGGGAAAGTGCCTGGCGTGGCACCCGCAGGAGAGGGAGGCCTGCTGGGGCTTGCACTGTCCCCGCAGTTCGACGCCGACCACTACCTCTACGCCTACCTGACCACGCAGGATGACAACCGGGTGGTCCGGTTCACCGTCGATGCCGGCGCGGGCGGTTCCCTGTCAATGGGGCTCCCCCAAACCGTGTTTTCCGGAATTCCAAAAGCCGGCACCCACAACGGAGGAAGGATCCGGTTCGGCCCGGACGGTTTCCTCTACGTGGGCACCGGAGACGCGCAGCGACGCGAGCAGGCCCAGGACCCCACGGCCCTTGGCGGCAAGATCCTCCGACTCCGCGCTGACGGCAGCCCTGCGCCCGGCAACCCGTTCGGAAACGCGGTATACAGCCTGGGCCACCGAAATGTGCAGGGCCTGGCGTGGGACGATACAGGCAGGCTGTGGGCCAGCGAGTTCGGCCCGGATGTGGATGATGAGCTCAACCTGATCCTTCCGGGGGCCAACTACGGCTGGCCGGAAGTCACCGGGGCACCGCACCGCGCCGGGTTCCAGGACGCGAAAGTCGTCTGGCCCTCCACGCGCGATTCCTCGCCCAGCGGGCTGGAGATAACCGGCGGAATTGCCTACCTGGGTGCGCTCCGGGGCGAACGGCTTTGGGCTGTGCCGCTCCAGGCGGAGGAAGCCGGCACTCCTGTGGCCTATTTCACAGGAGAGTACGGCAGGATCAGGGACGTCATCCGGGCACCCGGCGGGAGCCTGTGGCTGCTCACGAACGGCGAAAACCCTGATTTCGCGCTGGTTTTGCGGCCCCTGCACTGAATCAGGAACCTTCGGAACGGCCGATTTCACTTGCACCGAAAGTTCGTGTAGAGTTTCATGTCGTTGCGGAGATCAACGGGAAAGAAAAAGCCCGGGGATGGAAGCAAAAAGATGCACCTCTAGCTCAATTGGCAGAGCAATTGACTCTTAATCAATGGGTTCCGGGTTCAAGTCCCGGGGGGTGCACCACTGGGAAAACAGCCTCCGGCTTTGTGGAAACACAGGCCGGGGGCTGTTTTGTTTTCTGCCCCATTATCGGAATTATCGGGCGCGGGGCACAAAAAAGCGCGGCGCAGGCTTTCGGGAAGCCAGGCCGCGCTTTTCTTATGCGGGCTGCCGCATGAACGATTACTTGGCGGCGTTGTCCATCAGGGCGCCGGCATTGCTGGGAGTCGTGGAGAACTGGCTGGCCAGTTCCCGGACTACTGCCTTCAGCTCCTGACGCAGCAGATCAGGGTCAATAGAGGAGGATGCGAGGACGGAGCGCTCCATCTCCACGGCCTGGGCAACGGCTTCCTTGCCCTGCTCGGTCAGGGAAACCACGTGGCTCCTGCGGTCCGAGGTGCTGCGGACCCGGGCGATGTGGCCGTGGGACTCAAGCCGGCTGAGGGTCTTCCCCATGGTCTGGGCCTGCACGCGCACGTACTGGGCAAGCTGGGCCTGGGTCATGGGCCCTTGCGCGGCAAGGACCTCGATGGCGATAACACCGGCATGGGTGAGGCCGATGGCGCCAAGTTTTTCGTTCCAGGAGTGCTCAACGAGTCGCGCAGCAGTGGACAGAAGGCGCCCTGTGGGCCAGTGATCCATATCAGGCATAGCAGCAAGTATAGCCAAATGCCGATTAGCACTCGCCCCACCTGCTTACTAGGCTGTTGTGTCCCGCCCGCAACAAGGAGAAAAACAATGGCTGAAAGACTCGTTACCGGCGACAAGGCCCCCGCTTTCACCCTGCAGGATTCCACCGGCAAGGGCGTCAGCCTGGCTCCCCGCCCCGGCCGCTCCACCATCGTCTACTTCTACCCCGCGGCCTCCACCCCGGGCTGCACCAAGGAAGCCTGCGATTTCCGGGACAGCCTGTCATCCCTGCAGGCCGCCGGCTACGACGTCCTTGGCATCTCCCCCGACCCGGTCGAAAAACTGGCAAAGTTCGCCGCACATGAGTCGCTGACCTTCCCACTGCTCTCCGACGCTGACCACGCCGTGGCGGAGGCCTACGGCGCCTGGGGCGAAAAGAAAAACTACGGCAAGACCTACGAAGGCCTGATCCGCTCCACCATCGTGGTGGACCCGGACGGCAACGTGGCGCTGGCCCAATACAACGTCCGGGCCACCGGCCACGTGGCCAAACTCAGGCGGGACCTCAGCCTGGACTCCTGACCCGGCCACGGCCCGCCGGAGACCCCGCCCGACGCAACGCTACAATGGACTCTGGCATCCGCCGTCGAACGCTTCGCGTTCAGCCGGCAAGCCTTGCGCGAGTGGTGAAATTGGCAGACACGCAGGATTTAGGTTCCTGTGCCTTCGGGCGTGGGGGTTCAAGTCCCCCCTTGCGCACACTGGGAATCCCCCGGCTCCGGCCGGGGGATTCCTGCGTTAAAGGACGAACGTTTGCTGCCGCCCCATTCGTGCCCCGAATAGAAAAATCCATGGATCACCCATCCGCCGCGGCCCACCCGGCGAATAGCCATTGAGACACCAGCCAAGGGCAGGTGCTTACCCCCATAGTCAGACTGCAAGCCGCGGACACGCTCCAAGGGCAGCAGGCTCAACGATCCAAGGAGTACTGAAATGCAGACCTTCAAGCGCACCACTTTCACCGTCGCAGGCGTTGCAGCGGCCGCTCTGCTCAGCCTCACCGCCTGCGGCGGCTCCGGCAGCACTTCCGGGTCGTCGGCGTCCTCGGCGCCGATGTCATCCGCCCCCAGCTCCAGCATGGCGTCCCCGTCCAGCTCCAGCATGGCTTCGCCGTCCGCAGGTTCCTCGATGGGCGCCATGAACCCGGCAGCAAACCTGGTTGGCCCCGGCTGCGCCGCCTACGCCAAGCAGGTACCCACCGGCGCAGGCTCGGTAGAGGGCATGGCGCTGGATCCGGTGGCCGTGGCAGCCTCCAACAACCCCATCCTCACCACGCTCACCGCGGCGGTGTCCGGCAAGTTGAACCCCAAGGTGAACCTGGTTGACACGCTCAACGGTGGCGAATTCACCGTCTTCGCGCCCGTGGACGACGCCTTCAAGAAGATCGACCCCGCCACCATTGAAACCCTGAAGACAGACGACGCCCTGCTGAGCAAGATCCTCACCTACCACGTGGTTCCCGGCCAGATCACCCCTGACAAGATCGCCGGTACGCACGCCACGGTAGAGGGCGGCTCCGTCACGGTCACCGGCAGCGGCGACAACCTCAAGGTGGACAACGCCAACGTGGTCTGCGGTGGCGTCAAGACCAAGAATGCCACCGTCTACCTGGTCGACTCGGTCCTCATGCCCAAGTAGGCCCCACCAGACCCCCACACAGGGCCGGGCCCGCCACTTCAACCGGCGGGCCCGGCCCTGGCGCGTCACAGGCTGGCCTGGGGCCGGCCACGGGCGCCGTCCCCTAGACTGGATTCCGGCCCGCATGCGGCGGAGCCGGCAGCATCCAGAGGTGATAAACGAGTGCCCAGCAGTACATCGCGGCGGACGGTCATCAAGGCCGGCGCCGTCCTCATGGCGCTGGGCGTTACGTCGTGCACAGGGCTGCCGTCCCCCTCCCCCACCTCCGGCACTCCCAGTTCCCCGCCGGCTGAGCCGCAGGCCACCTTCAATTTCGGCACCGCGGCGCAGCCCCTGGGGCTGGACCCGGCCCTGTCCAACGATGTGGAGTCCCAGCGGATCACCCGGCAGATCCTCGAAGGCCTGGTGGGGGTTGACCAGACTACCGGCAAGCCCACTCCGCTGCTGGCGACGGAATGGAACGAATCCAACGAGGGCCGCACCTACACCTTCAAGCTCCGCACCGGGGTCACCTTCCAGGACGGCACCCCTTTCAACGCCGACGCCGTCTGCACCAACTTCAACCGTTGGTTCGCTTTCCCTGCCGAGCTGCGGAAACAGGCACCGGGCAACTCCTTCAAGGGCGTATTCAAGGCACACTCCGACGAGCCCGGGCTGTCGATCTTCAAGAGCTGCACCGCGTTGGCCCCGGACACGGTCCAGATCGACCTCACGCAGCGATTCACCGCCTTCCTGCCGGCACTGACCCTTCCGGCCTTTGCCATGGCCTCCCCGGCAGCCCTCGCCTCCGGCAAAGCGGACGTCCTGGACCAGAACCGGGGCGGCCAGGCCATGTCAGCCTTCGCCACGAACCCCGTCGGCACCGGCCCCTTCTCCCTTGCCGCCTGGGGCACCGACAACGTCACCCTGGCCAGCAACCCGGCCTACTGGGGTGACCGCGGCCAGATCGCCACCATCAACTTCCTGGCCTACAACCACCCCCAGACCCGCCTGCAGGCACTGCTGGACGGCAAGATTGATGGCTACGACGCCGTGACCGTGGGTAACTTCGACCAGCTGGTCAAGCGCGGCAAGCAGATCGTGCAGCGCGACCCGTTCTCGGTGATGTACGTGGGCTTGAACCAGGACGTCCCGATCCTCCAGAACCAGAAGATCCGGCAGGCGGTGGAGCTTGCGATCGACAAGGAGACGTTGATCCGGAAGTTCTTTATCGACAACACCGCCAAGGCCACACAGTTTGTTCCGCCCAAGATCAGCGGGTTCAACAACGACGCACCGGAACTCGGGCACGATCCTGCCAAGGCAAAGGACTACATGAAGGAGGGCGGCTACGCCGGGGAGGAACTGAAGTTCTATTACCCCCTCAACGTCACCCGCCCGTACCTGCCCACGCCCGAAAAGGTGTACGCCGAACTCAGCCGTCAGCTCACCGCCGTCGGCTTCAACATCAGGCCCGTGCCCGTTGATTGGTCCGACGGCTACCTCCAGAAGGTCCAGTCTGCCGGCGACCATGCCCTCCACATCCTTGGCTGGAACGGGTCCTATTCGGACGCGGACAACTTCGTCGGGCCACTCTTCGGGGAGAAGAACGGCGAGTTCGGGTACCAGGATCCCCAGGTCTTCTCGAAGATCAACCGGGCACGCGGGCTTCCTGACGGGAAGGAGCGGGATGACCTTTATCACACCATCAACACCCAGATCGCCGCGACGGTACCGGCCGTTCCCATCGCCTTCCCCATCTCCGCACTTGCACTCTCGGACCGCGTGCTCAGCTACCCGGCGTCGCCTGTCTTAAATGAAGTTTTCACTAAGGTGCAGCTAAAGCCTTGACGGCCCGGGCCAATTTCAGTAAGAGGGCCGGGCGGGGATATTCTGTGACAGCCAGAGCCGCTGCAATCGGAGACTGATCGTGACCTTCATTTCCAAGACCCCACACGCCGACGTTGTCCTGATAGGCGGCGGCATCATGAGCGCCACGCTGGGGGCATTCCTCAAGCAGTTGGAGCCGACCTGGACCATCTCCCTGTTCGAGCGGCTGGACCAGCCCGGCCTGGAAAGCTCGGACCCCTGGAACAACGCAGGAACGGGCCACGCCGCCCTCTGCGAACTGAACTACTCGCCCGCGGCCAAAGACGGCTCGGTCAGCCCCGCCAAGGCGCTGCTCATCAACGAACAGTTCCAGCTTTCCCGCCAGTTCTGGTCCCACCTGGTGGACAACAGCCTGATTGGTTCGCCCAAGGGCTTTATCAACACCGTCCCGCACATGAGCTTCGTGATCGGCGAAGACCACACCCGCTTCCTGAAGACCCGGTACGAGGCACTGAAGCCCCACCCGTTGTTCCGGAGCATGGAGTACTCAGAGGACCACGCCCAGATCGCCAAATGGGCACCGCTGATCGTCAAGGGCCGCGACCCCCAGCAGCGCATTGCGGCCACCCGCGCGGCCGAGGGCACCGACGTCGACTTCGGCGCGCTGACCCGTGAACTGACCACGTACCTTGGGAACAACGGCGTCGAAATCAACTACGGCCACGACGTTACCGGGATCTCCCGCGCGTCCGACGGCGGCTGGGACCTGGCGCTGAAGTACCCCAAGTCGGGCGAGCACGGCAAGATCCACGCCAAATTCGTCTTTGTCGGCGCCGGCGGCGGCGCCCTGCACCTGCTTCAGGCCTCCGGCATCCCCGAAAGCAAGGGCTACGGCGGGTTCCCCGTCTCCGGCCAGTTCTTCCGCTGCACGGACGAGACCATCGCCGCCCAGCACAGCGCCAAGGTCTACGGCCAGGCCTCCGTGGGTGCACCGCCCATGTCCGTTCCGCACCTGGACACCCGCTACGTCAACGGGAAGCGCTCGCTCCTGTTCGGACCGTATGCAGGCTTCTCCACCAACTTCCTGAAGAACGGCTCGTACCTGGACCTGCCCCTGTCCATCCGCCCCGGCAACATCATTCCGATGCTCGCCGTTGCCAAGGACAACATGGACCTCACCGCCTACCTGGTCAAGGAAGTGGTCAAGCGCCACGACCAGAAGGTGGAGGCACTGCGCGAGTACTACCCGGAGGCAAAGGGCAGCGACTGGGAACTCATCACCGCCGGCCAGCGTGTACAGATCATCAAGAAAGACCCGCAAAAGGGCGGCATCCTCCAGTTCGGCACTGAAGTGATTGCCGGCCGCGACGGCTCCATCGGTGCGCTCCTGGGCGCTTCGCCGGGGGCGTCCACCGCTGTCCCCATCATGATCGAGCTGCTCCAGAAGACGTTCCCCAAGAACTTCAAGGGCTGGCAGTCCAAGCTCAAGGACATGATGCCCGGCTATGGGGTGAAGCTGGATGAGAATCCGGACCTCGCCGCGGAACTGGAACGGGCCACGGCCAAGTCCCTCCAGCTGGAGAGCGTTTCCGCCAGCCGCTGACCCTGCCGGGGCCAGCGGCTGGCACCCCCAGGGCATGTACCAGTCACTTAGACCCCAGGAGACCACCCATGTTCCGGTTGGCGCACCTTTCCCTGGCGAACCGGGCCCTGATCGCGCTGATCACCGTCTTCGCCTCGGTGTTCGGCGTGATCACCATGTCGTCGCTGAAGCAGGAGCTCATCCCTTCGATCGAGTTCCCGCAGATCACCGTGCTCAGTTCCATGCCGGGGGCATCCCCCGAAGTGGTGGACAAACAGGTCAGCGGCCCCCTGGAAAAGGCGCTGAACGGCGTGGAGGGGCTGGAATCCACCTCCTCCACGTCGCGGACCGGCGTCAGCCAAATCACCATGGTGTTCACCTACGGATCGAACCTGGACCGGGCCCGGAACCAGATCGACCGGGCCATCTCCAACGCCAAACGGACCCTGCCCAGCGACGTCCAGCCGCAGGCCATCGCCGGCAGCATCAGCGACTTCCCCATTGTTTTCCTCGCCGTCTCGTCGGACAAACCGCTCAGTGAACTGAACGCGGACCTGCAGCGCCTCAGCGTTCCCAGGCTGCAGAAGATCGACGGCGTCCGGAGCGCCGACGTCACGGGCGGCGCCTCCCAGCACATCGAGATCCTCCCCCGCACCGACGCCATGGCAGCGGCGGGGGTAGGCGTCACCGCCATCCGCGACGCCCTGTCCAACAACGGCGCCCTGGTTCCGGCCGGAACACTCCAGGACCAGGGCAAGACCCTCTCGCTGCAGATCGGCAGCCCGGTGGATTCACTCGACGCCATCAAGGCCCTGCCGCTGGCAGGAGCAAAGAACGCAGCGACCATCGGCTCCGTTGCCGACGTCTCCCTCAAGGACGATGAGCGCACCTCCATCACCCGGACCAACGGCGCCGAGACGCTCGCCGTCTCCGTGACCAAGAAACCCGAGGGCGACACGGTAGGGATCTCGCACGCGGTCCGGGACTCGCTGAACAACCTGGAGGCAGAGCTGGGATCGAACGCAAAGTTCACGCCCGTCTTCGACCAGGCCCCGTTCATCGAAAAGTCCATCAAGGACCTCACCACCGAAGGCCTCCTGGGACTGGGATTCGCCGTCGCCATCATCCTGCTCTTCCTGATGTCGGCACGGTCCACGCTGGTCACGGCCATCTCGATTCCGTTGTCCCTGCTCATCACCTTCATCGGCCTGTCGGCCACCGGCTACTCCCTGAACATCCTGACGCTGGGGGCACTCACCATCGCGATCGGGCGCGTGGTGGACGACTCGATCGTGGTCATTGAGAACATCAAGCGGCACCTCAGTTACGGCGAGGAAAAGTCGACGGCGATCCTCACCGCCATCAGGGAAGTTGCCGGGGCCATCACCGCCTCGACCCTGACCACGGTGGCGGTGTTCCTGCCCATCGCCTTCGTGGGCGAACTGGCAGGCGAACTGTTCCGGCCGTTCGCCCTGACGGTCACCATGGCGCTGTTGGCATCGCTGCTCGTCTCGCTGACCATCGTCCCGGTGCTGGCCTACTGGTTCCTGCGGAATCCCAAGGGCGTTTCCGCAGGTGCAGCTCCAGGCACACCGGAGGCGCGGCGCATCGCCGACGAGGCCAAGGCAAGGGCCCACGACGCCGAGCAGCGCAGCCGGCTGCAGCGCGGCTACCTGCCCATCCTCCGGTCCACGCAGAAGCACCCCGTCATCACCCTGGTGGCGGCTGTCCTGGTGCTCGGAGCCACCGGTGCCATGACCCCGCTGCTGGCCACCAACCTCCTGGGAAATTCCGGGCAAAACAGCCTGACCGTGCGCCAGGTACTGCCGGCCGGAACCAGCCTGGCCGACACCAGCGCGGCGGCCATCCGCCTCGAAGGCGTGCTGCGGGGCCTCGACGGCATCAAGGATGTCCAGGTCACGTCCGGCAATGCCCAGGCCGGCTTCGCCGCACTGACCTCCACCGGCTCCTCCAACTCGACGTTCACGGTGGTGACCGACGAAAAGGCCAACCAGGAAAGGCTCCAGGACACCGTGCGGACCGAGCTGGCCAAGGTGCCTGATTCCGGAAAGATCTCCGTGGGAACCCAGCAGGGCGGCTTCGGCACCTCGTCCAGCGTGGACATTACGCTGAAGGCTGCCACCAGCGCGGACCTGCAGTCGGCCAGCGACACCATGGTTGCTGCCATGACTGGGGTGCCCGGCACCAGCGAGGTGGCCAGCAACCTGGCTGCCAGCAACCCGGTGGTGCAGGTCAAGGTGGACCGGGCCAAGGCCGCGGCGGCCGGCCTGAACGAGGAGCAGGTGGCCGGCGTGCTGGCCTCCACGATCAGCCCCATCCCGGCAGGCACGGTCCGGATCGACACCAATGACTTCCCCGTCCGCATTGGCCAGGGCACCAAGTTCACCAGCATCGACGCCGTCCGGAATATCCCGCTTCCGGCGGCCGGCCGGCCGGTCACGCTGGGAAGCATCGCCGCCGTCGAGCAGGTGGACGTCCCCGTCTCCATCACCGCCAGCAATGGCGAGCGTACCGCCAAGGTGTCCATCACGCCGTCGGGCTCCAACCTGGGCGCCGTGAACACCGAAGTCCAAAAGCGCCTCGCTGACGTCCAGCTTCCGCCGGGGGTCACTGCCACTATCGGTGGTGCCACCACCCAGCAGGCCGAGTCCTTCCGGCAACTTGGCCTGGCCCTGCTGGCGGCCATCGCCATCGTGTATGTGATCATGGTGGCCACCTTCAAGTCCCTCGTGCAGCCGTTGATCCTGCTGGTCTCGGTTCCGTTCGCGGCTACCGGTGCCGTGGCGCTGCTGCTGCTCACCGGGGTTCCGCTGGGACTGCCGTCACTGATCGGCATGCTGATGCTGGTGGGAATCGTGGTTACCAACGCGATCGTGCTGATCGACCTGATCAACCAGTACCGGCAGCCCCGCGACGGCCGGCCCGGCATGAACGTTGCGGATGCCATCACGAACGGCGCCCGGCAGCGCCTCCGGCCCATCCTGATGACGGCACTGGCAACGGTCTTCGCCCTGACCCCCATGGCACTGGGCCTTACGGGCGGCGGCGGGTTCATTTCCCAGCCGTTGGCGGTGGTGGTGATTGGCGGCCTGGTGTCTTCCACGGCCCTGACCCTGGTCCTGGTTCCCGTGCTCTACCGGCTGGTGGAAGGCCGGCGGGAAAAGAAGGCGCTTCTGCGGGACCTGCAGGCCCGCCCTGAGGGTGGACCCGGTTCGGACATCGACGCCGAGTTCAGGGACTGGACCACCGGCCAGGTCCCCAAGGTCACCGGGCGCCGGGCGGCCCCCGGCGGTGCCGAATAGAGCCTGCGTTCCTGCGATGCCCGCACCAACCGGTGGTGCGGGCATCGCTGCGTCCGGGCACGTGTTCCCCGCGGGGGAATAATCCCCGCGGCGGGGTGTTACAGAAGGCAATAGATGCAAATGCATCTAAATTGATCTACACTGGAACCAAGCCCAGCAAGTCCAGGAACGGAAAGGCACGTCATGCAGATCGGTGTTTTCAGCGTCAGCGACATCACCACGGACCCCACCACAGGCCGTACCCCCACCGAGCACGAGCGCATCAAGGCCTCGGTTGCCATCGCCAAAAAAGTCGAGGAAATCGGCATGGATGTCTACGCGATCGGCGAGCACCACAACCGGCCTTTCTTTTCCTCCTCCCCCACAACCACGCTGGCCTACATCGCGGCGCAGACCGAACGCATCATCCTCTCCACGGCCACCACGCTGATCACCACCAATGACCCGGTGAAGATCGCCGAGGACTTCGCCATGCTCCAGCACCTGGCTGACGGCCGCGTCGACCTGGTCCTGGGCCGCGGCAACACCGCGCCGGTCTACCCGTGGTTCGGCAAGAACATCCAGGACGGCGTGGAGCTGGCCATCGAGAACTACAGCCTCCTGCGCAAGCTGTGGGACGAGGACACCGTGAACTGGTCCGGCAAGTTCCGCACACCGCTGCAGAACTTCACCTCCACCCCCCGTCCGCTGGACGGCGTGGCTCCCTTCGTCTGGCACGGTTCCATCCGCACGCCGCAGATCGCCGAGGTGGCCGCGTACTTTGGTGACGGCTTCTTCGCCAACAACATCTTCTGGCCCAAGGAGCACTACCAGCAGCTGATCGGCCTCTACCGGGAGCGGTACGAGCACTACGGCCACGGCAAGGCCGACCAGGCAATTGTGGGACTCGGCGGACAGTTCTTCATGCGCAAGAACTCCCAGGATGCGGTGAAGGAATTCCGCCCCTACTTTGACAACGCCCCGGTCTACGGCCATGGCCCGTCGCTGGAGGACTTCACCTCGCAGACACCGCTGACCGTGGGCAGCCCGCAGGAAGTCATCGAGAAGACCCTGGCCTTCCGCGAGTACTTCGGTGACTACCAGCGCCAGCTGTTCCTTATTGACCACGCCGGCCTGCCGCTCAAGACCGTCCTGGAGCAGCTGGACCTGTTCGGCGAGGAAGTGCTGCCGGTCCTCCGGAAGGAGTACGCAGCGCTGAAGCCTGCGCACGTTCCGGAACCGCCCACCCACGCAGGCCGCGTGGCCGCCCTGCTGGCGTCGCAGGATGCCGGCACTTCAACCCCGGTGGCGTAATGGCTGCCGGAGGACAGGAATCGCCGGTGCGGCTGGCGGCGGAGACCTGGGAATCGCTGTTCCGGGCGCAGGTAGCCGTCATGCGGAAGCTGCAGTCAGGGCCCGCATTCCGGAAGCTTGCGGTGAACGAGTACGACGTCCTGTTCACGCTTTCCCGCTGCCCGTCCGGCTGGCTGCGGCTCAACGAGCTCAACGATAACGTCCTGTTGAGCCAGTCCAGCCTGAGCCGGCTGGTGGAGCGGCTCGAGAAGCGCGGCCTCGTGGCCCGGATGCCGGCGCCGGAGGACGGCCGCGGCGTGCTGCTCAAGCTGACGGACGAGGGCCGCGAACTCCAGAAGGAAATTGGCCGCGAGCATGTCCGGGACATCTCGGCACTGGTGGGACCGGCACTGACGGCCGCCGAGCAGAAAGAGCTCATGCGGCTTACCGACAAGCTGCGGAACTCGCTGGGGAAGCGCTAGCCCAGCTGCACCAGCCGGGCGGCGTCCTCAGCCGGAAGGTCCCCGTCCACCACTGCGGTCACGCGCAGCTGGTTCAAAACCAGGCTTCCGCCCACCGTGGAAAGGAAAGCCGTATCCGACGAATCACGGCCGGCAGTAATGCGCAGCATCGACTCCCGCGGGGCTAGCCCCGTGGGGTCGATGACGTGCCACGCACCCTCCACATGGGCTTCCGCCACGGCGTGGAAATCCATGGGACTCAGGCCGGGGGCGTAGACAGCCGCGAGGCGGGCCGGGATGTCCTTGGACCGCAGCAGGGCGATGGCCAGGTGCGCGAAGTCCCGGCAAACGCCCCGCCTGCTCAGGAGCGTCTCCACCGCGCCATCCGTGCCACGGGAGGAGCCGCTGATGTACCGCAGCTCGCCGTTGACCCAGTCGCGGACGGCATGCACCAGGTCCGCCCCGTGGACTCCGCCGAATTCCGCATAGGCCGTCGGCAGCAGCCTGTCAGACTCTGCATACCGGCTGGGGCGTACATAGCGGATGCGGTCGGCCAGGTCCGCTTCTTCGGGCACGGCGCGGCCGGCCACCGTGGCCGAATATTCCACCGTGACTTCGGTGGGTTCGGCGAATTCCATGTAGTGGAACCGGCCCCCGTGGTGGTCCGATATCTCCTTGAGGGGAACCTCCGCTCCCCCCGCCGTCACGGACAGGGACTCCGCAAAGGATGAGTAGCCGCTGTTCCTCGCCACGGCGACGGCCATGGCCACCTTGGTGTTGGCGATGGTCCTGAAGGCGAGGCGGGCGGAAACAGAGCGTTCCATGAATCTCCGGGGGTGTTGGGGGGTGGAAGGCAAGTCGGGCGCCCCGTCACCTGGTGGGCCGCGGGCAGCGCGACTAGTTTTTGACCTTCAGCGACATTAGCATCCGCTGCACATTGGCGAAGTCAGGGCTCCCGTTGACGTACTGGGCCGCCTGGCCCAGGGTGTCGAACGCCTTTGCCGGGGCCACCTTTTCATCCGGAGCAAAGGCTTTAAGGGCCACGAGGTCCCCAAACGAGTAGTCGCCCTTCCCGGCCGGCCCACGCACCACGTTGCGCAGCTCGCACGCCTTCCCGTCGGTGCCACCCACCAGGTTGGTGATGCCGTAGGAACCGAAATAGCGGTAACCCTGGATCACCCGGAAGACCATGCGGGGCGGGATGGTTCCCTCCCCGTCCTGCGCGGCGAGGTCGAAGGGCACGCTGCTGATCACGGTGTACGGGTGCTGTGCGGCGTCCGGGCAGTCAACGGACGACGACGGCAGTCCCGTCCGGAGCGAAGCCATGAAGGTCCCGTCGGGCTTCTTCACGTCAACCTTCAGTCCGCCGGGAAGGATGCCTTCCTCCGTGGCCACGGACTGGGCGATCCAGTCCACCGGGAGGTCGAAGCTGACGGTTCCTGCGGGGTCGGAGAAGGTCTTCCAAGACGTTGCAGTGGGCACCGGCTGCGGCTCGCCGGAGGCGGTCGGAGACGGTGACGTGGCCCCGGCCGGCGGGGCTGTTCCGGACGTGGCTGTTCCGGATGCCGGCACCGCAGAAGGGTCCGGCTGAGCCGTCCATCCTGGGCCGGCTGCCTGCGGCCCGGAACACGCTGCCAGCAGGACCGCTGCAGCCGCGAGGGAGATACCGGAAAGAACAGACTTCAGTGGCGCACCTGTCATGAGGCCAGCCTAACGGCGCCTTTCCTCTCTCTCCCGCCTGCCGTGGCGGTGTTTCCGGCACCTGACGCCGTCCCCCCGGCCAGTCCGTCCACCTCCCGCCGGCCGCGGTGCGGGCCCGGGCGTGTCGCCGTCGGGCATCTGCCACTCCGGGCTGGGACTAGGCTGGAGGTTATGTCGCAAGAGCAGCACGGCGCAGCCGAAGAGAACCCCGCGGACATTTCGGCCCTGGACATCGTCGATTGGCGGCTGCGGACCTTTGCGCTTTACGACAACGTCCGCCGGATCTCCGCGGATAACCCGTCCGAGGCCCACTCTTACTGGCGCCACCAGCGGGACCTGATGTTCGCCACTCATCCGGCTTCGGCGCTGACCGCAGCGGACAAGGCCCGCTTTTCCGGCCTGAAGACCGCGGACTATGACCCCATCTACCGGTTCCACGTCCCGCTCACCAAGGAAGGCGCGGGCCGGGAGCTGAGCGTGGACACCGGGACGGACGGGGTGGTGAACCTCGTGCGGCTTGGCACCTTCGACCTTCCCGAGATGGGCCAGCTGGGGGTGTGGAAAATCCACGGCTACGGGGGCGGAATCTTCGTTCCGTTCCGCGATGCCACGGCGGGCCAGCCGGGGGGCAGCTACGGGGCTGGGCGCTACCTGCTGGACACGATCAAGGGCGCATTCCAAGGGGTCCAGGGGTCCGGGCCGGATGCCATGTTCGTCCTGGACTTCAATTTCGCCTACAACCCCTCCTGCGCCTATAACGAGGCATGGGCCTGTCCGCTGCCCGGGCCATCCAACCGGCTTGCAGTGGACATCCCCGTGGGCGAGCTGTATTAATGCCGGCCGTTACCGGTAATACCGCGTGAGGGAAGGCCTGTCCGCTCCCGCCGTCACGGAAACAGCGTCCCGGCGATTTCCCGCCACCAAGCACTACCGTGGTGTGCTGCGCTTTCCGGTCATCCGGCAGTTGCTGCGTTTTTCCGGCGTCGGGGTCATCTGCACCGCGGCGTCCCTGGGGCTTTACGCGCTGCTGCGCCCGTGGCTCGGCGCCCAGCTGGCCAACGCCGTGGCACTGGTCCTGACGTCGCTGCTGAACACCGCACTGAACCGCCGGCTGACGTTCAAGATCACCGGCGAACAGCGCCGTTTCCGCGACCACCTCAACGGCGTCGTGGTGATTGCCGTGGCCTTGGTGATTACCGGCAGCAGCCTCGGAGTGCTGCACTGGTTCAACCCGGACGCCAGCGTGGGTGACGAACTGGTCGCCACCACGCTCTCCGGTTTCCTGGCCACCGCGGTGCGCTTCAGCATGCTGCGGCACTGGATCTTCCGCAGGGCACGGCACCGCTAGGGCACCGGACCTGGGGACTCCGGACGGAGGGAGGGCTACCGGCCCTGGCCGGCGCCCAGGTTCCTGATGCCGGCGACAGCCGCCTGGACGGCAGCTGCGGCGGCGTCGAGGTCCTCCCGCGTGACGGCAGCGTCGAAGCTGAAGCGGACCGCCGTCTGGGCCACCTCGGCCGGAACACCCATGGCTGTGAGCACGGCCGACGGCGCGTCTGAGCCGGCGGCGCACGCCGAGCCGCTGGAGCAGACCACGCCGCGGCGTTCGAGCTCCAGAAGCACCGATTCGCCGCTGGTTCCGGGGAAGCAAAACGAGGCCACTGACGGCAGCCGTTCGGACGGGTGCCCGGTGAGGACGGCGTCCGGCACTCCTGCCAGCACGGCAGCAATGAACCGGTCCCGCAGCGCGGCAACCCTCGCCTGCTCCCCTGCCTGGCGGTCCCGGGCAAGCGTGAGGGCGGTGGCCAGTCCCACCGCGCCGGCAACGTTTTCGGTCCCGGACCGGCGGCCCCGCTCCTGGCCGCCGCCATGGATGACCGGTTCCAGGCGCGTACGGCTCCGGACAAACAGCAGGCCGCAGCCCTTGGGCGCCCCCAGCTTGTGCCCCGAGATGCTCATCGCATCCACGCCCAGCGGGCGGGTGTCGAGCGGCAGCCAGCCGGCGGCCTGGACGGCGTCGGTGTGGAACGGGATGCCGTGGGCGCGGGCCGCGTCGGCCAGAGCGGCGATGGGCTGGATGGTGCCTACCTCGTTGTTGGCGTACATGATGCTCACCAGCGCCGTTTCCGGGCGAAGCGCCCCGGCGAGTGCTTCGGGCGTCACCCGCCCGGTTGAATCCACGGGCACCACGTCAACGGAGAAGCCGTGGAAGCGTTCCAGGTACCGGGCGGATTCCTCCACTGCCGGGTGTTCGACGGCGCTGATCACCACCCGGTCCAGCAGCGGGTTTGCGGCCTGCCGGGCCAAGGCTACGCCTTTGACGGCGAGGTTGTCCGCTTCGGTTCCGCCGGAGGTGAACACCACTTCTCCGGGCCGGCAGCCAAGGACGTCTGCTACCGTCCTCCGCGCCTGTGCCAGGGCCGCAGCCGCCGCTTCACCGAGGGTGTGGTGGCTGGAGGGGTTGCCGAAGCCACCGGTGAGGTAGGGCCACATGGCGTCCAGCACTTCACGGCGGACCGGGGTGGTGGCGGCGGCGTCAAGGAAGATCATGGCAGGGTCACCGGGCGGCCAGTTCGACGTCAAGGCCCAGATCCAGCGCGGCCACGGAGTGGGTGAGTGCGCCCACGGAGATGACGTCCACACCGGTGGCCGCAATGGCCGCGACCGTTCCGGAGTTCACGTTCCCGCTTGCCTCCACCCGGGCCCGGCCGGCGACGAGGGCCACCCCGGCCTTGAGTTCGTCGATGCTGAAGTTGTCCAGCATGATGGTGTCCACGCCGGCTGCCAGCACGGGTTCGATCTGGTCCATGCGGTCCACTTCGACTTCGAAGTGGGTGGTGTGTCCCAGCTGCGCCTTGGCGGCCAGAAGGAGGGCCGTGAGCTTGGCCGGGTCCCCGCCTGTCATCACGGCGAGGTGGTTGTCCTTGGCCAGCACGGCATCGGAGAGGCTGTACCGGTGGTTTGCACCGCCGCCGCATCGGACTGCGAACCGTTCCAGGATGCGCAGGCCGGGGATGGTCTTGCGCGTATCCGTGATGCGGGCCCGGGTACCTTCGGCGAGCCGCACGAATTCGGCGGTCTTCGTGGCGATGGCGGACATCCGCTGGACCAGGTTCAGCGCCACGCGTTCCGCCAGCAGCACCGAGCGGGCGGTGCCGGTGACCCGCGCGAGGTGCGTGCCGGCGTCGAACGTTTCCCCATCCGCCACCAGCAGATCCACCTGCGTAGCGGGGTCCACCAGCTGCATGGCGTCGCGGAAGACGGTGGCTCCGCTCAGGACGCCCGCCACGCGGGCGTTCAGGACGGCGGTGGCGCGGGCGCCGGCGGGGATGAGCAGCTGCGAGGTGATGTCGCCGGAAGGGGCGTCCTCGGCGAAGGCCCGCTCCAGGATGTCCCTGACGGGGGCGGGCGGCAGGGTCAGGTCCAACGCGGGGCGCAGGGGCTTTGCCTGGTCGATCACGGCGGGGTCAGTCATGGAGCAGGCTCGCTTTCGGGCGGTGGGAAGACAGGTGGGCAGTTTCGACGGGTTCATCGCTGCGGTAATGCGCCCCCAGGGATTCGGTCCGGTTCAGGGCGGCGCTGACCAGCAGCTGCGCGGCCAACAGGAGGTTCCGGTCCTCGCAGGCAACAGGGTCAGCAGCGCCTTCCAGATCAGGACGGACGACGGCGGCCCACCGGTCAAGAGTGGAAGCAGCCTCAGCCAACAATTCCCCGGACCGCAGGACCCCGGCGTGCGAGGTCATGAGGCGGCGAAGAGCGTCCCGGGAGAAGGCAGTATCCAGACCCCCATCTCCACCGAAGCTGGACAGCCGACTCCCGCGGGTTATGTCCAGTCCGTCCGTCGCGCCGTCAGGCGAGCCCCAAGCAGGAGTACCTAAGAGGAAGTCTTCAACAGCGCGGCGGCCGAAGACGAGTCCCTCAAGGAGGGAATTGCTGGCCAGCCGGTTAGCCCCTTGGACACCGGTGCACGCAACCTCGCCGGCCGCGTAGAGGCCGGGGACGCTGGTGCGGGCGTTGAGGTCCGTGGTTACCCCGCCCATCCAGTAGTGCGCAGCCGGGGCAACGGGGACCAGTTCGCGGGTCCAGTCGATGCCGGCGTCGAGGGTTTTGCGCGTGAGGGTGGGAAACCTCTGGTGAAGGAAACCCTTGCCACGGGCCCGCTCAAGGCCCCGGGCGTCGAGGTAGACGTGCCCGGTGGGATCACCCAGCTTGGCCAGGTGGAGGGCGATGCTGCGGGAGACCACGTCCCGTGGCGCCAGTTCGGCATCGGGATGGTAGGCCTGCATGAAGCGGCGTCCGCCGGAGTCCAGCAGGACGGCGCCTTCGCCGCGGACGGCTTCGGAGATCAGCAGTGGTCCGTCCAGCCGGGCCGGATGTGCTGTGGCGGAGCTGACCAGGCAGGTGGGGTGGAACTGGAAGAACTCAAGGTCTGCCACTGCCGCTCCGGCGCGGACGGCGAGCGCGAGTCCGTCGGCGGTGGCAACGGCGGGGTTGGTGGTCTGGGAAAACAGTTGGCCTGCTCCCCCGGTGGCGAGCAGGACGGCATCCGCGTCCAGCTGCGCTGGCCGGCCGTCCTGGAGGTACCTGACTCCGGCCACCTGCCCGTCCCGGGCCACCAGGGCGGTGACCAGGGTGTGCGTGAGGATGGTGAGCTTTCCCGCGTCCCTGCGGGAAAGGACGGCCTGGATCAGCGCGCCGGCGACGCGGGCACCCGTGGCGTCTCCTCCTGCGTGCAGGATCCGCGGGGCACTGTGGGCTGCTTCGAGCCCAAGGGCCGGGCCGCCGGCGTCGTACGTGGCCCCAGCCGTTCCCTCCCCGGCCTGCCCCCCATCGAAGGCAACGCCGTAGCGCTGCAGGCCGGCGATGTCCCGCCGCGCCTCCGTGCACATCAGCCGGACCGCGGCCTCGTTGCAGTGCCCGGCCCCGGCACGCAGGGTGTCGGCGATGTGCGCGTCAACGGTATCTCCCGGGGCAGGTTCGGCGAGGACGGCGGAGATGCCGCCCTGCGCGTACCAGGTGTTGCTCTGGTCCAGCGCGCCTTTGGTCAGCAGCACCACGTCCGCGCCGGCATCGGTGGCAAGCAGGGCAGCGTAAAGGCCCGCGATGCCGCTTCCGACGACGGCCAGCCGGCGCGCCATTACGGCCTCGCGGCGAGCATGCGCTCGAGCGCCGTCCTGGCGTTGGCCTGCACGTTGTGGTCCACAGTGATGCGGTTGACCACGCGGCCGGCCACCAGTTCCTCCAGGACCCAGGCGAGGTAGCCGGGGTGGATGCGGTACATGGTGGAGCAGGGGCAGATCACCGGGTCCAGGCAGAAGATGGTGTGCTGCGGGTACTCGGCGGCAAGCCGGTTGACCATATTGATTTCCGTACCGATGGCGAACGTGGTGGGCCCGGTGGCGGCGGCGATGGCCTTCTTGATGAAGTCGGTGGAGCCGGCGGAATCCGCTGCATCCACCACCTCCATGGGGCATTCGGGGTGCACGATGACCTGCACGCCGGGGAAGTCGGCCCGGGCCTTTTCGATCTGCGCCACGCTGAAGCGTTTGTGGACGGAGCAGAACCCGTGCCAGAGGATCACGCGGGAGTCCAGGAGCGCCTGCTGGTCATTGCCGCCCAGGTCCTTCCGCGGGTTCCACATGGGCATCTGGTCCAGGGACACGCCCAGGGCCTTGGCCGTGTTGCGTCCCAGGTGCTGGTCGGGGAAGAACAGGACCCGCTGGCCGCGCTGGAACGCCCACTCCAGGACCGTCCTGGCATTCGAGGAGGTGCAGACGATGCCGCCGTGTTCACCGCAGAACGCCTTCAGGGCTGCGGAGGAGTTCATGTAGGTGACGGGAATGACCGGGACCCGGCCCCCGGCGTCAGGCTCGGTGCCGAAGATCTCCTCGAGCTGTTCCCAGCACTCCTCCACGGAATCCGCGTCGGCCATGTCGGCCATGGAGCATCCGGCGGCCAGGTTCGGCAGGATGACTGCCTGCTCCGGGGTGGAAAGGATGTCAGCGGTTTCGGCCATGAAGTGGACGCCGCAGAAGATGATGGCTTCCGCTTCCGGCCTGGTGAGCGCGGCGTTCGCGAGCTGGAAGGAGTCCCCGACGAAGTCTGCGTACTGGATGACCTCGTCGCGCTGGTAGAAATGCCCGAGGATGACGGCGCGGTCGCCCAGGGTTGCCTTGGCCGCCTTGATCCGTTCGCCGAGTTCGGCGTCACTGGCCAGCTTGTACTCATCGGGCAGCTGGCCCTGGCGCGGGGTGGACGCCGGGGCGGGGTCCGCGCTGGAGGCGCCCGGGCCGTAGGCGGGAACACCGGCGAGTGCCTCGGCCAGGTCGTAGTCCCACGGGCCCTTGGCCAGCGCCGGGCTGCAGGTGCCGCCTTTAGCGGCGGCGCCCTTCTCGGCCTGTTCGCGCGTGATCAGCTGGATTGCCGTGTTGACGCTGCTCATGGTGTGCTCCTGTTGTCTGGGTCAAGGCCGGGCCGGCCGGTGTAGCGGTAGAGGCGTGGCGGGCGGTGCTTGCCGCCCTGGAGGTATTCCCCGGTTTCTTCGATTTCCGGAGTCGATTTGAGCTGCCGGCGGAAGTTGGCCGGGTCCAGTTGCCGGTCCAGGACGGCTTCGTAGACTTCGCGGACCTGGGCCAGCGTGAAGTACTCGCCCAGCAGGTGGTAGGCCACCGAGCCGTAGGCCAGCTTGTTCCGCAGGCGTCCCAGGGCGTAGTCCACGATTGCGTTGTGGTCGAAGGCGAGCTCGCCCAGGCGGTCGGCCCGGAACCACCTCACGTTTTCGGATTCGTCGGCGAGCGCAGCTTCCGTGGGCTGGACCAGCGCCCAGTAGACGATCGACACCACCCGCTGGGTGGGTGAGCGGTGCAGGCCGCCGAAGGCATACAGCTGTTCCAGGTAGCGGGGCGCGAGGCCGGTGGTCTCCTGCAGGTTCCTGGCCGCGGCGCTTTGGAGCGACTCGTCGTGGCGGAGGGGTCCGCCGGGCAGGGCCCACAGTCCCTTAAAGGGCTCCCGGATGCGGCGTACCAGGGGAAGCCACAACGTGGGCCGGCCTGAGGACTCGCTGGGCCGGAGTGCGAAGATCACCGTGGAAATGGCCAGCGACGGCGGCGCCGCCTGGCGCTCGGAGACGTTCGCCGAACTGTAGTACACCCGGTTCACCGCCTTCCGTCACCGTCGACCGCCCCCCGGGCGCCCTCTTCGCTTAGTTATGGTCATCTTGACCAAAACTAATTCTAAGACCCCGCACACCCGAAATGGAAATATTTCTGCCGCCTCCGCCTGGTGCCACGGGCGGCGCGAAAGGAAACGGTTTTGCCGGCGTTCCACCCCCTTCCTTCCTGCCGTCGTTTCCGGGCACGTTCCGGAGGCGGTAAATTCAAAAGGTCCCACGAGGACCCCGGCCCCCAGCGGGCCGCCCCACCCACCAGCCCCCAGAAGGTGCATTGCCCCCATGACGACGAAGTCTGGCCGGACCACGTCCGCCGCCATCCCCACGAACGCCGCAGCCGGCCACAGCATGAAGCCGCGCCAGCTCACCATGATGGGGTTGGGCAGCGCCATCGGCGCAGGGCTGTTCCTGGGGTCCGGCGCCGGTGTCCAGGCAGCTGGACCTGCGGTACTCGTCTCGTATCTCGTAGCCGGAACACTGATCATCCTGGTGATGTGGGCCCTGGGCGAGATGGCCGCTGCCAACCCGGCCAGCGGCGCTTTCTCGGTATACGCCGAGCGGGCCCTGGGCCGGACGGCGGGGGCCACCATCGGATGGCTGTGGTGGCTGCAGCTGGTGGTGGTCATTGCCGCTGAGGCCCTGGGCGCCGCGGGACTGCTGTTCTCCGTCTGGCCCGTGGTGCCGGTCTGGGCGCTGACACTGCTTTTCATGGTGGTCTTTACCGGCATCAATCTGGCCGGCGTCCGCAATTTCGGTGAGTTCGAGTTCTGGTTCGCCATCCTCAAAGTTGCCGTCATCGTCCTGTTCCTGGCCGTCGGCGCCGCCCTGCTCCTGGGCCTGCTGCCCGGCGTCGAATCCCCCGGCGCGGCAAACCTCACGGGCAACTTTGCCCCGCAGGGCCTTGGTGGTGTCGCGGCAGCCCTGTTCGTGGTGATTTTCGCATTCGGCGGCACGGAAATCGTCTCGGTGGCAGCAGCTGAAACCGAGGACCCCCAACGCAGTGTCGGCAAAGCCATCCGGACCGTGGTGTGGCGCATCCTGGTGTTCTACATTGGCTCCGTTTTCGTCATTGCCGCCGTCCTGCCGGCCACGTCCAAAGGCCTCGCCTCGCCCTTCGCCGGCGTACTGGACGCTGCCAGGATCCCCGGCGCCTCGACCGCCATCACCCTCGTGGCCGTCGTCGCACTCCTCTCGGCGCTGAACGCGAACCTCTACGGCGCATCGCGCATGGTGTATTCGCTCTCGCAACGGGGGGAGGCGCCCCGGGTCCTCACCCGGCTCAACAGTGCCGGCGTGCCGCTGCTCGCCGTTGCCGTCTCGGTGGCGTTCGGCTTCATCGCCACCGTCCTGGAGCTCCTGTTCCCGGAACGGATCCTGCCTGCCCTCTTCCAGCTGGTGGGATCCACGTGCCTGGTGGTGTGGGGCAGCGCGCTGGTCTCCCAGCTGATCCTGCGCCGGCAGGCGGACCGCGACGGCACACCGCTTCCCCTGCGGATGAAGGGCTTCCCCGGCCTGACCATCACGGGCCTGGTCCTTCTGGGACTCATTTTCGCCGTCGGCTTCAGCGCCGAGGACAGCCGCGTCCAGCTCTTCAGCACCTTCGCCCTGATCGCCGGCATCGCGCTGGCCTGTGCCGCCGGGGCCCGTTTGGCCGGCCGTAACCGGTTGGCCAACAGGTAGAGTGGCGGGTACCTTTCAAAGGAAGACGCACCGACGCGCCGGGCCCGCCCAGGCGCTGTACCTGATTGGGGAACTGACACGATGAGCGGCAGGCACACCGGACAGCAGCAGGGGCATACCGTTGAAGGGACCGACCCGCAGCTGTACGTCGCGGTCCATGAACCCGCCTCCGACGCCGGACTGCGGCCGGTCCTGCTGCTTCACGGCTTTTCCTCATCCTCCAAGCTCAACTGGGAGGACACCGGCTGGGTGTCGGCCCTGCTTGAGGCCGGCCGCAGGATCATCACCGTCGACCTGCCGGGCCACGGCCGCAGCGGCGCGCCGGAGGACCGCGATTCCTACTCCCCCAGCAAAATCAGGGCGGACCTGCTCCAGGCAGTTTTCGACGCCGGCGCGCGCCCCCTGCATGACGGTGATCCTTCCAGCGGGCTGGACGTGGTGGGTTATTCGCTGGGCTCCCGGCTCGCCTGGGAATTCGCCGCAACCCAGCCCGAGCTGGTGCACCGGCTGGTGCTTGGCGGACCCAACGATTCGGATCCGCTCGCCGCGTTCGACCTCCGGGCCGCCCAGGACTACCTGGCAGACGGAACGCCCATCAGTGACGAGTCCACTGCCCAGCTGCTCAGAATGGCCCTGCTCCTGCCGAGCAACAACATCTTCGCGCTGCTGTCACTGGTGGAGGCCATCAAGGCTGAACCGTACGACCCCGCCGAAGCAGTCCCCCATGTTCCGATGCTGCTGGTGGTCGGCGACAAGGACGAGCGGGCCCACACCCTGCCCAGGCTTGCCGAACTGGCCCGCAGCGCCGGGTCCATGGCGGAGCAACTGGTCCTGCCCGGCCGGAACCATACCAATGCCATCACCAGCCGGGCATTCAAGCAGGCCGCCATTTCGTTCCTGGCGGTCTAGGCTTCACGGACGTCCCGGGCAGCCCGGATCGATTTGGGCCCAGGGTCAGAACTGCCCCGCACGCACCAGCAGCCCGGACCTCGCGGTCCGGGCTGCTGGTGTTGTGGGTCCGCGCCCGGCCAGGACGCGGACGGGACCGTGGGATCAGTGGTGGCTGCTGACGCCGAGCGGGCGGCCCTTCGTCTCCTTCGCCAGCACCACACCGACGGCGGAAATCACGCAAAGGACCATGATGTAAATGCCGATCGAGCCGGTCCATTTGGTGGACTGGAGCAGGGATTCGGCGATGGTCGCTGCGAAGGCACCACCCAGGATGGCGCCGAAGGCGTATCCGATGGAGATGCCGGAGTACCGCACTTCAGCCGGGAACATCTCTGCGTACATGGCGGACATGGGTCCGTAGGACAGGCCCAGGCCGATCGTCAGGACGAACAGGGCGACGCCGTAGAGCATGATGTCCTTGGTATCGATCAGGGCAAACATCGGGATCATCCAGGCGAAGACGATGGCGTAGCCGATCAGGAACGTCTTGACTCGGCCAATGCGGTCGGACAGCCAGCCGCCCACCAGGGTGAAGATCAGCCAGCCGAAGGACGCCAGCGTGGTGGCCAGGAGGATCTGCGGCGTGGGCATCTTCAGGGTCTTGGTGGCGTAGGAGATGAAGAACGCAATCAGCAGGTAGCCTGCCGCATTGTTTCCGATGAAGATCAGCGTGGAGTACAGGACCGGAAGCTTGTGGTTCCTGACCAGCTCACCCAGCGGCGCCTTGCTCTCCTTCTTCCGCTGGGCCATCTCCTGGAACACCGGGCTTTCGGCAACGGCGCGGCGGATGAGGTAGCCCACCACGATCAGGACGATGGACAGCAGGAACGGCACACGCCAGCCCCAGGCCGCGAAGTCTTCCTTGGACATGCCGGTGTTGAGGAAGAACAGCAGGCCGGTGGCAAGGATCATGCCGACGGGCACGCCGATCTGCGGGTAGGCGCCGAAGAGTCCGCGGCGGTTTACCGGTGCGTGCTCGACGGCCATCAGGGCAGCGCCGCCCCATTCACCACCGGCCGAGAAGCCCTGGATAACCCGCAGCAGGATCAGCAGTACCGGGGCCCATGCACCGATCTGCGCGTACGTGGGCAGCATGCCGATGAGTGCAGTGGCCGCGCCCATCATCACCAGGGTGAAGACCAGCATTGCCTTCCGCCCCAGGCGGTCGCCCAGGTGCCCGGCGATGACTGCGCCGAGGGGGCGGAACAGGAAGCTGATGCCAATGAGGGCAAAGGAAAGGATCTGCGCCAGGCCCGGGTTGGACTCGTTCAGCGGTGCCAGGAACAGCGGTGACAGCAGCGTTGCGGTCAGCTGGGCAAAGATGAAGAAGTCGTACCATTCGATGGTGGTGCCGACGAGGGTTCCGGCGAGGACCTTGCGTTCCTCACGCCGGGTGCTGGGACCGGCGAGTGTATCCACCTTGGAAGGTGTGGTCATTGAAACTCCATTGTTTATCGGGCAGCGGGGCTGCCCGTACGCCTTCAGGATTACCGACAGAACGGTCAGTTAGTTAGTAGGGTACTACGGAAATTGTGATACGGGACACGGTGTGGTCGATTTTTGCGGTGAACGGCGAACCAGCGGTTCAGTTCGATATTTGAACTGAACGTTCCATAAAGGACACAGCAAACAGGTCCGCGGATCTAGGATGGACTCCATGACTCCCACCGCAGCCGCAGCCCCGGCAGGACCGGCGGTCCAGGCTTCGCCCTCCCAGACTCTCTCGCGCGGCATTCGCGCCCTTGAGATCATGGCAGCTGCGCCCGGTCCCATGACCATCGCGGAACTCGCCGACGCCATGGGCGTCCACCGTTCAGTGGCGTACCGGATCCTGCGAACTCTTGAAGACCATTCGCTGCTGGTGCGCGACGACGCCGGGCGGGTCCAGCCCGGGCCCGGCCTGGCCGTCCTGGCACGGGGAGTCTCACGCAACCTGCAGAGCGCCGCCTTGCCGGAGCTCACCCAGCTGGCAAACTCACTGGACATGACAGCGTTCATCGCGGTTTGGGACCACCACGACTGCATCACCCTCGTCACTGTCGAGCCCAGGCACTCGGGGGCAACCGTCGCGCAGCACCCCGGCACCCGCCACCCCATCAACGCCGGCGCACCCGGCATTGCCATCCAGTCCGCCCTTTCGGAGGAGGAGTGGGACAGGCTTTCGACAGGGACGCCCTACCGTCCGGAAGCAGCGGAGGCACGGCGGAAGGGCTACTCGGCCAGCCATGACGAAGTGATCGCCGGCGTCTCGTCGCTGGCAGCACCCATCCGCGTCCCCGGAGGGCGTCCGGCCGCACTGGCGGTGGTCTATATCCGGTCCGCCCATGATCCGGAAACCGTGGGCGCAGCCATCGCGGAGAGCGCGGCCAGGATCGAGCGCCAGCTGGCGTAACGGCGCGAAATTCTCCGCGGCCACCGCGCGGAACGGGTCAGGTCCGCCGGCGAAGGACGACGGCGGTTCCCGCGCCGAGCAGCGCCAGGGCCACCGCTGCGCACAGCGGGACAAGGAATGCGCCGGCTGCCCCGTGGAGTTGGGCCAGCTGTCCCCCTACGGAGGAGCCGACGGCGGTCCCGGCAACGATGCCGCTGGCCAGGGCAGTCATCACTGTGCCAAGCCTGCCGGCCGGTGCCACCTTCCCGCCAACGGCGAAAACGGTGACCATGACCGGTCCCACCGGGAGGCCAAGGACCAGCAGGACCAGCGCCATCATGGGCAGCGACGACGGTACCAGCAGCAGGACCGCCAGTCCCGCCATCAGGACGGCACAGGACACCCATCGCAGCCCCAGGCCTGCCCGGCGCGGCCAGTAAGCAACCGACAGGGCCGCCGCCGCGGAACTGAGGCCCATGACGGCATACGGCAGGCCCGCGATTTCAGGTCCGGCAAGCCCGGCGGAGAAGGCGCTCAACGCAGCCTGGGTGGATCCAAAAAAGGTGCCCATGCAGGCCATGGCGAGGACCGGCAGGGCCACGGCGGCCGGTAGCTTCGCCGCAGGCACGTGCTTGCCGCCTGCCGGGCCCCGGCGGGCCGGCACGGACCGGTGGGTGGGATGCACAGCGAAGACGGGCACTAGGGTGATGGTCATGGCCGCCGCCAAAACCAACGGAAGCCAGGGCGACACGAAGCTGGCCAGGATTCCCACCAGCGCCGGCCCAAGGACAAAAGTCACCTCATCCGCGGTGCTCTCGTAGGACAGCGCCGTGTCAAGGTCGCGGGCGGCAGCATTTGGCGGCGCCGTTGGACCTCCCGCATTGGCAGTGAGCGCCATCCACCTGACCCGGGCCAGGGGCCCCACTTGGGGGCAGGTGGCACCGGCCGCGAAGGCGGCGGCGAGGACCGGCGGCGCGAACCCGTCCAGGACCGCAGCGCTGCCGGCGGCAAAGACCAGGGCAAGCACGGCCACTGTATTGAGAACTGCCGCCAGCAAAAGGACCGGCCGCTGTCCCTTCCGGTCGGCAAGGGATCCCAGCACCGGTGCCCCCAGGGCGGAGCCGATGCCCACAGCGCCCGCAGCCGTGCCCCCGGCGGCAAAGGAGCCGCTGGCGGACGTGACCAGGGTGAGGGTGCCCACGGCCAGCATGGCCAGCGGAAGCCGGGCAAAGAGGCCCAAAGGCAGGAAACCTGCACCGGCAAGTTGCGGAAGTCGCGAAAAGCGGCCGCGCTTTGGCGCTTCCGGCGCATCGGGGGTTTCCTGGCGTGGGGAGGCCTGGACAGGGACGGTACCGGTGGGTGGCGGGGTAATGTGTGGTGTCACTTCTGGGCTCGTTCAATACGTGCGCATCGTCCCTCCTCCCGATGCGCGCAACCCGGTAACACCGACAAGTATATCGGCCCCGGTCAGGGGACGGTCAGAGAAGTGCGTCCAGGCTTTCGGAGATCCGCAGCGTGGAGCCGTTCCGGTTCTTGACTACCTGCAGCTGGGTGCTGATCCGCTGCTTCATCTCGGCGACGTGGCTGACCAGTCCCACCACCCTACCGCCGTCGCGAAGCCCTTCAAGGGCATCCATGACCTGCTCCAGGGATTGGTCGTCCAGACTGCCGAAGCCCTCGTCAACGAACAGGGTTTCGATTTCCACGCCTCCGGATTCCTGCTGGACCACGTCTGCAAGGCCCAGGGCCAGCGAGAGCGAGGCCATGAAGGACTCGCCTCCGGACAGCGTGGAGGTGTCCCGGCGGAAGCCCGTCCACTGGTCCACCACTTCCAGGCCCAGCCCCGACTTTGCTCCACGGGCGGCCTTGGCATCTGTGTGCTGGAGCAGGTACCGGCCGTCGCTCATGGCCACCAGGCGTTCGGATGCGGCCAGGGCCACCTGTTCCAGCCGCGCGGCCAGGACATAACTGTTCAGGCTCATGCGGTACGTGTTCTCGCCCCGGCCGGCTGCGGCGTCGGCCAACCCGGCAAGCATCCGGGCCCGCTCCGCCGGCTCGCGTGACGAACCGTCCAGCGCTTCATAATCCGCTGCAATGGCCTTCAACGAATCCAGGCAGCGTGCGGCCAGGCCGGCGGCCAGGTCAGCCTCCCGCGCCCGGTCCCGGGCAGCCGCAGCGTCCAGGCGCAGCGAGGCCAGCCGTTCCTCGTCCGGGATGAAGCCGGCTGCCGCTTCCTCCTGCGCGAGCATGATGTCATCTGACTCGAACAGCCCGGCCACGCGGGCAGCTTCATCCTGGGCGGCACGGATGGCGGCCTCAACGGCTGCCAGGTCAGCGGCATCAAGGAGCTGGCTGCGGACCTCGTCAGCAGTGGCAAAACCGGCACCGGGCAGTGCCTGTTCCAAGGCGTCCTGCGCTTCGGCGGCCTGCAGCCGCGCGTGATCCAGGCGCACCTGCGCTTCGACCGCTTTATCCAGGACCGCCACCGCATCCTCAAGTTCCCGCAGCCGGGTGCCCAGGCTTCGGTGGTTGCCCCGGAGGCCTGAAAGAGCAGTGTCCAGTGCGGCAACCTGTTCGGCCAGATTGGCAAGGGCCGCGGTGGCCTGGGACATCTCGGCTTCCGTTTCGGACAGTGTGGCCCGGGCCTGGCTGAGGCTGTCATCCACAACCTCCAGCCGCTGCCGCCTGTCCTGCAGCTGCTCGGCCGCCTGCTCGGCATCCACTGCCGCAGCGAGTGCATCAGCTGCACCCGAGCGTGCAGCGTCCATCGGAGTGGTGCCGCCCTGGCCGGCGAGGACAGCCACTGCTTGCCCGGCCTCGGCCAGATCAGCGGCAACCCGGGCGTTGGCAGCCTCCGCGGCCTCGTACACGCCGTGGGCCTGTTCCTCCTCCTGGGCCAGGGACGGCCCTCCGGTTCCCGCATCTGCCGGCCCGGGGTGGTCTCCACTTCCGCAGACAGGGCACGGTTCCCCGGCAACCAGCCCGGCAGCCAGTTCGGATGCGGCGTTCGCCAGCCGCTCTTCCCGCAGGTCCAGCCAGCGGCGTTTGGCCTCCAGGAGCTTCTCCCGGGAATCGTCATGGCGGCTCTTGGCGAGATCCCTGCGCTGGGCCGCTTCCCCGTACCGGCTGACCACGTCCAGCAGCTCCGCCGCAGCGGCCGCCTCCTTGCGCCGCAAAGAGACCTCCACAGCGCGCGCTTCCAGCTGGTCCAGGCCCTCCAACAGCTGTTCCCGTTCGGCCACCAGGTGCTTGGCGCGCTGGCCCAGTGTCTCCGCGGCGAGCTCCAGCCCACCCAGCCGGCCGGTTAAGCCATGGTGCCGCTTCCGCAGCTCCTTGAGCCTTTCTTCGTCAGGCAGTCGTGCCTCGACGACGGCCAGCAGCGAACGCAGGCGGCCCAGTTCCTCCACAGCCCCGGGCAAGCTGTCCGAGCCATCCCGTGGGGAACCCAAGGTCGACTGTGGACTCCCTAATGTTCCGGCGCCGAGCTGGGCCAACTCGCCGCCGTCCCCGGCGGCGAGCCGCAGCAGGGTCACGGCCGATTCGGCGGCCGCGGCGGCGCCGCGGACCTTCCCGGCAGCAGCGTCGACCGCCAGCAGCTGCCCCTGGAGAACCTCTGCCTGCCGGTGCCTCACCAGCCGGGAAGAATGCTCCTCCTGCACTGCGGCCCCGTCCTCCACGGCCTTTTTCCGGGCGGCAGCTGCGGCGAGTTTCCGGTGCCGTTCGTGGCGCGCGGCCTCCGTTTCCGCCTCTGCGCGGCGGCCCTGGTTGACCTCCTCGGCGGCCGCAGCCTGCCCCGCGAGCTCGTTCCGGCGCAGGGCGGCAGCAGCCTGCAGCCAGGCCAGGCGGCGGGGAATATCGTCTGTTGGCGGCGCTCCCTCGCCGGGAAGGTTGAGGGGGGCGGCCTCGGTTTCGGCGCGCGAGGCAAGGAGGGCGAGTTGCCCTGACAGGACCGCCACGTCCTCCCTGGCGGCAGCAGCCTGCCGGGACAGCTCCTGTTCCAGGGCTTCAAACCTCTGGGTGCCGAAAAGCTTCTGCAACAGGTCCAGCCGGTCAGCAGCCTTTGAGCGCAGGAAAGCGGCGAAATCACCCTGCGGCAGCATCACCACCCGGGTGAACTGTTCACGGTCCATGCCCAGCAGGGCCATGATCTCCGCGCCCGCTTCATCGTTGCGGGCGGACTTCTCCACCCAGTCCCCACCCACGCGCTCCCGAAGCAGTGTCTTGGCCTGCTGGACCGTGAAGCCGTTCTTCCCGCGGGCGCTCGGCTTCTCCCAGGCCGGGGAGCGCGTCACCTCGAAGCGGCGGCCCTGCGCGGAGAACTCACACGTGACGGCGGGTTCCTGCCCGGGCTCCGCATGGTCGCTGCGCAACCGCTTCCCGTCCTGCCGGGCACCGGGTACAGACCCGTAGAGCGCAAAGCAGATGGCATCCAGGACGCTGGTCTTGCCGGCCCCGGTGGGCCCGTTCAGCAGGAACAGTCCGTGCGCGCTCAGGCGGTCAAAGTCGATGTCCTCGGTCCCGGCGAAGGGCCCAAACGCGGAAATCCGCAGCTTATGGATCCTCACCGCGACACCTCCGAGAGCCTGACGTTTTCCAGCGCGGCCGCGAGCGCAGCCCTTTCGGCGGGATCGGCGTCCCGTCCCCGCACGTGGTCCAGGAACCCGCAGCAGACGGCCAGGTCATCCGGTGCGCCGGCGAGCCTGCTGCTGTAGCTTGCCTCGGCAGGGGCAGCGGCGCCCTGCGGATCGAAGGCCAGGACCAGGGTATCCGGGAACCTGGCGCGCAGCCGTTCCATGGCGCGTGCGGGACGCTGGCCATCGGTCAGGGTGACCTGGCAATAGGCGGTTTCCGCCCATGCATGGGCGGGATCCGCCAGCAGCTCCTCCAGCGGTCCGCGGAGTACGGCGAGTGGGCGCGGCGCCTCCCAGAGGACTTCCGCCACCGACGCCACGCCTTCCGGACCAACATCCACCAGCCAGGCACCCTTTTGGTGGGCGGCCTCGGAGAAGGAATACGCCAGTGGCGATCCGGAGTACCTGACGGATTCGGACAGCTTTTGCCGGCCGTGCAGGTGGCCCAGCGCGGTGTAGCTGAAACCGTCGAAGAGGTCCAGGGGAACAGCTCCCACTCCGCCGATGCTGAGGTCACGCTCGCTGTCCGAACTGATGCCGCCGCTGGCGAAAGTGTGCGCCAGGACCACCGAGTGGACGGTGGCGGAGGCGGCGCGCCGGGCAATGTCCGCCCGGACCAGGCCTGTTGCGGCGCGGGTGACCTCGAAGTGGCTTGCCGTGTCCACGCCCAGTTGGTCGGCCACCATCCTGGGTTCGAGCCAAGGGATGCCGTACAGCGCCAAGGTGGCGTCTTCGCCTGCAGCGTCCGTTCCCAGCGGGATCAGCAGCGGCTGGTCGAGGTCCTCCACCCTGGTGCGCAGGTGCACTCCCCCGCGTTCCAGCAGGCGGGACGCGAACCCCAGGCGGATGGCGGAATCGTGATTGCCGCTGGTGAGGACCACCTGCGCGCCTGCGGCGGTGAGCCGGACCAGTGCGTCATCGAGGAGATGCACAACGTCCACGCCGGGAAGTGCGCGGTCGTAGACGTCGCCCGCGATCAGGACGATGTCCACGCTTTCCCGCTCAACCGCCGCCACCAACTGGTCCACGAAGGAGCGCTGGGCTTCGAGCATCCCAACGCCGTGGAAGGAACGGCCCAGGTGCCAGTCCGAGGTGTGAAGTAACCGCATGATCCTAAGTTATCGGCAGCCACTGACAGTGCAGAAAACGCCGCGGCAAAAGGCGCTCAGGACTTTTTTCCGTCGAAGAACTCCTGGACCTCGCTGACGCCGCGGGCTTTCTCCTCGCGGGCAGCCCCGGCAGGGACAGGCTCAGTCACGGCAGCCGCGTCGGCATCATCATCGTCGTCGTCAGCGTAGGTGCCCTCCCCGGCAGTCTCCACGTCCACAACGGGCGCAGGGGAACCGGTCACGTCGCCGATCCGGAACACCAGCCCCGCGATGGCAGCACCAGCCAGCGGCGCCACCAGGAAGACCCACAACTGCTCCACAGCCCAGCCGGAACTGAAGACGGCGGAAGCAACGGCACGGGCAGGGTTGAACGGCAGGTTTCCCACCGCCTGGCCCACCTGCAGCAGTGCCGCAAAGGACAGGCCGACGGCGACGGGCGCCACCGTGCGGGCACCCCCTTCACGGCCGGCGGCTCCCAGGAAAACAGCCACGATGATGGCGGCACCCAGCAGCTCGAGGAGGACGACGGCCGCGAGGGGGGCCTGGATGATGGAGTGCTCACCGAAGCCCGCGGCAACGGTGTCGAAAGCCGTGCGGCTGTCCGGGATGCTGGGCAGTGTGCGCAGGATGCCGAACAGGGCCAGGGCGCCCACCAGGGCTCCGACGAGCTGGGCGGCAGCGTAGGCGGCGGCCGCACCGGCCCGGATCCGGCCGGCCAGAAGGTGCCCCAGGGTGATGGCCGGGTTGAAGTGACCGCCGGAGATATGCCCGAAGGCCAGCATGGCGGCGGTGACGGCGAGGCCTGCCGCCAGGGCTGAGGGGACCGGGCTGGACTGCGGAATGCTGAACAGGGGCACGCCCAGGCCGGCCACTGCCAGGAAGAGGCTTCCAAACGCCTCGGCCGCCAGGCGGGGCAGCAGGCCGGTGGGCGCGGAAACAGTGCCGCCGGGCTGCAGTGCGTCGCGGGCTGGGACAGGGGTGCTCATGGTGGGGACCTTTGCTTGTTGGGGGTCTGGGTTCGGGCTGTTTTTGTGGTTCCGGTGCTGCTGCGGGCATCCGTGCCGGCGCGGGGCAACCCGAGCAGTATCCCAGCCGCGGCTGTGCGTTTGCTGGACAGCAGATGTCCGGGTGGGGGTAGCCCCGCGTGGAGCGCAGGACCACGTGGCCAGGACGGTAAATTTACCCCATGAGCTTTGACCACGATGTCCCCGCACCAACCCTTCCGTCCCGCATCCGCGGTTCCCTGCTGGGCGGAGCCCTGGGCGACGCGCTGGGGTACGCCGTGCAATGCGATTCCATTGCCGGGATACGGGAGCGGTTCGGGGCGCGGGGCCTCACCGGGTTCGAGGACCTGGCGGGCCCCGGGCATTTCTCTGATGACACGCAGCTGACCCTGTACACGGTGGATGGGCTGGTGGAGGCGCTGGAGTGGGCCAACTCCGGCGTGGGCGCGGACGTGAACGCCTGCGTTTGGCTGGCCTACCTGCGCTGGCTTGCCGCCCAGGGTGAGGATGCAGGACCCTCCGCGCCGGCACCCCAGCCGCGCTGGATCGACGGCAATGGGGTGCTCAGGCAGCGCAGGCGTCCCGACAAGGACTGCCTCAGCGGTCTGGCCACCGGTGAGATGGGAACCGCCATGCGCCCGGTGAACCCCGACGCCAGGGGCACCGGCACGGTGATGCGTTCGGCTCCGTTCGGGCTGGTTCCACACATCACGCCCGACGCCGTCTATAAGCTAAGTGCCGACGCCGCCGCCCTGACGCACGGGCATCCTGCCGCCCGGCAGGGTTCGGGCATCTTCAGCCTCCTGATCCACCGGTTGGTGTCCGGTGAGGCCCTGCGGGACGCCGCTGCCGGTGTTACCGCGCACGCCGGCACCGTTGTGAACGTTGCCCCGGAACTGCCGGAGCGCCTTGCGGCCGCCCTGCGGCTCGCGGAGAAGGGACTCGTCGGCCCCGAGGAACTGCAACGCGAGCTCGGCGGGGGCCGGACAGCGGAGGAAGCACTCGCCGTCGCGCTGTATTCCGTCATCGCCACTGCCCCGGCCGACGGGGCGGACACGCAGCCCGTTGAGCATTTCCGGCACGCCATGCTGGTGGCCGTGAACCACAGCGGCGCCAGCGACACCACGGGGGCGCTCGCGGGAAACATCCTGGGAGCCCTTTACGGGGAGGCCTGCCTGCCCGCCACCTGGCTTGAAGCCCTGGAAGCGGCGGAGGTCATCCGCCGAATGGCCGATCAGTTGGTGAAGGTTACGACCGGCGAAGGCTGATGTTGTTGCAGGCCTCGCAGACGTCCTCCGGGATCACGCCACGGCGCTGCAAAAACCCGAAGATGGTGCACCCCAGGCAGAATCCCGCGAAGGCTTCAAGCGACGCAGCTATCACCAGGATGCCCAGGAGCGTCCAGGCTGCCGGCGCCGCACCGGCGGCGAAGAGGAGCAGGGCACCGGTGGACACTGCCGCACCGATTCCCTGGGCGAAACGTTTGGGCGGCCCGGCAACCAGCTTTACCTTTCCGAGCCGGGGCGTGATCACCTTGACCGAAAGCAGTGCCAGGGGTGAAATCCGCGGGCCGAAGAGCAGCCGCAGCCAGAATCCGATGGCGATCGCTGCCAGCCCCCAGCCTGAATTTGCCACAGCGGTGGCGACGGCGAGCAGCACCACGAGCGCTGCCGTGGTGCGGGCGGCGTACTCATTGACGGGGTTGGGGAATTCGAACAGGGAGGCCATCCCGCAAGGGTAGGAGGCAGCCGCAGGAGCAGCCAAGCTTTGTTGCGCCGCATGACCGCGGGCCCCGCCGCAGGATGGGTCAGGCGCCGGCGTCTGTGGCACCGGCCCAGGCTGCCCCGGCGCCGACAGGAAGTCCCCGGGCGTCTTCTGCACCGCCCACCATCTGCAGGAACTCGCCTTCGGACAGCACTTCAATGGCCTGGCCGCGCTCGTGGAGCTCCAGGACACGCCGGGCCTTGCCCGTGAGCCTGCCCGAACGCAGGTCCGAGGCCACGAACCCGTCCCCCACCACCAGGACGGTAGTCCGCGCGGTGACCCGGCTCTCGGTCCGCGCGCCGCACCTGGCCGAGCGAAGTTTGGCGTCCGGACGATTGATGGAGAGCTGCCCGGTGAACACCACGGTCTGGGCGTACAGCGGATGCCCGGGCTCGGCGTCCAGGTTGGGCTCCGGGTTCAGTCCTTCCTCCGGCCAGCCGGACTGGAACGGCCGGACCAGGGCCGCCCCGTTGCCGGAGTTCCCTGCCAGCGCCGTGAGGCTGGCCTTTGACAGGTCGCCGGTAGCGGGGTCGAAGGCCTCCTGCCGCGGCATGGCCAGGCCCAGGGACAGGTAGAGTTCGGCGATGCTGTTGGCACCGTTGCGGGCGGCGATGTCGATGAGGATCCCGGCGCAGGCACGGGCATCTTCCGCGGCGTCGTGGTGGTTAACCAGCGGAACACCTGCTTCCTCGGCGGCAAACGGGAGGGAGTTGGACACGAGCGAGTAGCAGCGCCGGGACAGCATGACGGTGCAGACGTAGTCGTAGGCCGGGCCTGGCAGGCCGGAGACTTCCAGCGCCGAGCGGATCACGCCAAGGTCGAAGGCAGCATTGTGCGCGACGATCACGTCATCGCCGATGAACGCCCCTATTTCGGGAAACAGCTCCCCAAAGCGCGGCGAGCCGGCAACATCAGCCGGTGTGATGCCGTGGATCCTGACGTTGTGGTGGTCGAAGATGTCGTATCCCGCCGGCGGACGCATCAGCCAGGAGGCTTCCGCGACGATCCTGCCGCCTCTCACCTTCGTCAGTCCCACGGAGCACGGGGAGCCCCGGAAGCCGTTGGCCGTTTCGAAGTCGATCGCCGTAAAGTCCAAACCCACGGCCCCTACCTTACCGCCGCGGACCGCCAGCCCCGGGGAGCCCATGCCCGTCAAGTACCCTTGAAAGGTGAACTTCCCTGTGATGAATGAGCTCGCTGTGTCCATGCTGGGCGGTGCGGGACCGGTCCAGCCAAGAATGGCGTCCTTCCTGCCCGATTGGCTGAACCCCCAGGTCTTCCTGGCCGATCCTGCGCTCGCCCCTTGGGTGGTGCTGCTGGTATGCGGAATCATCTTCGCCGAAACCGGCTTGTTGGTCGGTTTCTTCCTGCCGGGCGATTCCATGCTGTTCACCGCCGGCCTGCTGGTCGCCACCGGCACCATCAAGTTCAACATCTGGCTCCTGGCCCTGCTGATCGTGGTTTCCGCCATCATCGGCAACCAGACAGGCTACCTGATCGGTTCCAAAGCGGGCCCTGCGCTCTTCAACAAGCCCGACTCCAAACTGTTCAAACGCGAGAATGTCGAGAGCGCGCACGCGTTCTTTGAGAAGCACGGCGGCAAGGCGCTTATCCTGGCCCGTTTCGTTCCCATCATCCGGACCTTTGTCCCCGTGATCGTCGGCGTGGCGCAGATGAGCAAGCGCAAGTTCTTCATCTACAACGTCGTCGGCGCGGTGCTCTGGGGCGGCGGCGTGACCCTGCTCGGGTTCCTGCTGGGCGACACGGTGCCCTGGGTCCGGGATAACCTGGACATCATCTTCATCGCCATCGTGCTGGTCTCGGTGGTGCCGATCGGCATAGAAATCCTGCGCGGCATGTCAGCGAAGCGCCAGGCGCAGGCCTACGGCACAGACACCGTTGACGAATTCATCGAGGAGCACGAACCGGAGGCGGAGCAGAAGACTCCCCGCAACATCCAGGGCCAGCGGCCGGAGTAGCGGCCCGCCAACGTCCACCACCGCCAAAAAGGTGCGCACCCACGGGGGTGCGCACCTTTTTTGCACAGCCGTCCGGCCGCAGGCTTTTAGCCTGCCGCTTCAAGTGCCGCCACGATGGACGGCAGCAGTGCCCGAAAGGCTTTGCCGCGGTGGCTGATGGCGTTCTTTTCCTCGGCGGACAGCTCGGCGCAGCTACGGTTCTCGCCGGCAGGCCGCAGCACCGGATCGTAGCCAAAGCCGCCGGCGCCCCGCGGTTCACGGAGCAGGACGCCTTCCAGCTGCCCGTACTCCACCACCTCGCGCCCGGGCCCCTCCGCGTCCGCGGGCATGGCAAGGGCGGCGGCGCACACGAACGCGGCACCGCGGTGTTCGTCGGGAACGTCGGACAGCTGGTTCAGCAGCAGTTCGAGGTTGGCGGCGTCATCACCGTGGCGTCCCGCCCAGCGGGCGGAGAAAATGCCGGGGGCCCCACCCATGACGTCCACGGCCAGGCCGGAGTCGTCGGCGATGGCAACCAGTCCGGTGGCGCCGGCCACCGCGCGCGCCTTCAGCAGGGAGTTCTCGGCGAACGTCACGCCGCTCTCGACGACGTCCGGGGCACCCGCCGCGGCGGCGTCCACCACCTGGGTATCGACGTCGAGCCCCGGGACCTGTCCGCGCAGCAGTTCACGGAGTTCGCGCAGCTTGCCCTTGTTGTGCGTTGCCAGCACCAGCCGGGGAGCCGCACCGCTCACAGGGTGTCCGCCAGGGTCTCGCGCTGGATGGCAGCCAGCTGGGCCGTGCCCAGGAGAGCCAGGTCAAGGAGCTGGTTCAGCTCGTCCCGGTCGAACGGGGCACCCTCAGCCGTCCCCTGCACTTCAACGAACTTGCCGGAGCCGGTGACCACCACGTTCATGTCGGTCTCGGCCCGCACGTCCTCCACGTAGGGCAGGTCCAGCATGGGAACCCCGTCGATGATGCCCACGGATACCGCCGCAATCGTGTCGATGAGCGGCTGGGCGTTCTTGGCGATGAGCTTGGTGTCGCGGGCGAACCGGATGGCGTCGGCAAGAGCCACGTAGGCGCCGGTGATGGCTGCGGTCCGGGTCCCGCCGTCGGCCTGGAGGACGTCGCAGTCCAACACGATGGTGTTCTCGCCCAGGGCCTTGGTGTCGATGATGGAGCGCAGCGAACGTCCGATCAGGCGTGAAATCTCGTGCGTGCGGCCCCCGATCTTTCCCTTCACGGATTCCCGGTCCGAACGGGTGTTGGTGGCGCGCGGCAGCATGGCGTACTCGGCCGTGACCCAGCCGCGGCCCTCGCCCTTGAGCCAGCGCGGCACACCGGCGGTCAGCGATGCCGTGCAGAGCACCCTGGTGTTGCCGAATTCGATCAGCGCCGATCCCTCAGCCTGGTTGGACCATCCGCGGGTGATGCTGATGGGCCGGAGCTGGTCGGGGGCACGGCCGTCGGCGCGCACTACGGGCACTGCTGTTGCTTCAGATGTCATGCCTTTAGCTTATCGAGTGCCCGCGCGGCAGGCAGGCGCCATGGACCCAGGCGCCGGGATCCGGCGTCGCTAGATGGTGTAGTGGACGCCCGCCACTGCGACCGCCACGTCGCCGGGAAACACCGGGCGGGCTTCGGCCATCACGGTGGTCTGGGACGTCCACACCGGGATGTGGGTCAGCAGCAGGCGCCGTGCACCGGCGGCCGCTGCCGCCTCGCCGGCACGCTTGCCCGTGAGGTGGACGTCGTTGATGCCGTCGTCGCGGCCCTCTTCGAAGGCCGCCTCGCACAGGAACAGGTCCGCGTCCTTGGCAGCTTCCTCCAGTCCGGCGCAGGAGTCAGTATCACCGGAATAGGTCAGGACGCGGGACACCGGAACGCCGTCCCTGCCGGGCTCCACCACTTCCACACGGAGGGCGTAGGCCTCTTCGATGGGGTGATTCACGGCGAACGGGGTGATGGTGAACGGCCCCACGGTCACGGGTTCGCGTTCTGTCCAGTTGGTGAAATCGAACTCTTCGTGCATACCGGGATCCAGGGGCAGGCCGTAGGCGGTGGCCATCCGGTCTGCCGTGGCGGCGGGGCCCCACACGGGGATCCTGCCCCGGCCCCAGCCACCGGGCTTCCAGCGGATGGCAACATGCAGCCCGCACAGGTCCATGCAGTGGTCCGGATGCAGGTGGGTGAGGAAGATCGCGTCGATGTCCTCCAGGTCGGTGTAGCGCTGGATGGCACCCAAGGCTCCGCTGCCGAGGTCCATCACCACCTTCCAGGTCCGCTCGCCGTCGGTGGCGGTCAAGAGGTAGCACGACGCCGGGGAGCCGGGTCCGGGGAATGAGCCCGTGCATCCCACGATGGTCAGCTTCACTGGGCGGACCCTCCACCGCGGCGCGCCCCGGCGAGCCCGCCGCCCACGAAGTTTGAGATCCTGGGGCGGTTGCGTGCGCTTTGCGCGGCGGCGATCATCTCCGGAGTAATGCGCGCCAGGCTCCCCGTGGGATACTGCGCAGCCACGTGGTCCACGTGGCGGACTGAAAGGACTTCCGGGCCCAGGAACCGGCGGGCGAGCGCCTCGAACTGCCCGGCATCACCGGTGGCTACGAAGTGGTGCTCGGGCGGGGCCTCCGAGGTGCGCTGCAGGTTGTGGGTGGCAAGGGCACGGTAGACGTCTTTGGCGGTCTCCTCGGCGCTGGAGACCAGGGTGACGTCGGCGCCCATGACGTAGGAGATGACGCCGGTCAGCAGCGGGTAGTGGGTGCAGCCCAGCACCACGGTGTCCACCCCGGCGGCCTTCAGCGGCGCGAGGTATTCTTCGGCAACGGCGAGCAGGGCCGGGCCGGTGGTGATGCCGGCTTCCACATAGCTGACGAACTCCGGGCACGCCACGGAGGTGATGTCCAGGTCGGGCGCTGCGGCGAAGGTGTCCTCGTAGGCGCGGGACCCGATGGTCGCGGACGTGCCGATCACGCCCACCTTTCCGGTGCGGGTGGCAGCGACGGCGCGGCGGACCGCGGGCTGGATCACCTCGATGACGGGGATGCCGTACTTGGCCGTGTACCGTTCACGGGCGTCCCGCAGGACAGCGGCCGACGCCGAGTTGCAGGCGATGGTGAGCAGCTTGACTCCGGAGTCCACGAGTTCGTCCATCACGCCCAGGGCGTTCGCACGCACCTCGGCGATGGGCAGGGGCCCATACGGGCCGTGGGCTGTGTCTCCCACGTAGAGGATCGATTCGTTGGGAAGCTGGTCGATGATGGAGCGGGCCACGGTGAGTCCCCCCACACCGGAGTCGAAGACACCGATGGGCCGGGCTTCCGGGGCGGCCGCCGGCACGTCGCTTGCGGCCGCGGGCTGTGTTTCCGCCGACGGTTCCGCGCTCGAGGCTGTTGTCATGGTTATTCGAGGATAGGTGGTCCCGGAAGCGTCAGTCATCATCTTGTGTCCAGCGACTCGTGTCTCCTGTGTCACAGGAACGGCCTCCCCCTGGCCGCCATGGCTCACCGGTGGGATTCCATGGACTGCAGCATGGCCTGGACCAGGGATTCCTGCAGCCAGGTGGTGAAGTTGTATACCAGCGCCAGGTAGCTCTCCACATCCTCGGCCTGGGACCAGTCCTGCATGCGGTGGACGTGCTCGGCGTCGGCCTCGTCCCTGATGTCCAGCCGCTCCGCCAGCACAAGGCGGACGTCGTTCAGCGCCATGGACCAGTGCTTTGCCCCTTCGGGCGTCAGCACGATCTCGTCTTTGTCCAGGTCCAGGGCCGCAGCGCGCAACGCACCGATCTTTGTTTCCCGCAGTGACCGCTCGGTGAGCTGGCGGAACTCAAGGGACGCGGCGCCGTCGTCCTTCGCCACGTTGGGCAGCAGCCGCCGGACGGCACGGTCGGTGGGCTCGGCCACGTCCATGTCCAGGCCAATGAGGGCTGCCAGCGGGTCCTGCCCGGTGCGGTCCTCCGGCTGGAGCATGGAGATGACGTCATCGATGAGGCTGCGCAGCAGGTCCCGTTCGGCAGGTTCCAGGAAACCGGTGATGCCTTTGAGCCCGTATTTGAATGCCTTAGCCACGTTTCCCCTTACCCTGGCCCGGACCGCCGGACTTGCCGGACTTGCCACCGGTTCCGCCGCTGGCTTTTTCCACGGTTGCCCAGAGCCCAAACCCGTGCATGGCCACGGCGTGGCGCTCCACCTGTTCCTTGCTGCCGGAGGCAACGATGGACCGGCCCTTCTTGTGGACCTCCATCATGAGCTTGTTGGCTTTGCTTTCCGAATAGCCAAAGTAGCTTTGGAAGATGTAGCTGACGTAGCTCATCAAATTGACGGGATCGTTCCAGATCACCAGGTTCCAGGGGATGTCCGGCGCGGTCAGGGAGTCGGTGGACTCTGCTGTGCCGGTCCGGATGCCCTCCTGTGTATCAGGGCCGGGCGCAACGCTTATGGTCATCTGTCCATTCTATGTGGGGGTTGGGGCCCACGACGGCGAGGGACCCACGGCGAAGCGAAGCGAGACGCGGGAGCCCTCGGGTGGGCCCACGACGGCGAGGGACCCACGGCGAAGCGAAGCGAGACGCGGGAGCCGTCGGGTGGGCCCACGACGGCGAGGGTCCCACGGCGAAGCGAAGCGAGACGCGGGAGCCGTCGGGGACTAGAGTGACTTTCGTGAGCACCTCAGCCGGCTGGGACCATCCCCGCACGTCCTTTTACACCGACCACTACGAGCTGACCATGCTGCAGGCGTCCCTCCATTCCGGGGCGGCCCACCGCAGGTCCGTGTTCGAGGCGTTTGCGCGGCGCCTGCCCGACGGCCGGCGCTACGGCATCGTGGCCGGCACCGGTCGCCTGCTGGAAGGCATCGCGAATTTCCGTTTCGGCGAGGCGGAACTGGAGTTCCTGGAACGCACCAACGTGGTCAACCGGGAGACCCTGGAGTACCTGGCCAACTACAGGTTTTCCGGCGATATCTGGGGCTACGCCGAGGGCGACGCGTACTTCCCCAACTCCCCCATCCTGGTGGTGGAGGCCTCGTTCGCCGAAGCCTGCATGCTGGAGACCTACCTGCTGTCTGTGCTCAACCACGACACCGCCATCGCCTCCGCCGCCTCCCGGATGGTCACCGCTGCGGGCGGCCGCCCCTGTATCGAGATGGGCTCCCGGCGCACGCATGAAGAAGCGGCCACCGCCTCAGCGCGCGCGGCGATCATTGCCGGTTTTGACAGCACCTCCAACCTGGAAGCGGGCATCCGCTATGGCGTGAAGACGGTGGGCACCGCCGCCCATTCCTTCACGCTGCTGCACGATACCGAACGGGAGGCCTTCGAGGCGCAGATTGCCTCCCTGGGCGCGGGCACGTCCCTCCTGGTGGATACCTACGACGTCGAGAAGGCCGTCCGCACGGCCGTCGAGCTGGCAGGGCCCAGCCTGGGCGGAGTCCGGCTGGACTCAGGCGACCTGGTGGCGCAGGCACAGTGGGTGCGCCGGCTCCTGGACGACCTCGGCAACGAGCACACCAAGATCGTGGTGACCTCGGACCTGGACGAATACGCCATCGCGGCCCTGCAGTCGGCCCCCGTGGACTCCTACGGCGTGGGCACGTCGCTGGTCACAGGTTCCGGCGCCCCCACCGCCAGCATGGTCTACAAGCTGGTCAGCCGCGCCGACGACGACGGAAACTTCGTCTCCGTGGCGAAGGCGGCCAAGAACAAAGCCAGCGTGGGCGGCCGCAAATATGCCCTCCGGAAGCTGGACGAACGCGGCCGGGCCACCGCCGAGGTGGTGGGCGTGGGCCACCGGCCGGAGGATGACGGCAATGACCGTCCGCTGCTGCAGCAGTTCATGAAGAACGGCGAACTGCTCCCGGGCTGGACCGGCCACGAAGGTGTACTGCGCGCACGGCAGCGGCACGCAGACACCATGGCGGAGCTGCCCCCGGTGGTCAACCGCCTGCAGCGCGGCGAGGCCGCGATTCCCACCATTTACGAGGAGCACTGATGTCCCGCGCCCTGATCATCGTGGACGTGCAGAACGATTTCTGCGAGGGCGGTTCCCTCGCCGTTCCCGGCGGTGCCGCGGTTGCCGGTGCCATCAGCGAATACCTGGACGCCCACCACACCGAATTCGACCACGTGGTGGCGACCCAGGACTGGCACATCGATCCGGGCAGCCACTTTTCCGACACGCCCGACTACCGGGACAGCTGGCCCCGGCACTGCGTGGCGGGCACCCGCGGCGCCGACCTCCACCCGGACCTGGACACCGAATACGTGGACGCCTACTTCCGGAAAGGCCAGTTCGCGGCCGCCTACTCGGGCTTCGAGGGCCTGCTGGCACCGGAGGACGCAGTTCCCACCGGCGAACGCCAGGCAGGCGGCCTGCCCGGCGCTGCGGCAGCACTGGAAACTGATGAGGACGCCATTGGCCTCGACGACTGGCTGCAAAGCCACGACGTGGAGGACGTGGTGGTGGTGGGCATCGCCACCGACTACTGCGTGAAGGCCACCGCCCTCGATGCCGTCCAGGCGGGCTACGGCGTCACCGTGGTGCGGTCGCTCACCGCCGGCATCGCCGAGGACCTGGAGGACGCCGTCGCCGAAATGGAGCTCGGCGGGGCGGACATCGCCTGATTCCTGCGAGTGCGGCCGCTACTTGCGGCCCACGAACCAGTCCTGGAGCTTGCGCAGCCGCGACTTCAGCTGCTCCTCGTTGGCCTGGGCCACCGGGGGTCCGCCGCAGACAGTGCGGAGCTTGGTGTGCACCACTCCGTGCGGGGTCCCGGTCCGGGCAGACCAGGCGGCCACATTCTTGGCCAGTTCGTTGCGCAGGTCCATCAGCATCCGGTGGTCAGGGACGGCCGGAACCTGCTGGGCTGCCGGGGCCTTCCGGTTCTTCCGGTTCAGCTGCTCGTGCTGGCGCTGGCGCAGCAGCGTCCCCACCTGCTCCGCGTCGAGGAGGCCCGGGATCCCCAGGAAGTCCAGCTCGTCGTCGGACCCAACTTCACCGCCGGTGCCGAACTCGCCGCCGTCGAACAACACGCGGTCAAAGGACGCCTGGGAGTCCAGCGCCTCGAACTTGCCCTTGGTCAGGCTGTCCGAGGCCTTGTCCTCACGGTTGGCCTCGGCCATCAGCGAGTCCTCGGGGTTGAAGAGGCCGTCGCCGTCTTCCTTCTCGGGCCGGTCCAGCGCGTGGTCCCGTTCCATCTCCATGGAGTTGGCCAGCGCCATCAGCTGCGGTACGGACGGCAGGAAGACCGACGCCGTTTCGCCCCTTTTGCGGGCACGCACGAAGCGCCCCACGGCCTGGGCAAAGAACAGCGGCGTGGATGTTGAGGTGGCGTAGACACCCACGGAAAGCCGGGGCACGTCAACGCCTTCGGACACCATGCGGACCGCAACCATCCAGCGCTTGTCGCCGGCCGAAAAGTCCTCGATCTTGCTGGACGCCTTGGCGTCGTCGGAGAGGATGACGGTGGGCGATTCGCCGGTGATCCTCTTCAGCTGCCCGGCGTAGGCACGCGCGTCCTCATGGTCCGTGGCGATGACAAGGCCACCGGCATCCGGTACGGTGCGCCGCACTTCGCTGAGCCGCTTGTCTGCACCGGCCAGGACGGCGGGAATCCACTCCCCCGCCGGGTTCAACGCAGTCCGCCACGCGTGGCTGGTGATGTCCTTGGTCACGGCGGCCTCACCCAGGGAGGCCGCCATTTCCTCACCCGCGCTGGTACGCCAGCGCATCTGGCCGGAGTAGGCCATGAACATCACGGGCCGCACCACGTGGTCCCGGAGGGCGTTGCCGTAGCCATAGGTGTAGTCGGCCTTGGAGCGCCGGATGCCGTCACGGTCCTCGGCGTACTCCACGAACGGGATGGGCGAGGTGTCCGATCGGAACGGCGTACCGGTCAGGGACAGCCGGCGCACCGCGGGGTCGAACGCCTCGCGCAGGCCATCGCCCCAGGACAGTGCCTCGCCGCCGTGGTGGATTTCATCCAGGATCACCAGGGTGCGGGCGGCCTCGGTCTTGGCGCGGTGCAGCAGGGGTTTGCTGGCCACCTGGGCATAGGTGACGGCGACCCCGATGAAGCCGCGGCCGTGCTGGCCGTCGGAGTTCTTGAAGTTGGGGTCGATGGCGATCCCCACCTTGGCGGCCGCATCGGCCCACTGGCGCTTCAGGTGGTCCGTGGGTGCCACGATGGTCACCCGGTTAACGGCACCGGAATCGATCAGGGTGGAGGCGATCCGCAGCGCGAACGTCGTCTTGCCTGCACCCGGGGTGGCCACGGCGAGGAAGTTGCGGGGGCTGTTCTGCAGGTAGAGGTCAAGGGCTTCCTGCTGCCAGGCACGGAGTTTCGGGGCGGTTCCCCAGGCTGCACGTTCCGGGTATGCCGGAGGCAGGGTGGGGCCGCCAAAGAGCGTCTCCGTCACTACTTGTTGTTGCCCGAGTCTCCCGGACCCTTCCCGCCGTCGTTGCCCGGCCGGAGGCCCTCATAGACTTCCTTGCACTCCGGGCAGACCGGGAACTTCTGCGGGTCCCTGCCCGGCGTCCAGACCTTGCCGCACAGGGCGATGACGGGTTCGCCGGTCATCGCGGACTCCATGATCTTTTCCTTGCGCACATAGTGGGCAAAGCGCTCCCGGTCGCCCGGCTCCACCTCCTGGCGCAGTTCCTCGCGCTCAATGGTGGCCGTGGACGTTCCAGCCCCGGAAAGCTCGCGCATCGGGTCGTTTTCGAGAGGGTCCGTCATGCTAGTCATGGCATCCATCTTAGCCTTTCCGCCGGCCGGGCGTTCGACGGCGGCACGCCCGCGCCGGGGTCCGGAACCGGCCGTCGTCGTACTTTTTTACAGCCGGCCGGTGCCCCGCAGGACAAGCTACAGACCCTGCCAGGCCGGCTTGTTCTCATACGTATGGCGGTAGAAATCAGCGAGTTTCAGCGCCGAGGCGGCCGCTTCGTCCAGCAGGATGGTGGCGTGCGGGTGGAATTGCAGCACCGAGGCGGGACAGATGGCGGCCACCGGCCCCTCCACCAAATCGCGGACGGCCTGGGCCTTTTGCGCGCCCGTGGCGAGGAGGATCACGTGGCGCGCCGCCATAATAGTGCCCAGTCCCTGGGTGATGACGTGGTGCGGCACCCCACCCAGGTTGTCGAAGAACCTGGCGTTGTCCCGGCGTGTCTGTTCGATCAGGCTCTTGATCCGGGTCCGTGACGCGAAGGACGAGCACGGTTCGTTGAACCCGATATGGCCGTCGGTGCCAACGCCCAGCAGCTGCAGGTCGATGCCGCCGGCAGCGGCCATGGCCTCTTCGTAGGCGGCGCAGGCAGCAGGGATGTCTGCGGCAGTCCCGTCAGGCACGTGGACGTTCTCCGGAGCGATGTTCACGCGGTTGGTGAACTCCCGGCGGACCACCTCGCGGTAGGACGCCGGGTGGCCGGCGGGGAGGCCTACATATTCATCCAGCGCGAATGCCGATGCCTGGCTGAAATCCAGGCCCTGCCCGTGCCGGGCCGCCAGTTCGTCATACACCGGCAGGGGCGAGGAACCGGTGGCCAGGCCAAGGACAGCGTCCGGCTTGCGGCGGACCAGCTGTTCGACGGCGTCGGCCGCAAGCCTTCCAATCTGCCGGCTGCCGCCGAGGATCACGACTTCCATGCTGTTCCCTTCCTGGAACTGTCAGCGGTTGACGGTTACCTGTGCCAGGAGCTCGGGTCCGCGGGCATCAAGCCACCTGCCGCCAAGCCGGACACCGGACAGGAAAAGGACCAGGCCCAGCAGGGTTCCCACCGCCAGGTTGAGCCAGCCGAACAGGGCGTTTCCCGTGACTGCCTGTGCCACCAGCAGCGCAGCCTCCGGCAGGACCAGGACCATCAGCACCAGCATTCCCACGAACTGCACGGCCAAAGTCTGCCCCACATTGCCCGGGGGCTTCTTGAACGGGCTGTCGCCCGGCAAGGGGACGGTGACCGTGTACCGGGCCGACACCACCGAGGACAGCCCCAGGCCGGTAAAGAGGATCCCCAGGCTAAACCCCAACTGGCCGGGCAGCCCCGTCCAGTTGCGGGCAAAGGCGGCATACCCCACCGAGAACACCAGCACGACGGGCAGCGCGAAGGTCATGCACGCCAGTGCCCGGCCCAACCGGTCCGCCACCCCCCGGACGCCCGTGGCCAGGTGCAGTGCGAAGGCGGTGTTGTCATAGGAGACATCTGCGGAGATGGACCAGGCCAGGATGAAGGCGGACACCGGGGCCAGGAACGCCAGGCTGCCGTAGCTGCCGGTCTGGGCCCCCTGGAACGCCAGCACCACCGGAAGCAGCGGGATGACCACCAGGGAGCCCGAGTACCGGGGGTCCCGGAACCAGTAAGTCAGGGACCTTGCCATGACGGCGCCGGCGGGGGTGGCCGGCAGCACGCCGAACAGACCAAGCCTGCCGCCCCTCCGCTTCCCGGCGCCGGCGTAGGGCGGGGTGACAAGTGCCCGCTCGAGCAGCAGCTTCCAGCACCAGGCCAGGGCCCCGAGGACAGCCACCGACACCACCAGCTTCACTGCGGCCTCGGCGGGCCGGCCCGACGCGATGTCGCCGGCCAGCGACCAGGGCGCCCCAAGCGGCGTCCAGGACAGGGCACGGGCGAAGTCCGGCAGGAACCCCGTGGACCCGGAGATGCCGCGGCCAACCCCCGCCACGATGGGACCCAGCAGGACCAGCGGAACCATGAACGCGAGGGCGCTGATGTCCTTGAAGCGCCTGGACGCGGCCAGGCTCGCTGTTGCCGTGGTGACCACCTTGGCCAGCACAATGCACGTCATGACGCCCAGGCACGCGCCGGCGAGGGCTGCGAGCGCCGGAAGCGCGCCGCGGGACCAGGTCACCACGGTGGCCAGTGACACCACCGTGGTGGCCAGGCCGGGGATGCCAATCAGTCCGCCGAGGGCCAGTCCGGCGAGCATCTGCTTCATGGGGATGGCGAAGGTGGTAAAGCGGGCCGGGTCGAGGGTCATGTCCGTGGCCGATGCCACCACCGGAACCACTGCCCAGCCCAGGACGGCGGCTGAGCCGCCCAGGACTACCGCGGTGTGTGCGGTGACCGGCCCGGCGGTGCGCAGCAGGACCAGGGCCATGACCAGCGTCGCCACCACCCCCAGCGCATAGAGTCCGGCGATGGCCATGCCCACCAGCTGCCAGGGGCTGCGACGGAGTCCGTTCCGGAGCAGCGTGAGCTTGAGCCTTAAAAGGTGCGCAACCATTCCAGCCCTTCCGTGTGGCTGTGGCCGCCGACCAGCTGTACGAAGCGGTCCTCGAGCGAGGCGCCGGCGCGCACCTCATCCACGGTGCCTGCTGCCAGCAGCCGGCCTTTGGCCACCACCGCGACGTGGTCGCACATCCGCTGGACCAGGTCCATCACGTGGCTGGATACGATGACCGTGCCGCCGGAGTCCACGTACCGGTCCAGGATGGAACGGATGTTCGCCGCAGACACGGGGTCGACCGCTTCGAAGGGCTCGTCCAGGACCAGGAGCCGCGGGGCGTGGATCAGGGCGGAGGCCAGGGCAATTTTCTTGGTCATGCCCGCCGAGTAGTCCACCACCAGCGTGCCCGCATCCTGTCTGAGGTCCATGGCGGCCAACAGCTCCCCCACCCTCGCTGCCACGACGGCCTTATCCATGCCGCGCAGCAGGCCGGCATACGTAATCAGCTGCTCGCCCGTCAGCCGGTCGAAGAGCCGCACGCCGTCGGGCAGGATTCCCATGAGCCGCTTGGCTTCAAGGGGGTGCTGCCAGACGTCGACGCCGTGCACCACGGCAGTGCCGAAATCCGGCCGCAACAGGCCGGTGGCCATGGACAGCGTGGTGGTCTTGCCCGCACCGTTGGGGCCCACGATGCCAAAGAACGAACCGGCCGGGACGTCCAGGCTGATGCCGTCCACCGCGATCTTGCCGCCAAACCGCTTGGCCAGCCCGCGGATGGAAAGTGCCGGTACGGGGCCGGAAGCCGGCGGCTGTTCAGGGATCGGGGCAGTCATGGTGCCAGCCTAGTCCGCGGACCGGCGCTGCGGGGGTGGGAGACTATCGTCATGGACATCGCGTTGGGCCTGCTGGTAATCGTTGCGGTGGTGTGTGCCGGCAGTGCGGTGGGACGGAAGCTCAATCTCCCGGTTCCCCTGCTTTTGGTCCTGGCCGGGGTGGCGGGTTCGTTCCTGCCGTTCATTCCGCCGGTTGAACTCAATCCCGAACTGGTCCTGGTTGGCCTGCTGCCTCCGCTGCTCTACGCCGCCGCGTTCCGGACCTCGCTCTTTGACTTCACGTCGAACCGGCGCTCCATCGGGCTCCTGTCCGTGGGCTACGTCATTTTCGGCACCTTGGGGGTCGGGCTGGTGGTGTGGTGGCTGTTTCCGGAAATCCCGCTGCCCGCCGCCATTGCGCTGGGCGCGGTCGTGGCTCCCCCGGACGCCGTGGCGGCCACCGCGATCGCGCGGCGGGTGGGCATGCCCCGCAGGATCGTGAACATCCTTGAGGGCGAATCGTTGGTCAATGACGCAACGGCGCTGGTGTGCCTGCGGGCTGCCGTGGCCGCGATCGCCGGCTCCGTGTCCGCGCTGGACGTGGCCGGCGGCTTCGTGCTGGCGGCCGGCGGCGGGCTGGTGGTGGGCCTTGGCGCGGCCTACATCCTGACCGAAATCCGGAAACGGATCAGCAACGTGGCCATCAACACCTCAACATCGCTGATGGCCCCCTTCGTGGCCTTCCTCCCGGCCGAGGCCATCCACGCATCCGGCGTGCTCGCCGTCGTCGTCACCGGCCTGGTGATGGGCACCAAGGCGCCGTCGATGCCCAACGGCGCCGCGCGGCAAAGCGCCCGCAGCAACTGGGACACCGTCCAGTTCCTGCTCGAGAACGCCGTGTTCCTCCTGATCGGCCTGCAGGTGCGGACCATCGTCGACAGCGTCCAGGATGACTCGCTGGGGGCCGGCCGGGTGTGGCTCGGCTGCGCGGTGATCCTGCTGGCCGTGCTGGTGCTGCGCCCGCTCTGGGTGTTTCCCTCGACCTACCTCCCCCGCCTGATTCCCGCTGTGCAGCGGAAGGACCCCGCGCCGCCCTGGCAGTTTCCTGCCATCGTGTCCTGGGCAGGCATGCGCGGGGTGGTTACCCTTGCCGCCGTCCTGACGCTGCCCGGTGACCTGGAGCACCGGAATGTGCTGGTGCTGGCCGCCATGGTGGTGGTGGGCGGCACCCTGGTGCTGCAGGGCTTTACGTTGCCGGCCCTGGTGCGCGCCCTGGGTCTGCCCGGGCCGGACAGGCGCGAGGATGCGCTCAACCAGGCTTCCCTCATGCAGCTGGCCACCGCTGCGGGAATGGAGCGGCTGGAGCAGCTCCGGCGTGACAGCGATCCGCCCGAAGTGATGGACATGCTGCGGCGGCGGACCCAGGAGCGGGGACTGGCTGCCTGGGAGCGGCTGGGCCGGCCCGCGGCCGAGGCAGCGACCCCCAGCCAGCGCTACGCCCAGTTGCGGATGGCCATGCTGGAAGCCGAACGGGACAAGGTACTGGAGCTGCGGCGCGGCGGGGACTATGCCCACGAGGTCCTCAGCGAAGTCCTTGAACGGCTGGACGTTGAGGAATCCATGCTCGACGCTTCCCTCAATGAACTGGACTCAGCCGCCGCCGGGGGCGGCGAGGGGCTGTCCCAGCCGGGCGGAGCCTGCGACCACTTGACCGCAGCCATGCCCTCACCGCGTCCCGACAACCCGGCGTGTGCAGGCTGCGAGCGGGAGGGCACAACACCGGTGCATCTGCGCATGTGCCTGGCGTGCGGACACGTCGGCTGTTGTGACTCCTCCGCGGGACGGCACGCCAGCCGCCACTTCAAGGAAACCGGCCACCCCGTCATGCGCAGCATCGAACCCGGCGAAGAATGGCGCTGGTGCTACGTCGATGACCTGCTCGGCTGACAACACGGCTTCACAGCGCCTTCCGAATGCGGATCGGCCCCTTTGCCGTGGCAGGATCCACCACGGACCCTCCCTGCGTGATGTGGACCTGGCCCGCGTCAACCAGGCGCCGCGCGGCTTCCCGGGCCGGGTCCATGAGCCGCCGCCAGTCCTCGCCGCCCACGGCCCTGGCAGCATCGGACGGGCAGATGGTGGACGTTGCCGCCCGGGCGGCCAGCAGTTCGAGGATTTTCGCCTCCAACTGCCGGTCAACCGGGGTGTGCGGGTCGTTCCCACCAGTGTGCGCCACGCCTAGGCTCCGTTCCCAGAAGATCCGGCTCAGAACGTTCGCCGCGGGATGGCCCGCTCGTACTGGGGCGGCCAGGCCAAGTCGTGCCCCAGTTCGAACGCGGCCCGGAGCCACCAGTGCGGATCGCGGAGCGCGGCCCGGGCAATGAAGACGCCGTCGGCCTGCCCGGTGGCAATGGCATGCTCCGCCTGTCCGGGGGTGGTCACCAGGCCAACCGTGCCGGTGGCGATTCCTGCCTCCCGGCGGATGGCGGCGGAGAACCCGGTCTGGTAGCCCAGGCCCGGCTTGATCTGCTGGTGGGCCACCGCCCCGCCGCTGGAGACATCCACCAGGTCCACCCCGTGCGCTGCCGCCTCGCGGGCCAGCCGGACCGACGCAGCCGGGTCCACTCCGCCCGCCGCCCAGTCGGTGGCCGAGATCCGAAGCAGCAGCGGCATGGAATCTGGAATCACGGCGCGGACGGCATCGACAACGGCCAGCATCAGCCGGTTGCGGCCGGCCTCGTCCCCGCCCCATTCATCGTCGCGCTGGTTGATCAGGGGGCTCTGGAACTGGTGCAGGAGGTACCCGTGTGCCCCGTGGATCTCCATGGTGTCAAAGCCAGCGTTAACGGCCCGCTCCGCGGCGGCAGCAAAATCGGCGATGACGCCGTGGATCTGTTCCACAGTCATGGCGGCAGGAGCCGCGTAGCCCTCGAAGGATGTGGTGGAAGGCCCCACCGTGTCCCACCCGCCATCGGAGGCGGGTACGCTGCCGTGCTTGCCGGAAAACGGCCAGTAGGTGGAGGCCTTCCGGCCGGCGTGCGCCAACTGGACACCGATTTTGGTGCCGGCGGTACCGTTGCGGTGGACGAAGGAGATGATCCGCTGCCAGGCAGCTGCCTGCTCATCGCTGTACAGGCCCGCGTCGCGGGGGCTGATCCGGCCCTCGGCGTTCACCGCCGCGGCCTCCGTGAGGATCATCGCGGCGCCGCCCACGGCGAAGCCGCCCAGATGCACCAGGTGCCAGTCGTTGGGGACCCCTGGGGCGTCGTCGGGATCACAGCTGTACTGGCACATGGGCGAAACCCAACCCCGGTGCTGCAGCTCCAGGGACCTCAGCGCCAGCGGCTGGAACAGGGCCGGCACTAGAACAGCACCCGGGCCAGCGCCTGGCGTGCCTTGGCCACGCGTTCGTCGCCGGCGCCTACTACCTCGAAGAGTTCCAGCAGCCGGACGCGTGCAGTTTCACGCTCCGGGCCGAAGTTCCGGCCGATGAAGGACACCAGCCGGTTCAGCGCATCCTCCACATGGCCGCCGGCCACGTCCAGGTCCGCCACGCCAAGCTGCGTGTCCAGGTTGTCCGGCTCCTCCGCCGCCAGGGTACGCAGCGCTTCGCTGTCCTGGGCCGAGACGGACTGCAGCCGGTCCATCAGCTCCACCTGGGCCAGCCCTGCCTTGGCCTCATGGTCGGACGGCATTTCCTTGAGCGCCTGGCGGTAGGCTTCGGCGGCGCCCGCGTAGTTGCCGGCTTCGATGGCGTCGTAGGCTGCCTGGTGCAGCGGCGGCAGCGGTGCGGGCTCCTGGTCGGCGGGTCCGCCGGCGTCGAGGCTGCCGGTGACCCCGTTGGCGGCAGCCACCTTAAGGAGTTCGTCGAAGAGGCTGCGTACCTGCTGCTCCTCCGCTGCCCCCTGGAACAGCGGCACGGGCTGCCCTTTGAGGACGGCGACCGCAGTGGGGACGGCCTGCACCTGGAAGGCCTGGGCAAGCTGCGGGAAGGCTTCGATGTCGGCTGCACCCAGGACCAGGCGGCCGCCGTAGCTGGCCACGACGCGGTCCAGGGTGTCCACCATTTTGCTGGACTCCGGCGAGTAGGGCGCCCACAGGGCGAAGACCACCGGAACCTGCGCGGACAGTTCCACCAGCTGCTGGAAATTGGCTTCGGTGACGTCGACCTTGAGTTCGGGTCCGCCTGCCGGTCCGCCCTGCTGGCCGTCCTGGGCTGGGGCCGCAGGCCCGGACGGCGCGTTTCCCTGGGCAGGCGGGCCGGCAGGGGCAGCGGGGCGCTTCAGAGCGGAAAGGTCGACGGCGCCGCGCAGGTTAAGCAGGTTGGCAGCGGCAGGAGGGACTGGGCGGGAAGCTGGCGAACTCATGTTTCCCACTCTAGCCACTCCGGCCGCTGCCGGGGGTACTGCAGCCGGGCGCTACTTGAAGCTGGCGCCGACCAGGCCGCGGGTGGCGGCAACGAGCTTCATCGGGTCCGTCGATCCCGCCGGGGGAACGTACACGGCCATCGATTCGGCAAAGTTCAACACCATGCCGGTAGTGGTTTCCTTGCCGCCGGCCAGGGCTGCGGCGTCGTCACCGATGCTGAGCTTGTCCCCGGCAGCCTTCGGGGTGCCTTCGAAGCCGAAGTTGATCCGGCCCAGGACCAGCGCACCGCCGTCGGACGTCCGGAAGACCACGGTGCTCTCGGGGACCACCTTGTGGGTGAAGGAGAAGTTGCCGTTTTCGCCGGCCTTGACCACCTCTGCCTGGTAGGACAGGGTGTCGGCGATGTACGGGGAGGATTCGCCCTCTGTGAGCTTGTCCTTGAACGGCGAGTCCGCGGACGTGAGCCGGTCGGCGAGGCCTGACATGGCTTCCTCGCCGCTGTAGAGCAGCCCGGACTTGTCCGAGGCGGCCAGGGTTTCGGTGCCCCCGCGGCTTATGTTGGGGAAGGTGGTGCCCGGTTGAAGGGGCGTGGTTTCCATGAGCTTGTAGTTCTCACGCGGAGACTGCTGGACCAGCGTCAGGATCTGCGGCACGACATTGCCGTCGCCCTGGGTCACGGCCAGCACCGAACGCGGCCAGTCACGGCCGCTGGTGACCACCGTCGTCAGAAGCTTGGTGGAGCGGACGGGCATGCGGGGCTCATAGGATGCCACCTGGGAGCGGATCTTGTAGTTCTGGGTGCGGACTTCCAGTTCCGGGCCGGCAACCCGGTCCGTGAGCTTGGCGGCGTCCTTGGCAGCGTCCCCGGCGTCGGTGGCGCTGGAGACCTGCTCGAGGATCCGGCGGAACTGGGCGTCCAGCAGGACCGGTGAGCCGGATGCTTCCTTGGCCGGCGATGAGGCACTGCCCGAGGGCTGCGGGCTGGGGCTGGCCGCCTGGGCGGCGGCGCCGGATCCGGCCAGCACGGCTGCCGCCACACCAGCGGCCACCATGGTGACCCTGGAGGAAGAGGCCGACGACGGGGCCTGGCCTTGGGCCTTCCGGGCCCGGGCACGGCGGGCGAAACCGGAGTCGCCGCCTTCGCCGTCCTTCCGGCGGGCAGAAAGCAGCGCCAGGACGATTCCGCCCAGGATCAGGATGCTGCCGATGACCATCAGCGGAACAGCCCACGGGGTGGACGTGTCATTGGGGAAGGTCATGGAGATGTTGGCCGGCGCCGGTTTGGTGCCGTCGGCCGCCAAGAGGAGGCTCCAGTCGCCGTCCGCGGGCGGCGTCCAGGTGTACTCCAGCTCGCCGCTGGCGTTTTCGCTCGATACCCAAAGGTCCGAGCCCGCGGGGTTGGGGGCAGTGCCTTCGCCGTCGGCGTGCTCAACCGAGAGGGACTTCCCGTCCTCGGAAACCCCGTTAATGGTGTTATGGGCTGTCTTGCCCACCCAGGCGTCGACGTCGTCCGGCCGGCCGGAGGCCAGCAGGAAGTTCCCGTCACCTTGGATGTTGATCTTGACCGTGCCGCCGTGCAGGGTGCGCAGCTTCTGGTCGATCACTGTCAGCGGCGCCGCGGCGGCGCCGGCCGGCGCGGAAGCCGTAAACGTCTCGGAGGGAGCCCAGATGGTTCTCTGGCCGATACCGGCCAAAAGTGTCAGGAGGCCGAGCAGCACAAGTGCGGCTGCAGTCTTTAAACGCAAGGGAAACACCTATCATCAGCGGGGGTTTGCCTTCAATAGTAACCTTTCTGTTATCAGGGAGCCCTTTTAGGCCTGCGTCCGCCCGGCACCGCCGGTGCCCGGGAGGCGCCTTCGGCTCGCGGTGGCAAGCCTGCTGATAGTGTTTGCGATGATCATCACACCGGCCCGCGCAGGCGGTGCCACGCACGGAACAGGCCCCCAAAACCATTGACTGACAAGACGGACCCGTCCTCGGCTGCAGCCGGAAATCCAGGGGATCCCAGGGGCCCTGTCCCTGCCGCCGTTCCTCCGCTGGGCATGGCCGCACGCCGTGGTGGCTCAGCCGCTGCAGCCCTTGGCCACGTGGTCCGCAGGCTCCGGCAGCCGCTGCCCGGCGCGCAGCCCCGGCTGCGGTTTGAAATGCCGCCGGAATATACCGGACAGCTTCCGGAGGAGGACCACGACGGCGGCGAGGAGCCGCAGTTCGGCCATCCCGGACCCCGGATGTCACCCCAGCACCCGCTGTATATGGGGTTCATGGGTACCGTGGGCGTGGGCCTGGCGCTGTTGGTCTACTGGATCGGTTCCCACACGACGCAGCTGCTGCTGTGGATCGTTGCTGCGCTGTTCATAGCACTGGGCCTGGAGCCGGTGGTGGGCTGGCTCGAAGGCCGGAAGATCCCCCGGCCTGCCGGAATCCTGGTCTCGGTGGCGGTCCTGATGGGCGCCGTCGTCGGTTTCTTCGCCACCCTCATTCCCACCATCGTGGAACAGGTCTCCGAGATTGTGCGGCAGGCGCCGGACTGGGTACGCAACTTCATGGATTCCGACCTCTTCCGCAGCCTTGACGACCAGTTCGGCGTACGCGACCGCATCACCGAGGAACTGAACAAGTTCGTCAACGACCCCGCAGCGATGGGTGGTATTTTCGGCGGGGTGCTGGGCTTCGGTTCCACCGTGGCCAACAGCCTCTTCGGGGCCCTGATCGTCCTGGTGCTGAGCCTGTACTTCCTGGCCGCCCTGCCGGCCATGAAGAAGTGGGGCTACCGCCTGGCTCCGCGCTCCCGGCGGAAGCGGGTGGCCGCCCTGTCCGAGGAGATCACCCGGTCGGTGGGAAACTACGTGATCGGCCAGGCCTGCGTTGCCCTGCTCAACGCCACCTTCGCCTTCGTGGTGATGTCCATCGTGGGCATTCCATTCGCCCTGCTCCTGGCGTTCGTGGTCGTCCTCCTGGCTTTCATCCCTCTCGTGGGCGGGATGATCGCAGGCATCGTGGTGACCCTCGTGTCCCTCACCGAGGGCTGGCAGGTGGCGGCCATCTATGCTGTCTGCTACTTCGCCTACCTGCAGTTCGAGGCCTACTTCATCTCACCGCGCATCATGCAGAAGGCCGTGGCAGTCCCCGGCGCCGTGGCGGTCATTTCCGTTATCGCCGGCGGCAGCCTGCTGGGCGTGCTCGGCGCCCTGATCGCCATCCCCACCGCGGCCGCCGTGCTGCTGCTGGTCCGCGAGATCTACATCGTCCGGCAGGACCAGCACTAGGCCCGGGACGTCACGCGCCGGCGGTTGCCACCGGTCCGTCCCATTCGTGCGGCAGTCCTGTTCCGCCGTGGCCCGGTACCACCTGGGCCACGATGTCGTTCAGGACCCGGGCCGCGTACTTCTCCCCCACCCAGAGGTGCTTGGCCCCGGCCACCCCCTCCACGCGGGCCTGCGGGACCAGGCGGAAGCGTTCGGCGGCTTCGGCCGGCTGGAGGAAATCGTCATGCTCGGGGACCAGGACGGTGAGGGGCTTGCCGGACTCCGCCCAGAGCTGCAGGTGCTTGTCCGTGGCGCGGTGCAGCGGGGGCGACAGCAGTATGGCGCCTTCGATCTGGCCGGCTACCGGCTCCACGGCCCCGTACATCAGGGCCAGTTCGGTCCCAAAGGACCAACCCACCAGCCAGCGGTTGGGCAGGCCCCGTTCGACGGCGAAGCGGACGGCGGCCTCCACGTCATGGCGCTCCCCCACCCCTTCCTCGAAGGTGCCGGTGCTGGTGCCGCGGGGCGAGGCGGTGCCCCTGGTGTTGAAGCGCAGCACAGCAACGCCCGCCAGCGCCGGCAGCCGGTAGGAGGCCTTGCGGTACACATGGGAATCCATGAAGCCGCCGTGGGTGGGCAGGGGGTGGAGTGTGATCAGCGTGGCCCTGACCGGGCCCGATTCCGGCAGCGCCAGCTCCCCCACGAGCGTGTGGCCATCCTCCGTCTGCAGCTCGATGTTCTCGCGCCGGGCAGGCAGGACCGTGGAGGCACGGATGGGCGCGGGCCCTTGGGTTTGGGTGAACTGGTACGACGCCGGATCAAAAGTCATGCCTGCCAGCTTAGCGACAGCGGAGCCCGTCCAGCCCCGAGCGGGTCAGCGGTAGCGGTAGCTGCGCGTCATCCAGCAGTTGGTGTGCCAGTGCCGCCGTTCCGCCAGGCCGGCAGCCGCCCCAAAGAGGTGGTCGTCCTTCCACACCACCAGGTGCGCAACACCGGGCAGGACGGCCGTGGAGCATTCCGGGCAGATGTAGGTCTTCTCGGCGTTCTTGGCGGTCATGGTCCGGACCATCCACTCGCCGTCGGGGGCGCTTTCACGCCGGGCGATGCCGGCGCGTGCGCGTTCAAGGTCCAGCTCGGGAACGTCCGCACTCCCCTTCCGCCCTGCACCGCGGCCCGAAACGGGGCCCTTGCCGGAAGCAGGACGGCGGGGACGGTTGGAACGCGGCATATATCCATTCTGCCCCAGCGGATCCCCCGCCCACGCCGCGCCGCAGGTCCCCCGCCGCCCCACCAGGCCGTCCGCCGTCGGGCACGGCCCGCCTGGTCCACGCGATAGTCTGTACGGCGTGCGACTCGTCATAGCCCATTGCTCCGTTGATTACGTTGGCCGGCTTAAGGCCCATCTCCCCCTTGCCACCCGGCTCCTGCTGGTGAAGGCGGACGGGTCCGTGCTGGTGCATTCCGACGGCGGCTCCTACAAGCCGCTGAACTGGATGAGCCCGCCGGCGACGCTGCGCGTCTCGTCCCCCGACGAAGTGGACCTGGAACTGGGCGTGGTGGAGCAGTGGACCGTGCAGTCCGCCAAGACCGACGACCGGCTGATCATCAACATCCACGAGAAGGTCAGCGAGTCCTCCCACGACCTCGGCGTTGACCCCGGGCTGATCAAGGACGGCGTGGAAGCGGACCTGCAGCGGCTGCTGGCCGAACAGATTGAAACGCTGGGCCAGGGCTATTCCCTGATCAGGCGCGAGTACTTCACGGCGATCGGCCCCGTGGACATCCTGGCCCGGGACGCAGACGGCGCCACCGTTGCCATCGAACTCAAGCGCCGCGGCGACATCGACGGCGTGGAGCAGCTGACCCGGTACCTGGAACTGCTCAACCGCGACCCCCTGCTGGCACCTGTCCGCGGAATCTTCGCTGCGCAGCAGATCAAGCCACAGGCAAAGGTCCTTGCCAACGACCGGGGGATCGACTGCATCACCCTGGACTATGACGCCATGCGCGGGGTGGACGACAGCGAATCCAGGCTCTTCTAGGAATTCACCTTTGTTGCTTTGGGCACCTAATTGGCGCTTGTATGAAGGTATCTTCCGTGTCACCTGCTTTTTACCCAAATTTTCTCCTTTTTACCGGCCGGGCCGTTGACCTGCGGGAACGGGCATGAAATTCTTGTCTCAGTCTTTGTGTAGGTGTTTTTCATGCTTGCAAGACATGTTGCGAGCGCGAAGCTCCTGCAACGCCGGATCCTTCCCGGAAAAGGCAAACCAGGATTCTTCTCGCGGAGTGACCAAGGCCGGCACGCGGTGTGCCGGTCTTAAAAAGTTCCACAATGAGGAGAAATAAATGGCACAGGGAACCGTCAAGTGGTTCAACGCTGAAAAGGGCTTCGGCTTCATCACCCCGGACGACTCCGATGGCGATGTCTTCGTTCACTACTCCGAGATCCAGACCGGCGGCTTCAAGACCCTCGACGAGAACCAGCGCGTTCAGTTCGAAATCGGCCAGGGCGCCAAGGGTCCCCAGGCTACCGGCGTGACGCTGGTCTAGCAGCCGCCGGCCGCACATTTGCGGCCGAAAGCTTCAACAAATGATCCCTGGGAAATTTCCCGGGGATCATTTGTTTGTCTGTAAATAGGCACAGCAAATGCAAATTAATCGCTTTGGGCCATAAGGCCTTCACGGGCCGTGGAGCCGCTCAGGTAACCAGCTTGCGGACCAGCCGGGCGCCCTGCGCCAGGGAAAGCCCCGGCAGGTAGGCACGGGTCAGCGCCCTCCCGATCGCCGGCAGATGGAGTGGGTCCTGGTAGTACAGGTAGAGTGCCCGGTACTCAGGCTTGAACCGGGACTTGAACGCTGCCAGGGAACGGAAGCCGTAGACCGGCTCCAGCGCGTGGCCCACCAGGTCGAGGATCCGTACCAGGTTCTGCGCGCCCTCGTCGGTGGCGGTCCCGTCCTCCGTTCCGGCATCATCCCCTGTCCCCTCTGCCTCCGGCTCCCCGGCCCGGGTGTGCTGGGCCTCCGGTCGGCTGGCAAGGGGCGAGCCGGACAGCGAAATCATGTCCACCGAATCGCGCAACTCCAGGACTGCGGAGGCGATCAGGAATTCCATCACTCCCGGGAAGCCCTCGCTGCCCCGGCGCATAACGTCCAGCGTCCTGCTGACCAGCCGGCCGCCGTCGTACACCGGAAGCCAACTGGTTACCCCGTGAACCGCACCGTTGCCGTCCACGGCGAGGCAGCAGAGCACTTCCTCGTCATCGAGTTCGTCCACTCCCCCGAGGGTGAACCCCATTTCCGGCACTGACTTGCTGGCTGCCCATTCTTCCGACACTTCATTCAGCCGCGACCGCAGTGCCGCCGGCAGCGAATGGTAGGAGCCCCACACTGCATGCACGCCCAGTTTGGTGGCACGGTTCAGTGCCGTCCTGACGTTCTGCCACTCCTTGCCCTTGAACTCCAGTTCGTTCAGCGCCAGCCGGGTCTCCTGTGCCACCGCCACGCGCGAGAAGCCCCGTTCCTTGAGTGCCGGCCACAGCGTGTCGTCGCAGGAATACAGGGCCGGGACCAGCGCCTGGCTGCGGCAGTAATCCAAGAACCCCTCCGTGACCCGCTGTTCCGCCTTGCGGTCACCAAAGGCACCGCCCAGGGTCAGGGCCACCGTCCCGTGCTGCTGGAAGGCAACGGCCCCAGCACCGTCCGGGCTGAACCAGTATGTGTTGGGTTCCCACAACGCCATCCAGGACAGGGGGCCACCGCCCTGGTGCAGCAGTTGGCGGGCACGGTCCTTGTCCTGCCGTCCGAAGTTCAGCCCGTGGTGCCGGCCGACGAGCACCCACCAGACGGCGATCAGCGCCACCAGCCAGAACACGGGACCGGAGTAGGCAAACAGGATGGCTTCTGCGCTGTCCCGCTCCGGGAACGCCCTGCGGAAGTGCTGCGGGATGGGCACCGGGACGTATTGCCGGGCCAACTCTGCGAAGAGGCCCAGCAGCCCGCCGTCGCGGGCCAGGCCGCCGGACCAGAACCAGGCAACAGTGTAGGAGCCCGCCAGGACGAGCCACGTTCCACAGACAACGGCCCCGAGGGTGCGGCGGGCGCCCGGGCGCGTCTGCACGCGGAACTGGCGGCGGTTCAGCCACAGGACCACTGCCAGCAGCAAGGGGACAACCACCAGGGGAAGCACATGGGCAAAGGCCGAAGCCAGCGGGGTCGCATGGGTCCCCTGGAGTCGCGAGGGAACGAGGGCGAAGAGGGCAAGGTAGACGGCTGCCAGGGCCGTGACCGCCAGCTGGATGGCCAGGGCTATGCTGAGCGCCAGGCGCCGTCCCCGCCGCATGCCGTCCGCGCAGATCAGCAACAGGATCACCGGCACCACGGCCAGGGCCAGTCCGAACGGCCCGGCAAACCCTGCCCTCCCCGTTTCCAGGCATGAAGCATCAACGGTGGCCCCGCAGTTGAACACCAGTTGGCTGAGCGTGGGCATCGGACTGAGCACCACATCCCGCAGCAGCGCCAGCGGTCCGGTGGGCGCGCGCGTGATTCCCGTGAGGATGGGGCCCACTGCGAAGACCGCGACCGTGAGGGCCAGCAGGTTCCTGGTCTCGCGGCCGGTGGACCGGTGGCGGTGGAGCCGGCCCTGGTCGCCCTGGATCCACCAGCCCGCCAGGAGGCCCAGGAGGGCCCCGATAAGGCCTATCACCGTTTCGGCGTGACCGACATAGAGGACCAACAGGATCGAGATGGACAGCACCGCGGTGCGGAGCCGGCGCTGCCACAGCAGCGTGATCCGGGCACTCGCCGCCAGGCCCGCCGTCAGTACCGGAGCGTAGGGTCCGATCAGGCTGTCATCGACCATCTTGTCCAGCCAGCCGTCGCCCACGTACACCGCCAGCTGCGTCACCAGGAGGAACACAGTCACGGCAACAAACTGGCCGCCGAAGAAGAGTCCGACGGCGGCGCGGCGGCCCAGCTTGCGCTCGGCGAGTCCGAGCAGCAGCACGATCATCAGTGATGCGCTGAGGTAGGCCAGCGGATTCGTGGCAAAGAAGAGGCTGGTGAATAGGGACCACCATTTGCCGTCCCGCAGGCCGGGTCCGCTGACTGAGGCGAGCCCCAGCAGCCGCTCCGGCGGACCGTCCAGGAAGCTCCCGGTCAAGGCAGCGGCGGCCAGGAAGGCGACCACCACGCCCAGCGTGAAGGGCATGGATTTCAGCGTGCCAAACACCTGCTGGACTGCCGGACGGCCGACGGCGGCCCACATCAGCACCATCGTGCGGTCCGGTTTCCTGGTGCTCACCACTGCAGGCCCCACTGGCTGCCGAGGAACTGCAGCGCGTCAGCAAAGCGCTTGGACGATGTGTCCCAGGAGTGGCCGGTATGTTCCACCTCGTGGGCCTGCACGGTGAAGCCCGCATTCCCGGCGGCTGCGGCCAGGGCGTGGAGGTTCCCCACGAACTCCGGATCGTTCTGGCCTGCAGTGAGGTACATGCCGCTGGACTCGAAGCGTTGGTGTTTCATGATCTCCAGAGGAGTCTGCTTGATGAATTCATCGGGGTTTCCGGGAAAGGCTGCGTCGATGGTCTTCTGCCGTTCCTTGGCAATGGCGGGTTCGGCTTCACTGGAAAATGCCAGCACGTCGGCGTAGATGTCCGGATGCCGCGTCCCCATCTGAACAGCGCACGTGCCGCCGAAGGAAAACCCGCCCACGGCCCAGTGGCGGTGGTTGGTGTCCACCGCGAGGGTGGAACTGATCCAGCGTGGCACGTCCTGTGACAGGTACGTGTCCGCGTTGGCAATCCGGCTGTCCATGCACATGGTGTTGGCGGACTGTGATCCATTGGGGTCCGGGATGACCACCACCGGGGCCACTCCCCCGTGTGCGGCGGCGAAGGAATCCATGTGGCCGCGGAGGGCGCCGCCCGTAAGCCAGTCGGCCGGGCCGCCCGGCTGCCCGGCCACCAGGACCAGTACCGGCAGCGCCGGCCGGTTGGCGGCAAAGTAGGCCGGCGGAAAGTAGATAAAAGCATCACGGGTCGTCATCCCGGAAGCCGGGCCGGGGATGGCGGTCTTCCGCAACTCGCCGCCCGCCGGCAAGTCCCCCTCCGGCTTCCAGCCTTGAAGCGGGGCACCGTCTGGTTCGCCCGCGTGCCGCATCAAATCCTGCTCGAGCACCGGGATGCGGGCCAGTGCCGTCCCCATCAGGTCACTGACCGTCCTGTTCAGGCCAAAATAGGCGTTGATCTGGATCGTTGAGAGAAGCACCACCAGGACTGCGGCCAGGAAACCTGTTCCGTAATGCAGCCAGCTGGTCCGCGGCATTCTCAGGATGCCCAGGATGACAGCGGAAACAGCCGGCACGAACCAAAGGAGAACGGGACCGGGAATGTCCTCCGGGAAGACGGTGAGCACGTTGATCATGACCCAGTGGACTGTTGCCACCAGCACGAACGCCGCGGCTACTGCACTGAAGACACGGATTGCCCAGGCCCTGGTGCGCATGGCGGCATCTTCGGAGGCGCGCCAGGGCGGCACCAGAAGGTAGGCTGCGCCGCCAACTCCCAATACCAGGACGGTTCCATAGAGTGGACCGTCCGTAAGCCGGATGTCTGAAAACCAGTCCACGTTGGCTAGCGCCAGGTCCCCACGCCGATGACCGGGCCTGCTTCCAGCCAGGACGAAAGACCCGTATAGGCGTCGAATTTCATGGCGAAGTGCAGGTCCTGCCCCTCGTAGCGGAGTTCGACGATCACCACGTCGGGCTGGACTCTGACAGCCTCGGCTTCGGTCGGTTTCCTGCGTCCCAGCAGCTCGAGGGAACTGCGCTTGAACGTGTATTTGGGCCGGACGCTCAGGGAGATGAGCCTGAACCACTCAAGGTCATTGTCCTGATAACGACAAACCCCCATCTGCCAGCTGTTCCCAGCTACGCAAATGGAGGCGTCCACCGTGCCGAGGGCACGCCGCAGGTTGAAGCGGCGCACCCCCGAAAGGCACAGTGCAAATATCAGCAATCCGAAAACGATTGCCAGTGCGATGAACGAAATACCCGGTGCGTCCATCAAGGTCGTGCTAGCGGATCCCAGCGGTAGCCGAGCCGCCCAGCTGGGCGTTGTCAGCAACGATCACCACGCGGTTGTTGTCAACGGAGAAGAACCCGCCGTCCACATCCACCGCAATACGGTCCCCGGATACCGGCTGGATTGCCAGTTCACCTTCGGCCAGGATCGCCAGCAGGGGCGAGTGGCCGGGCAGGATTCCGATTTCACCATCGCTGGTGCGGGCCTTGACCATCTTGGCCGCTCCGGACCACACGAAGTGGTCCGCTGCGACAATCTCAACCTCAAGCTCAGCCATATTACTTGGTCTGTTCCTGGATCTTGGCCCACTGGCGCTCAACGTCATCGAGGCCGCCGACGTTGAAGAACGCCTGCTCCGCGATGTGGTCCAGCTCGCCGTCGCAGATGGCTGCGAAGCCCTCCACGGTGTCCTTGATGGAAACCGTGGAGCCCTCGACGCCGGTGAACTGCTTGGCGGTGTAGGTGTTCTGCGACAGGAACTGCTGGATGCGGCGTGCACGCGACACCACGATCTTGTCCTCTTCGGAGAGTTCGTCGACACCGAGGATGGCGATGATGTCCTGGAGTTCCTTGTTCTTCTGCAGGATCTGCTTCACGCGGACAGCCGTGTTGTAGTGGTCCTTGCCGATGTACTGGGGATCCAGGATGCGGGACGTGGACGTCAGCGGGTCCACGGCCGGGTACAGGCCACGGGAGGCGATTTCACGGGAAAGTTCCGTGGTGGCATCCAGGTGCGCGAAGGTGGTGGCCGGGGCCGGGTCGGTGTAGTCATCTGCGGGAACGTAGATGGCCTGCATCGAGGTGATGGAGTGGCCCTTGGTGGAGGTGATGCGCTCCTGCAGGAGGCCCATCTCATCGGCCAGGTTGGGCTGGTAGCCCACGGCCGAAGGCATGCGGCCCAGCAGGGTGGAAACCTCGGAACCTGCCTGGGTGAACCGGAAGATGTTGTCGATGAAGAGCAGCACGTCCTGGTTCTGCACATCGCGGAAGTACTCCGCCATGGTCAGAGCGGACAGGGCCACGCGGAGGCGCGTTCCCGGCGGCTCGTCCATCTGGCCGAACACAAGGGCGGTGTCCTTGAGGACGCCTGCCTCTTCCATTTCCACCCAGAGGTCGTTGCCCTCACGGGTACGCTCGCCAACACCGGCGAACACGGAAGTACCACCGAAGTTGCGGGCAACACGGGTGATCATTTCCTGGATCAGAACGGTCTTGCCCACGCCGGCGCCGCCGAAGAGGCCGATCTTTCCACCCTTGATGTAGGGGGTCAGGAGGTCGATGACCTTGATGCCGGTCTCGAGCATCTCGGTGGAGCCTTCGAGCGAAGCGAAGCTGGGGGCCTTGCGGTGGATGGGCCAGCGTTCGCTGACGTCCAGCTCAGACTCGGCAACGTCCAGGGGCTGGCCCAGCACGTTGAAGATGTGGCCCTTGACGCCGTCGCCTACGGGAACGGAGATCGGGGCACCGGTGTCGATGACGCCGGTCCCGCGGACCAGGCCGTCGGTCGCCTGCAGCGAGATGGCACGGATGAGGTTGTCGCCGAGGTGCAGCGCAACTTCGAAGGTGATGGTCTTGGTCTCACCGTTGAGAGTGATCTCGGTGGTGAGGGCGTTGTAGATCGACGGGATTGCGTCAGCCGGGAATTCGACGTCGACAACCGGGCCGATTACGCGCGCAATACGGCCGGTTGCACCGGACGTTGCGGCTACGTGTTCGGTAGCAGTGGCAGTCATCTCTCTCACTTCATTCAGTAGATGGCGTGGGGTTAAGTCTATCTGTGGTGGTGCTGGTTACGCGGAACCGAGGGGCCGGAGGCTAGGACGCGAGAGCGTCGGCACCTGCAACAATCTCAGAAAGCTCCTGCGTAATTTCGGCCTGGCGGGCCGTGTTGCGCAGGCGCGTGTACTTCTTGATCAGGTCCGTTGCGTTGTCGCCTGCGGACTTCATCGCCCGCTGGCGGGCGGCAAGCTCGGACGCTGCCGCCTGCAGCATGGCTGCGAAGATACGGGATTCGATGTAACGCGGGAGCAGGGCGTCAAGGACACGCTCAGTTTCCGGCTCGAACTCGTACAGCGGCAGGAGATCCGATTCGGAAGCAGCCTGTTCTTCCACTACTTCCAGCGGAAGCAGGCGGATGACCGTCGGCTCCTGCGTAACCATGGACTTGAAGCGGGTGTAGACAACATGGATTTCGTCCACGCCGCCCTCTTCGAAGTCGGTTGCGAAGTCTGCCAGCAGCGCTTCGCCGATTTCACGGGCGGTGGCGAACTCTGGAGCGTCGGTTCCTCCGGTCCAGACCCGCGAGTACTCGCGGTTCCGGAAATCGAAGTACGCCTGGGCCTTGCGGCCCACGAGGTAGGTTTTGACTTCCTTGCCTTCGTCGTGGAGCAGCTCGAAGAGACCTTCCGCCTGCTTGAGCACACTCGCGGAGTAGGAACCTGCCAGGCCACGGTCCGAGGTGATTACCAGGACGGCGGCACGGCGGATCTGCTCCGGCTCAGTGGTCAGCGGGTGGTCGATTTCGCTTTGGCTGGCGACAGCAGAAACGGCGCGCGTGATCGCGTTCGCGTAAGGCAGTGAAGCTGCTACGCGCGCACGGGCCTTCCCGATGCGCGAGGTAGCGATCAGTTCCATCGCTTTGAAGATCTTGCGCATCGACGTGGTCGAGCTGATCTTCTGGCGGTAGACCCGGATCTGGGCTCCCATACTTATCCTTTCCTAACATTCCGTAGCCGGGTGTGCCGGACCCTGGGGCCCGGCACACCCGGCGATGCGGAACTAGCGCTTCTGCTTGACGATCTTTTCCTGGTCGACTTCGCCCTCGGAGATAGCGTCATGCTCCTCGTGGCCGGCGCCTACCAGGTGGTTGTCACCCTCGCCGAAGAAGCCCTTCTTGAAGTCCACGATGGAGGACTTGAGGGCAGCAACGGTGTCGTCGTCCAGCACGTTGGTCTGGGCCAGCGTGGTCAGGATCGAGGACTTGTGGCGCAGGTGCTCCAGGAACTCAGCCTCGAAGCGGCTGATGTCCTCGACGGGAACGTCATCCAGGTAGCCGTTGGTGCCGGCCCAGATGGAGACGACCTGGTCCTCGACCGGGAACGGTGAGTACTGGCCCTGCTTGAGCAGTTCCATCAGGCGGGCGCCACGGGTCAGCTGCTGGCGGGATGCTGCGTCCAGGTCGGATGCGAACATCGCGAACGCCTGCATGTCGCGGTACTGGGCCAGGTCCAGCTTCAAAGTACCGGAGACCTTCTTCATGGACTTGACCTGGGCGGCACCGCCAACGCGGGACACCGAGACACCCACGTCAACAGCGGGGCGCTGGTTGGCGTTGAAGAGGTCCGACTGCAGGAAGATCTGGCCATCGGTGATGGAGATGACGTTGGTCGGGATGTAGGCGGACACGTCGTTCGCCTTGGTCTCGATCAGCGGCAGGCCCGTCATGGAACCGGCACCGAGCTCGTCGGAGAGCTTGGCACAACGCTCCAGCAGGCGGGAGTGCAGGTAGAAGACGTCGCCCGGGTAGGCTTCGCGTCCCGGCGGGCGGCGGAGCAGCAGCGACACGGCGCGGTATGCCTCGGCCTGCTTGGACAGGTCATCAAACACGATCAGGACGTGCTTGCCGCCGTACATCCAGTGCTGGCCGATAGCCGAGCCTGCATACGGTGCCAGATACTTGAAGCCTGCGGGGTCGGACGCAGGAGAGGCCACGATGGTGGTGTACTCCAGCGCGCCGTTGTCCTCGAGGGTCTGGCGGATGGCGGCGATGGTGGACGCCTTCTGGCCAATGGCAACGTAGATGCAGCGCACCTGCTTGGTGACATCGCCTGAAGCCCAGTTGGCCTTCTGGTTGATGATGGTGTCGATCGCAATGGCCGACTTGCCGGTCTGGCGGTCGCCAATGATCAGCTGGCGCTGGCCGCGGCCGATCGGGATCATCGCGTCAATGGCCTTGAGGCCGGTCTGCATCGGCTCGTGCACCGACTTGCGCTGGGTCACGCCCGGAGCCTGCAGCTCCAGCGCGCGGGTGGTCTCCGCCTTGATCTCGCCAAGGTCGTCCATGGGCTGGCCCAAGGGGTCAACTACACGGCCAAGGAAGGCGTCGCCAACCGGAACGGACAAAACCTGGCCGGTCCGGTGCACTTCCTGGCCTTCTTCGATGCCCTGGAAGTCACCGAGGATAATGACACCGATCTCGCGGACGTCAAGGTTCTGGGCCAGGCCCAGCGTGCCGTCTTCGAAGCGAAGAAGCTCATTCGCCATGACCGAGGGAAGGCCCTCAACACGGGCGATGCCGTCACCTGCGGTCGTTACACGGCCAACCTCTACGCGCTCTGCGTTTCCGGGTTCGTAGGACGCCGCGAACTCGTTCAACGCATTACGGACGTCGTCGGCGTTGATGGTCAATTCGGCCATCTGCAGTCCCTGCTCTCCTGTTTGTGATCACCGCAAACGGTGACCGGGGTTTCTATCAGTTTGGTTGTGCTTGTCCGGCTAGCCGGCCAGCTGGCGTTGCAGCTCACCCAGCCGGGTAAGGACGGAAGCGTCGAGCACTTCGTCACCCACCTGGACACGGATTCCGCCAATGAGCGCCGGGTCAACGTTGATGTTGACCTTCAGTTCCCGCCCGTACAGTGCATTCAGGCCTGCCTGGAGGCGTTCCAGCTGCGTCTGCGACAACGGGCGGGTTACGCTGACCGTAGCAATCCAGCGCTGCTGCCGCTTGGCCGCCAGCTCGGCGAACCGCTCCACAAGCCTGGTGGGCTTGATACCGCGGGGCTGGCTGACTGCCTGGCTGATGAGGACTTTTGCTTCCTCGCTCACACCGGGTACCAGTTTCCCGGCAAGGGCAGCCTTCGCTGCGGCACTTGCCTGCGGTTCGGACAGAGCACGTTGTACCTCGTGGCTGGAGGCAACAGCCTGGTTGAAGGAAAACAGATCGTTTTCCAGCTCTTCCAGGCCAGTGATTCCGGAGGCAGAAACGGCCGACTTGTTTTCGGCAACGGAAATGACCACCGTTGCGGCAAGAGTCTCGAGTGCATCGCCGATGTCACGCGCCGATGCCCAGCGTGAGCTGGCCAGTCCGCCCGCGATCTCAGCAGCATCAGCGGAGACTTTTCCGCTAACCAGCTGCCTCACCAGCGCCGACTTTTCGTCACCGCTGCGGGAGGGGTCAGTCAGGGCACGGCGCAAGCCAGCCGAGCTGTCCACCATTCCCAGAATTCCGAAGAGTTCCTTTGCCAGCTGCAGCGACGCCGTAGGAAGCTTGGCTTCCAAAGCGGCAAGGGCTGTTGCCAGCGATTCGCTCGATACGCCTGCCATTACTTAGCTGCACCTGCGTTCTGGGACTCCAGATCTGCCAGGAAGCGGTCCACGACCCGTGCTGCGCGTGCGTCGTCGTCGAGGGACTCGCCCACGATGCGGCCGGCAAGGGTGGTGGCCAGGGTGCCAACCTCGGAGCGCAGTGACACAACGGCCGCCTGGCGCTCGGATTCGATCTGTGCGTGGGCCTGCGCGGTGATGCGGGCAGACTCTGCGGCTGCCTTTTCCTTGAGATCCGCGAGGATCTGGGCACCTTCGGCGCGGGCTTCCTCACGGATGCGGTTGGCTTCGGTGCGGGCGTCGGTCAGCTGCTGCTTGTACTCTTCGAGTGCAGCAGACGCCTCAGCCTGGGCCTTTTCAGCCTTGGCGATGCCGCCTTCGATGGCCTCGGCACGCTCTGCGAAGGTCTTCTCGAACATCGGGACAACATACTTGACCACGATGAAGAAGAGGATGGCAAAGCCCACGAAGACAACCAGCATTTCCCAGCCATTGGGAACAAGGGGGTTGACGTCGCCTTCAGCGGCGGCTGAGATGATCAGCTGATGCATATTTCACCCGTCCTTATCTACTAGGTTCTGAATGTTCGCTGAAGTTCTGAAGGGTTTACTTGAGAACGAAAGCGAAGACCAGGCCCAGGATGGCGAGTGCTTCGGTCAGGGCCAGGCCGAGGAATGCGATCGGCTGCAGGACGCGCTGGGCTTCCGGCTGGCGCGCAACGCCGTTGATGTAGGCAGCGAACACGAGACCCACACCGATACCACCGCCGATAGCCGAGAGGCCATAGCCGATGAGGTTGAGGGAGCCGTTGATGGAGCCTTCCATTTTTTTTCCTTTCAAGATGCCACTCTGTGTGGCAGGTTGTTTGGGTTGCTTCATCCCCGCAAGGGGAAGACTGTGGTGTGCGGCCGGAGCGTGCTGCCCCGGCAGCGTGCCTAGTGGCTGTCGGCGTGCAGTGCACCTTCGATGTAGATCGCGGTCAGCAGCGTGAAGACATAAGCCTGCAGGACCATGATCAGGGCTTCAAGCATGTACATGGCGATGGCACCGGCAAGGACCAGGACCGAGGTGCCCTTCAGCAGGAAGTTCTCCTGCATGATCAGGTACTCGATGCCGGAACCGGCGATCATCACGATCAGGTGGCCGGCGAGCATGGTCGCGAACAGACGGAGGCTGTGCGTGACGGGCCGGACAACGAAGTTGGAGATGATTTCGATCGGGATAACGATCGGCAGGATGTACCACGGCACGCCCGAGGGAACGGTGGCCAGCTTGAAGTAGCGGATGCCGTTCTTCTTGACGCCGATGGCGATCCAGGTGATGTACACCAGGCCGGCCAGCACGTACGCTCCACCCACGTGCGAGAACGTGGGGAGCTGGAACACCGGAATGGCGCCGTAGATGTTGTTGACCAGGATGAAGAAGAACAGGCTGAACAGCAGGGGGACGTACTTGATGAAGTCCCGGCCGCCGATGATGTCCTTGGCGATGCCGTTGCGGACGAAGCCGTAGGCGGCTTCGCCGGCGAACTGGAGCTTGCCGGGTACCAGCTGCTGCTTGCGTGCTGCGAGCACGAAGAAGACGGCGATAAAGACGACAGAGAGGAGGACCAGCAGCATCTGCTTGGAGAATCCTTCTGCGGCACCCCACGGCAGGATTGCCGGCAAATGCATTTCGTTAATACCAGGAGGAGTGAACTCTCCTGAATCTTGGGCCGGGAGCGCAAGCGCGATCAACGCGTTTCCTCTCTGCAGTGTCCATCATTGGGCGTTGGGCGGGGTCCGGCAGCCTGACAGCCTGCTGTTCCCCCTGTGAAATTATTTGGCATTATCTTCTCCGTCCTGGGACGGTGCGCTGGGAGCATGGCGCCCATCAGCATTTTTGCGGGAACTGGTGAGGCCATGCATGTGGGAAAGGTAGAAACCTCCGACGGCTCCAAGCAGAGCGCCTGCGAGCACAATCCAGCGCGTTCCCCACAGATAATCCAGTCCCCACCCTATCAAACTCCAGACGATGATTCCGCCAATGATGTAGCTGAATACAGCCATTCCAGCGTTGTAGCCGCCATCGGTGGATGCGTCGGAAGAAACCTCTGCGGAGCCGTGTGGGCCGCGCTTGCCATGTGCGGCGCGTGCGGTTTTTTTCGGATCACGCATCGGATGCTCCCTTGTCTTCTGGATCGTTGTAGATCTGGAGGCGTGCCCTGCTGAAGCCATGGATCTCCGCGGCCTGCCACAAGACGACAGCCACAACGGCGCCGATGATGAACCACCGGCCATGAAGCCACTCCGGAGCACCTATAACGAACAGGACGACGGCAAAACCGACGACCTTGATGAAGTAGGTGGCTACGAACATCCCGATTGCACCGGAGGGGTTGCGGCGTCCCACGAAGTGCCCCACCAGCAGGCTGATGCCGAAGAAGAGCATCACCAGCAGGCCGCCCAGGAAACTGGACACCGCCCCGGTTGCCCCGTTGAGGATGCCGGCCGGAACTGCGCAGAGCACAAGCCCTGCCGTGGCGGCAATCGAGCTGCGCTTGAGCAGGTTCAGCCAGAGCGAACGGGTGGGACCGGACGTACCAACGGGTCCATTGCCGGAGGCAGATCCGGACTCGGCGTTGGAGGTCATGCGATCCCATCGTCGGCACCACATGGCAGATCGCCAGGAGGCAGTGGGTGGAGTGGCAGCTTGGGCTGCCCCTAAATTCTACACGAGATAGAAATAATTCAGAACCGCCGTTACGCCGTGGTTTCGCTACTGCCGCGGGACAGGTAGGGCCAGGCGGTCACCAGTCCCATGACCAGCGTGGCAAAGATGTCCACGGCAAGCACAATGTGCCAGGGGAAGACGGCGAACGCCAGGCCGCCGAAGGAGAGCACGGCGGTCCAGAGGTACATCAGGATCACGGCAGTGCGGTGGGAATAGCCGATGTCCAGCAGTTTGTGGTGCAGGTGTCCGCGGTCTGCGGACCAGGGCGACCGGCCGCGGGCCGTCCGGCGAACGACGGCCAGTCCAAGGTCCAGCAGCGGGAGGAACAGGACAGCGAAGGGAAGCAGGATGGGAATGACGGTGGAAATACCGTTGGCGCGGTCATAGAGCCCGGAGGTAATCTGCCCCGTCGACACAACGCCGGCCGACGCCATGAGGAGCCCGATCAGCATGGCACCGGAGTCGCCCATGAAGATCTTCGAGGGAAAGAAGTTGTGCGGCAGGAAGCCCAGGCACCCGCCCACGAGGACCGCGGTTATGAGGGTTGCCAGGTCCGAATAATCCAGCAGCACCGCGTTGCGGTGGACCCAGTATGCGGTGATGAAGAAAGCCGTGCCGCCAATGATGGCAACGCCCGCGGCCAGGCCGTCCAGCCCGTCGATGAAGTTGAAGGCGTTCATGGTGGTGACGATCAGCCCGGCGGTCAGCACTATCCGCAGCGTTCCGTCCTGGAGGTAGATTGGCTCCGGCACCCACGGGACGATGGTCATCTGGACGCCCCAGATCGCCACCGTGAGGCCCGCAGCACTTTGGCCGATCAGCTTCACCCACCAGCGGATGTCCAGCAGGTCGTCAGCCACACCGACCAGGACGATCACGGCCGCCCCTGCCAGCACGCCCCACGGCGAAAAGTTGTTCCGGTAAATGTCCTTGACGAAGAAGGACTGGCTGGCAACAACCAGCGCCACCATGACGCCCAGGAAAATGGCCAGGCCGCCCAGCCTGGACACGGGCGTGGAGTGCATGTCCCGGCTGCGGATGGGCAGGTGCAGCTCGAGCCTGTGCCCCACGACGCGGGCGCCCCACGTGGCCGCGTAGGAGACGATGGCGGCGGTGAGGCCCATGAGCAGGTACATGATCATGGGATGGGTACCGCTCCGGGAGTGGTGGTGCCAGAACCGCTCAGCTGCGGCGGCAGCCGGTTGGGGGTGGGTGGGCTCACGGGCCGGGAATCTGTTCGTCGATAAATGAAACTTCTCCGTCGCCGAGCGCGCAGCAGGCATTGCGCACAGACATACGCGCAGCGCCTTACAGGGCTGTATTACAGTGGACTCTAGTCAAAGATACTAGTGCCACCGGCACCATGGCTCCGCGCCACACGGGCGCACTACCGGCGGGGAACTCCCTGGCAGCCATGCTGAAAGGACCCCCATGACCCCCCGCATTGCGGTTGCCGCCGTGACCTTCGACCGGCCCAAGGAACTGTCCGTCCTGCTGGACGCGATCAACGCCCAGAGCCGTCATGTCGACACGATCTGCCTGGTGGACAGCGGCACCACCCCGGCCGCGGATGTGGCGGCGGCCCATCCCAACGTGGACTATGTCCGCTCTGAAGCCAACCTGGGCGGCGCAGGCGGGTTTGCGCTGGCCGCCCTCAAGGCAGTGGCCAGCGGTGCCCGCTGGATCTGGATGATGGACGACGACGCCGAGCCGGTAGATCCGGAATGCCTCGCCACGCTGCTTCGAGAGGCTGAGGCACGCGACCTGGAGGCCGTGGTCCCCTTGGTCACGGCGCCCGGCCATCCGGACCGGCTGTCCTTCTTCTTCCGCCTGGACGGAAAGGTCACGCACGACCGGGCGGAGGTGGAGAAACTCGGATTCCTGCCGGACGACGGGCACTTCTTCAACGGTGCACTGATCCGCTCGGACGTGTTCTTCAAGGTGGGCCTGCCGGACATGCGGCTGTTCATCCGCGGCGATGAAGTTGATTTCACCATCCGGCTGCGGAAGGCCGGGATCCGCTTCGGCACCGTCACCACCACCGCCATCACGCACCCGCACGCCTTCGGGGAAACGCAGCATGTCTACGGCGCACGCTGGCACGTGATCGTCCCGGACTCCGCCTTCAAGCGCTTCTACTACTACCGGAACCGCGGCTACCTCATCCGCCGCTACTTCAGGGTGCGCTCCTTCGTCGCCGACGTGGGCGGCTACCTGGGCTACTTCCTGCAGCGCCGGGACCTACCGGGCTTCCTGGGGTGGGCGCGGTCGTTCACCACCGGGCTGCGCGGCAAGGGCTTCGCCCCGCTCGAAGAGCAAAAGTTCTAGGAAAAGCCCGCCAGCGCTGCCTCCGGGGCCCGCTTACCTGTCCAGTCCGGACTTCCTGAGCCTGCGGGCACCCAGGAGCCACAGCAGGACCCAGGGCTCTCCCAGCACGCGGTACGCGACCCGTCGCGGATGCAGGAGCAGGCGCCATGCCCATTCCAGCCCCATGCGGCCCAGCCACCGCGGGGCCAGCTTCTGGACCCCCGCCAGCTGTTCGATGGCACCGCCCACTGCGCAGTACACAGCAGGGGGCATGTCAGCGAGCCGCCGCTGCATCACTTCCTCCTGGAGCGGCATGCCCAGTCCCAGCAGGACCAGCTGTGGTTGTTCACGGTGCAGCCAGGCAACGGCTGCGTCTTCCAGGTCGGGGCCCCATCCTTCGCCGGGGAATCCGGACACGCGTGCGCCGGGAACGATATCCTGGAGCCGGCTGACTGCCCCCGCATTCGCCTCAACGCCGGCGCCGATCACGGCAATCCGTTCCAGTCCCTGGACCTGGTCCAGGGCCGGCAGCCAGTCGGTGGACCCCAGCCGGTAGTCCATGACGGGCCCGTCGGCGTTGCCGGTCCTCCCCCACAGCCACAGCACCGGCGCCCCGTCCAGGAGCACCACGTCGCTTTCCTCGTAGAGCCGGCGGAAGCCGTCGTCGGACAAGGCCAGCGTGACGCTGTGCAGGTTGTGGCCCAGGACCGTGCGGGTGGCTCCCTCCGCTATGAAACTGCTCAGTTCCGCCACCAGCTCGGGGACCCGCAACGGAGTGGCCTGCACGCCGAGGACCGGGACCTGCTGGCGCTCCAGCGTCATCACGGCTGCTGGTCCCCGGCAGGGGCGGTGGATTCGGTGTCCGGCGCCGTCACGGCGGACGAGCCGGCTTCCGACGCCGGGACGTCGCCGCCGTCCTGCGCATCGCCCGCCGGCGCGGCGCCTGCATCTCCAGCAGGAGTGGGGTCCTCCCCCAGGCCAAGGACTCCGGGGACGTGCTCGCGGAGCTGGTCAAGGCTCACTGCTCCGTCGCGCACCACGCGCAGGACGGGTCCGGTGGCGTCCACGATGGTGGACGGCACGCCGGGATCGCCTTCCAGGGGACGCGGGCCACCTTCCAGGTACACCTCCACGGAATCGGCCAGCTGCTCGCGGGCAGCGGCGGCAGTCTGGGCCGGAGCCTGGCCGGTGCGGTTGGCTGAAGACACGGCGAGGGGGCCGGTCAAGGTCAGCAGTTCGAGGGCAACGTCGTCGGCGGGCATCCGCAGTGCCACGGTCCCCTTGGTTTCGCCCAGGTCCCAGTCGAGGGACGGCTGAGCGTGCAGGATCAGTGTCAAGCCACCGGGCCAGAAGGCCTCAGCCAGCTTGCGCGCTTCCGCGGACACCTCGGTGGCCAGGCCGTCCAGCGCGTTGATGCGCGGGATCAGGACGGGCGGCGGCATGGTGCGGCTCCGCCCTTTGGATACCAGCAGCATGGTCACGGCCTGCGGCGAGAACGCGTCCGCGCCGATCCCGTACACGGTGTCCGTGGGGAGCACGACGCACTTCTTTTCGCCGATGGCGCGCTGGGCGTCCTCGAGGCCGCGGGCGCGCTCGTCTTCAATGGTGCAGTCATAAGTTGTGGTCACTGGCCCATTCTTTCATTCCGTGTGGCCTGGTCCGCGAGGACGGCGCTGGTGGCGCGGTCCTTGCCGTTGAGGTCCAGGTGCGTCGTGATGTGCGTCCAGGCTCCGGTCCTGGCAAGCATGGCGGCAATCCAGCCGGCCTGCACTTCGGCGTGTTCCATGACGAAGTAACCCCCTGGCCGCAGCAGCCTGGCAGCGGACTTTGCCGCCGCCGTCGGAAGTTCCATGCCGTCCGCTCCCCCGCCATACAAGGCCTCGGGCGGATCGTGCAGCGCTACTTCGGGTTCGTTGGGGATGGCTTCCGCCGGGATGTACGGCGGGTTGGATACTACGACGTCGACGCTTCCGTTGAGTTCCTGAAAGGCGTCGCGCAGGTCCCCCAGGACAAGGTCCACACCGAGCGGCACCAGGTTTTTCGCGGCCCAGGCGTGCGCAAAGGGGCTGAATTCGACCGCGTGCACCTCGGCATCGGGAACCTCCGAAGCGAGCGAACCCGCAATGGCGCCTGAGCCCGTGCCGAGGTCCACGATCCGGGGAGCCTGCATCCCCTTGACGTGGTCGATGGCCAGCTGCACCACCGATTCTGTCTCCGGACGCGGGATGAACACGCCAGGTCCCACGGCCAGCTCCAGGTAGCGGAAATGCGCCACCCCGGTGATGTGCTGGAGCGGCACCCGCCCGGCCCGTTCGGCCACCAGCTCCGCATAGCCGTCGGGAGCCGGCGTGTCGCCCAGCATCAGCGCGCGGAGCCGGCCGAGGCCCACGTTCAGCAGGTGGTCGGCCAGGAGCTCGGCGTCCACCCTGGGGCTGGGCACGCCGGCGTCGCGGAGGACGGCCGTGGCCGCGCTAACGGCCTCGGCGAGGGTCTGGCCCGCGTTCATACCGGGAGGACTAGTCGCCGATGGCGTCCAGGCGTGCCTGTTCGTCCATCTCGATCGCGGACTGGATCACCGGTTCCAGGTCGCCGTTCATGACCTGGTCAAGGTTGTACGCCTTGTAGCCGGTGCGGTGGTCCGCGATCCGGTTCTCCGGGTAGTTGTAGGTGCGGATCCGCTCGGAGCGGTCCATGGTGCGGATCTGCGACTTGCGCTGGGCCGAGTTCTCGGCGTCGATCTGCTCCTGCTGGTGGGCCAGGATGCGGGCGCGGAGCACGCGCATGCCGGCCTCGCGGTTCTGGAGCTGGGACTTCTCGTTCTGCATCGCGACGACGATGCCGGTAGGAAGGTGCGTGATGCGGACGGCCGAGTCCGTGGTGTTGACGGACTGGCCGCCGGGGCCGGAGGAACGGTAGACGTCGATTTTGAGGTCGTTCTGGTTGATTTCGAGTTCTTCGGGCTCGTCCACTTCGGGCAGGACCAGCACGCCGGCCGCGGAGGTGTGGATGCGGCCCTGGGACTCAGTGACGGGCACGCGCTGGACGCGGTGCACGCCGCCTTCGAACTTGAGCCGGGCGTACACGCCTTCGGCGGGGTCGTTGGAGTTGCCCTTGACGGCCACCTGCACGTCCTTGTACCCGCCCAGGTCCGACTCCGTGGCGGAGATGATTTCGGTCTTCCAGCCGCGGGACTCCGCATAGCGGGTGTACATGCGCAGCAGATCGCCGGCGAACAGGGCAGCCTCGTCGCCGCCTTCGCCGCCCTTGACCTCGAGGATCACGTTGCGGGCGTCGTCGGGATCGCGGGGAATCAGCAGGCGCCGCAGCTTGGCCGCGGCAGTTTCCAGGGCAGCCTCCAATTCAGGGACCTCGGCAGCGAACTCGGGATCCTCGGCAGCCATTTCCTTGGCCGCGGCAAGGTCATCCCGGATGCCTTCCCACTTGTGGTAAGCCTCGACAATGCCATTGAGCTGAGCCGACCGCCGCCCCAGCTTCCGGGCAAGCCGCTGGTCAGCATAAACAGCAGGATCCCCCAGCTGCGCCTGGATGGAGTCATGCTCATCAAGCAGGCCCTGTACGGACTCAAACATTTAAAACCTCTTTCGACTTGTACGAGTCTAGTGACAAACGGGACGTGGCCGCGGCGGTGAGTCCGCGCCCACGCACGGCAGGCGACCCTGCTGAGGAGGCGTTCGGTTTTGCCGCCCCGGGAGTGGCATCGGGCCTGCCGGAGCTGGGCGGCAAACGATCGAAGATCGTGAAGCCGCCCAGCGAAGGGGCGGGGGCGGCAAAACTGAACGACGAAGGCGGGGGCGGCAAAATCCGAACGACAAAGGCGGGGCCGGCAAAATGCGTCGGCCCCGCCTCTGGTGAAGCTACTTGTCGTTATCCGACTTAGCACCAAGCGTCGTCTTCTGGACCTGCATGAGGAACTCGACGTTGCTCTGGGTTTCCCGGATCTTGTTGGTGAGCAGTTCAAGGCTCTGCTGGGTTTCGAGTCCGGAGAGGACGCGGCGCAGCTTCCACATGATCTTGACTTCTTCGGGCGAGAGCAGGTTTTCTTCGCGGCGGGTGCCGGATGCGTTGACATCCACGGCCGGGAAGATGCGCTTGTCGGCCAGCTGGCGGGACAGGCGGAGTTCCATGTTGCCGGTGCCCTTGAACTCTTCGAAGATGACCTCGTCCATCTTGGAACCGGTCTCGACGAGGGCGGTGGCCAGGATGGTCAGCGAGCCGCCGTTTTCGATGTTCCGGGCGGCACCGAAGAAGCGCTTGGGCGGGTAGAGGGCTGCGGAGTCGACGCCACCGGACAGGATGCGGCCGGAGGCCGGTGCTGCCAGGTTGTAGGCGCGGCCCAGGCGGGTCATGGAGTCCAGCAGGACCACCACGTCCATGCCCATTTCCACCAGGCGCTTGGCGCGTTCGATGGAGAGTTCGGCCACGGTGGTGTGGTCGTCGGCGGGACGGTCGAAGGTGGAGGCGATGACCTCACCCTTGACGGTGCGCTGCATGTCCGTGACTTCTTCGGGCCGTTCGTCGACCAGCACCATCATGAGGTGGACCTCAGGGTTGTTGGTGGTGATGGCGTTGGCGATGGACTGCAGGATGAGCGTCTTGCCGGCCTTGGGCGGGGAGACGATCAGGCCGCGCTGGCCCTTTCCGATCGGGGCCACGAGGTCGATAACGCGGGGACCGATTTTCTTGGGGTCGGTCTCGAGGCGCAGGCGCTCCGACGGGTAGAGCGGAACCAGCTTGGCGAACTCGACGCGGTCCTTGAGTTCTTCGGGCGTCTTGCCGTTGACGGACGTGACGCGCACCAGGGCGTTGAACTTCTGGCGGTTGGACTGCTGGCTGCGGTCTTCGCCTTCGCGGGGTGCACGGATGGCACCCACCACGGCGTCGCCCTTGCGCAGGTTGTACTTCTTGACCTGGGCCAGGGAGACGTAGACGTCGTTGGGGCCGGGCAGGTAGCCGGAGGTGCGGATGAACGCGTAGTTCTCGAGAACGTCCAGGATGCCGGCAACCGGCAGCAGGACGTCGTCGTCGGTAACCTCAACGTCGTCCACGTCCGGTCCCTGGTTGCGGCCGCGGCGGCGGTCGTTGCGGTCGCGGAAGCGGTCGTTGCGGGAGTTGTCCCGGTCCTGGCCGCCGGAGCGGTCGTTGCGGTCATTCCGGTCGCGGCGGTTGCGGCGGTTGCGGCGGCTTCCGCCGTCGGAGTCGTCGTTGTCCCGGTTGTCCCGGCCGCCGTCGCGCTGGCCGGCGTCGCGGCTGCCGCTGTTGTCGCGGCCGCCGTCGGAATCGCGGGTGTTGTCGCGGCCGCGTGTCCGGCCGCCATCGCGGCGTTCGGTGCGCTGCCCGGCGTCCCCTGCTTCTGCGGGGGCTTCGGTGCGCTGTTCACCTGCACGCTGTTCCGTTGCCGGCTGCTCTGCCGGGGTTTCGACCGGCGCTTCCTGGATGGAGGCGGCAGCGGCTTCGCTGCGGCGGCGGTTGCGGGTGCGGGGCTGGCGGCGCTCTGGGGCGCCTTCGGATGCCTCGGTGCTTTCCGCGGGGGCGGCCGACGGCGCCTCAACGGCTGCGGTGGCAGGCGCCGCAGCGGTTTCCACGGCGGGAGCTTCGGCTGCCGGGGCTACCACGCCGTCGCTGACGGCGCGGCGGCTGCGGCCGCGTCCGCGGGCACGGGTGCCTTCAGCGGCCGGAGCTTCTGCGGTGGCTGCTTCCGGAGCGGCTGCAGCCGGAGCCACGGTGCTTTCCGAAGCCTTGTCCGCTGCCTTGGCAGGGGTCTTGACGGTCAGGTTGCCTGCGCGGTGGGCGGAGATGGCCGAGACCAGGTCCCCCTTGCGCATGCGGGAGCCGCCGGAGATACCGAGCTGGCTGGCGAGGGCCTGCAGCTGGGCGAGCTTAAGGCCGGCAAGGCCGCTGCTCTTGGCGGGTGCTGCCGATGATTCGGCAGCAGAAGTTGTGTGTTCCACAGCTGGCGACAGCTCAGTGGTTTCGGTCACGAAGGATCCTTCCCCCTCGACGGCGTCCAGACTGGGAGCTGGACGCGATGATTTGATCTGGGCTGCAGTTCAGATCTGCAGCCGGATTTCAGCCTTGCCGGTTGGATTTCGGCCAGCAGGGCCGGATACTGATTCACCTTGCGCTGCGCCCACGGCGCAACGCCTGACTGACGCTTCAGGGGCAGTTGGATGCTGCAGATTCCTGCGACAGACCAAGCAGGTGGCACCGGAATACATTCACAGTGGTAGATCAAACAGCAACTGAATGCAGGAGCAGATCAGATAGGCGGAATTACCGCCGGTGCACGTCCACCTTAGCACCTTCAACGTCCACTGCGAGCTTCAGCACACGCCAGCCGATGTCCGGCGTGTTCTCCGCCGTAAAGGCTTCGATGAAGGCCACGGCGTCCGTGCCCTGCGCTTCTCCGTTGGCCAGCACCAGGACGGTGGGCCCTGCACCGGAAACCACTGCGGCATAGCCTGCCTTGCGGAGGGCGCCGATCAGTGCCGCACTGGGCCGCATGGCCTCCGCGCGGTAGCTCTGGTGCAGGTAGTCCTCGGTGCCCGGCACCAGGAATTCCGGCTTTTGCGTGAGCGCGTGGATCAGCAGCGCTGCCCTGCCGGAATTCATGGCGGCGGCGTGGTGTCCCACAGAGGCCGGGAGCAGGGCGCGGGCAGCTTCGGTGGAGAGTTCGAAATCGGGCACCGCCACGACGGGGATCACGGATCCGGCAACTGTGGCACTGGTGCTGCTGTACTGCTCACTGTCCTGCCACGACAGCGCCAGTCCGCCGAAAATCGCGGGTGCGACGTTGTCCGGGTGGCCTTCCATCTCGCTGGTGAGCTGGAGGATCCAGTCCTTTCCGCGGCGGCTTTCGGCCGGAACCATGGCATTGGCAGCCGAGACTGCGGCCACCACGGCTGATGCGGAGGAGCCCAGCCCACGGCCGTGCGGGTTGACGTTGCGGGCCGTCACCTTCAGGCCTCCGTGCCGGTAGCCAAGCCGCTCAAACGCTGCGTCCATGGCCCTGATTACCAGGTGGCTGGCATCCCGCGGAAGGGTGTCTGCGCCCTCGCCGCTGAGCTCGAAGACGAGTTCGTCCGTGTCCAGGCTTTCCACGGTCAGGGTGTCGTGCAGGGCCAGGGCCAGTCCCAGGCTGTCGTATCCGGGGCCCAGGTTGGCCGTCGTGGCCGGGACGCGGACGGTAACGCGCTGGCCCGGCTCGATCAGTTGCAGTCCAACGGCGGCCTGCGAGGTGGTGTCCAAGGCTATTTTTCTTCCAGTCCCAGCTCAGCGGCCACAGTGACAACGTCATTCGGAACCTTGACCGGTTGGACGTCGTTGCCGTCTTCGGTGCGAAGGGCCCACTGCGGGTCCTTGAGGCCATGGCCGGTGACGGTAATGACGATGGTCTTTCCGCTGGGGACCTCACCGGCGGCGTGCTTCTTGAGCAGGCCCGCCACGCCGGCCGCGGATCCGGGCTCCACGAAGACGCCTTCCTTGGCTGACAGCCAGCGGTGGGCGTTCAGGATCTCCTCGTCGGTGACGGCTTCGATGAGCCCACCGGATTCGTCACGGGCGCCTACGGCACCATCCCAGGACGCCGGGTTTCCGATGCGGATGGCGGTGGCGATGGTGTCTGGTTCCGTGATGGGGTGGCCTGCGACAAACGGGGCGGCACCGGCGGCCTGGAAGCCCCACATTGCGGGCGTCTTGGTGGATACAGCGGGAAGCGTGCCGGCGGTGTCCGATTCGAAGGGGGCGCAGTACTCCTTGTAGCCCTTCCAGTAGGCCGTGATGTTGCCGGCGTTGCCCACGGGCAGAACGTGGATGTCCGGTGCATCACCCAGGGAATCGACCACTTCGAAGGCGCCGGTCTTCTGGCCCTGGATGCGGGCGGGGTTGACGGAGTTGACCAGGAAGACGGGGTAGGACTCCCCCAGCTTGCGGGCGATGTCCAGGCAGTTGTCGAAGTTGCCGTCCACCTGCAGCAAGGTGGCACCGTGCGCGATCGCCTGGCTGAGCTTGCCCATCGAGATCTTGCCCTCGGGCACCAGGACGGCGCATTTGAGGCCGGCGGCCGTGGCGTAGGCTGCGGCGGACGCGGAGGTGTTGCCGGTGGAAGCGCAGACCACGGCCTTGGCGCCGGAGGCCACCGCGGCAGTCATGGCCATGGTCATGCCCCGGTCCTTGAAGGAGCCGGTGGGGTTCATGCCCTCCACCTTCAGGTAGACCTCGGACCCGGTGAGTTCTGAGAGCTTCTGCGCGTGAACCAGAGGGGTGCCGCCCTCGCCCAGGGTGATCACCCTGGTGGACTCCGTCACGGGCAGACGGTCAGCGTATTCGCGGATGACGCCGCGCCATTGGTGAGCCACTTAGACTCCTTCTACCCGCAGAACGGATGTAACTGAATTGATGACGTCCAGGCCCTTTACGGCCTGGACGGTGGCTGCAAGGGCAGCCTCTGATGCGCGGTGGGTGACAATCCGCAGTTCGGCCGACTCCACGTTGGATTCCGCATCCCGGTGGATGGTCTGCCGCATGATTTCGATGGAGACGCCGTGCTCGGCGAACAGCTGGGCAATCCGGGCCAGCACACCGGGCTGGTCTGCAACGTCCAGGCCGATGTAGTAGCTGGTGGTGGCCGCTTCGATGGGCAGCGCCGGGACGTGGCCGGTGGTGGTTTCCGTGCGCTGGGGTCCGCCCAGGACCAGGCGGCGGGCGGCCGACACGAGATCGCCCATAACGGCTGACGCCGTGGGGGTTCCGCCGGCGCCCTGGCCGTAGAACATCAGCTCGCCGGCGTTCTCGGCTTCGATGAACACGGCGTTGAAGGCACCACGGACCGCGGCCAGCGGGTGTTCGCGCGGCAGGAGGGTGGGGTGGACACGGACGGACACGCCTTCCTTGCCGTCAACGTCGGTCAGTTTCTCCGCGATGGCCAGCAGCTTGATGACGAAGCCGGCGTCTTTCGCCGCGGCGATGTCGGCAGCGCTGACGTTTGAGATTCCCTCGCAGTGGACGTTCTCCAGGGCGAAGCGGGTGTGGAAGGAGAGCGAGGCCAGGATGGCAGCCTTGGCGGCGGCGTCGTGGCCTTCGACGTCGGCCGTGGGATCGGCTTCCGCGTAGCCAAGGCGCTGGGCCTCGGCGAGGGCGTCCGCAAACTGGGCACCGGTGGTGTCCATCTGGTCGAGGATGAAATTGGTGGTGCCGTTGACGATGCCCAGCACGCGGGTGATCCGGTCGCCCGAGAGGCTGTCGCGGATGGGGCGCAGGATCGGGATGGCTCCGGCGACGGCGGCCTCGTAGGACAGCTGGACGCCGGCCCTATCCGCCTCTTCGTAGAGCGTGGGGCCATCCTGCGCCAGGAGTGCCTTGTTTCCGGTCACCACGCAGGCGCCGTTCTGCAGCGCGGAGAGGATCAGCGTGCGGGCGGGCTCGATGCCGCCCATCAACTCGATGACAAGGTCGGCGTCCTTGACCAGCGTTTCGGCGTCGGTGGTGAAAAGATCCTGCGGCAGGTCCACGTCGCGGGGGGCGTTGACGTTGCGCACGGCGATGCCGCTGAGCTGCAGGCGGGCACCGGCGCGGGCAGCGAGGGCGTCCGCGTCCTCAATGAGGATCCGCGCAACCTGGGCTCCAACGTTGCCACAGCCCAGCAGGGCTACTTTCAGCGTTCGCATTTCCGTCATTCAGGCTCCCATGTCGCGGTTCAGCAGGTCTTCTTCGGTTTCCCCGCGGACAATCAGCCGGGAAGATCCGTCGCGCACCGCGACAACGCCCGGCCGGGCCAGATAGTTGTAGTTGCTCGAGAGGGCCCAGCAGTAGGCGCCGGTTCCCGGTACAGCAAGCAGATCACCGGCTGCCACGTCCTCGGGCAGATATACATCTCTAACAACTATGTCGCCGCTCTCGCAATGTTTGCCCACCACGCGGGACAGCTGCGGGGCGGCGCCGGACGTCCGCGAGGCCAGGACGGCCGAATAATCCGCGTCGTACAGCACCGGGCGGGCGTTGTCGCTCATGCCGCCGTCCACCGAAACATACCGGCGGGGATACGTAACGTTGTTGCCCGCGTCACCGTCGCCGGAGGTGCCGGGTACGTCCACGCGGACCGTCTTCAGCGTGCCCACTTCGTACAGCGTGAAGGTGGTGCTGCCCACGATGGCGCGTCCCGGTTCGATGGAGATGCGCGGCGCGTCGATGCCCAGCTCGGCGCAGGTGGAACGCACGACGGCGGCCATCGCGTTGGCGATCTCCGCGGCGGGGCGGGGGGTGTCCACCGGCGTGTAGGCGATCCCGTAGCCGCCGCCAAGGTCCAGTTCCGGCAGGGTGATGGAGTACTTTTCCTGCATGGCGGCCAGGAAGCGCAGCAGTTTCTCGGCGGCCAGCGCAAACCCGTCCGGCTCGAAGATCTGGGAGCCGATGTGGCAGTGCAGGCCCAGCAGCTCGATGCCAGGATGCGCTGATGCGGCTGCCACCGCTTCCTCGGCAGCGGAGATCCCGGCTTGATCGGTGGTATCGGCAGCCATCGAGAGGCCGAACTTCTGGTCCTCGTGGGCGGTGGCGATGAATTCGTGCGTGTGGGCATGCACGCCGGGGGTGAGCCGCAGCATGACCTTCGCCTGCTCCCCGCGCCCCTGCGCGATCGCGCCGACCCGCACGAGCTCATCAAGGCTGTCCACCACGATCCGCCCCAGGCCCATGTCAAGCGCCCGGTGGATCTCGCCGTCGGACTTGTTGTTGCCGTGCAGGGCGACGTCCGCGCCGGGAATTCCGGCCCGGTAGGCCACGGCGAGTTCGCCGCCCGAGGCCGTGTCCAGCCGCAGCCCTTCTTCCTCCACCCAGCGCACCACCGCGGTGCAGAGGAATGACTTGCCGGCGTAGTAGACATCCACTCCCCCGCAGATATCCGCGAAGGCGTCATTGAAGGCGTCGCTGAATGCCCTGGCGCGGGCACGGAAGTCGTTCTCGCTCATCACGAAAAGCGGGGTCCCGTATTGCCGCTGCAACTCGCTGACGGGGATGCCGCCGATGCTGAGTTCACCGTCCCCGTTGCGTGCTGCGTCGCCGGCCCACATCGGTTCGTGGAGGGCATTGAGGTCATCCGGAACGGTAAGCCATTCCGGGGCAAGCGGAGATCCCTGTGCTGCTGCGTGCGGCATCGGTCCTACATCCGTTCCGGCGCGGAAACGCCCAGGAGGTCAAGGCCGTTCGCCAGTACCTGGCTGGTGGCGTCATTCAGCCAGAGCCGGGTGCGGTTGAGGTCCGTGACGGGTTCTTCACCCATGGGGGCAATGCGGCAGGCGTCGTACCAGCGGTGGTAGGCCCCGGCGATGGCCTCGAGGTGGCGCGCCACGCGGTGCGGTTCGCGCAGTTCCGCGGCCTTGGCCACGATGGAAGGGTAGCTGCCCAGGTAGGAGAGCAGCTCGTTTTCCGTAGCGTGGTCCAGGAGCGAGGCGTCGAAGCTGTCCTGGGCGTCCACCTGGCGTTCGACGCCGGCAGCCACCGCGTTGCGCGCGGCGCCGCGGGAACGGGCGTGGGCGTACTGGACGTAGAACACTGGGTTCTCGTTGCTGTGCTTCTTCAGCAGCTCCGGATCAAGCGTCAACGGCGAGTCGGCGGGGAAACGGGCCAGGGAGTAGCGGACGGCATCCTTGCCCAGCCACTCAATCAGGTCCTTGAGCTCGATGATGTTGCCCGCGCGCTTGGACAGCTTGGCTCCATTTACCGAAACCAGCTGGCCAATCAGCACCTCGATGTTGACTTCTGGATCATCCCCGGCCGCGGCCGCAATGGCCTTGAGCCGGTTGATGTAGCCGTGGTGGTCGGCGCCCAGGAGGTAGATCTTTTCCGTGAAGCCGCGGTCCTTCTTGGACAGGTAGTAGGCGGCGTCCGCGGCGAAGTAGGTGGGCTCGCCGTTGGCGCGGATCATCACGCGGTCCTTGTCGTCGCCAAAGTCCGTGGTCCGCAGCCAGACCGCACCGCCGTCGTCGAACACGTGGCCCTGCTCGCGAAGGCGCGCCACGGCGCTCTCGATCGCGCCGGCGTCGTGCAGTTCCTGCTCGGAGAAGAAGACGTCGAACTCGACGCCGAACTCTGCCAGCGTGGCCTTGATGTCCTTCATCTGGGCTTCATAGGCCGCGGCCCGGATGACGGGCAGGGCCGCAACTTCGGTGAGCTCGCGGATGTCGGGGTGGGCGGTGAGCACTTCGTGGCCAAGGTCCGCGATGTACTGCCCGGGGTAGCCGCCGTCGGGCACGGGAAGGCCGTGCAGCCGGTTATAGACGGAGGTGGCGAAGGTGTTCATCTGCGAGCCGGCGTCGTTGATGTAGTACTCCGCAGTGACGTCGGCGCCGGAGGCGCGCAACACCCGGGCAATCGAGTCACCCAGGGCTGCCCAGCGGGTGTGTCCGATGTGCAGCGGCCCGGTGGGATTGGCGGACACGAACTCCATGTTGACCGTGCGGCCGGCGAGCGCCGTATTGGTGCCGTAGCTCCGGCCGGCCTCAACGATGGCCTTGGCCAGGGCACCGGCTGCCGCGGCGTCAACGGTGATGTTCAGGAATCCCGGGCCGGCGATGTCCACGGCGGAAACACCATTGATGGACTTCAGCCGGGCACTGAGGATGGCAGCGAATTCACGCGGGTTGGTCCCTGCCGGCTTGGCGAGCTGGAGGGCGATGTTGGTGGCCCAGTCGCCGTGGTCCCTGTTCTTGGGTCGCTCCACGCGCACCTCAGCAGGAATTGCTGATTCCGCAAGGGCGATTTCGCCGGCGGCGACGGCGTCCTTGAGGCAGGCGGATATGGCGAGGGAAAGTTCTTCGGGAGTCACCCCCCTAGCCTACCGGGGGCCAGTGACAGCAAAGAATTTAACGCCGGCCGAAGCCCCGGGGCGAACCTTTCGGGCAGATCCGGCGTTATGCAGAGCGTAGCCACTGCCGCACGGCATGACCTCAGAGTGAAACGAGAGCCTTCATGAGACCCTCCACCCGTAAAAGCCCGTCCATATCCGCAGGCTCCCCGGCAGCGGGCGGCGCCCTCCGCCGGACCCTCTACGCCGGAATCGCCGGCTTGTCACTGGCCGGAACCGTGGCGGGCTGTGCACCCTCGGCGGCCGAGGCCCCGTCGGCCACCAACGGCGCCCCCGGAAACTCCTCCGCCGCGCCGTCGGGCGGCTCCACCGCCCTGGCCGGCAGCGGTGGCAGCTACAAGGACGGCACCTACAGCGCGGACGGCAACTACGTTTCCCCCAACGGCACGGAGACGGTCGGCGTGCAGTTGACCCTCGCCGCGGGAAGAGTCACCGATGTGCAGATCACCCAGCACCCGTCCAACCCGAATACCCGCAAGTTCCAGGGTGAGTTCGCCGGCGGCATCGCGGCGCAGGTGGTGGGCAAGAACCTCGACGAGCTCAACGTTTCCAAGGTTGCCGGCTCCTCCCTGACCAGCGGAGGCTTCAACCAGGCCGTGGGCAAGATCAAGTCGGAGGCGCAGTAGGCGGTGTCCGGCACGGACTGGGAGGGCTTTGCGTTCCAGGGGATCGGCACCGACTGGGAGATCTCCACTCACCTGCCCTTGACGGCGGCGTTGCGGGAGAGCCTCCTGGACCACATTGAAAGGTTCGACGCCGCGTGGTCCCGGTTCAGGGCCGACTCGCTGGTGGCGGCGATGGCCCGCGCACCGGGACGCTACCGGTTTCCCGACGAGGCCGCAGCGCTCGGCCCGTTGTATTCCACCCTGTACGGTTTGACCGACGGCGCCATGACGCCGCTGATCGGCAGCAGCCTGGAACGGCTGGGGTACGATCCCGCCTACTCGCTCCGGCCGGCAGGTCCGCCACTCCCGGCGCCCGCCTGGGAGTCGGTCCTCAGCTGGTCCGGGACCAGCCTGACGGCCAGTGAGCCGGTGGTGCTGGACATCGGCGCCGCCGGCAAGGGTTTGTTGGTGGACCTGCTGGCCGCCGAACTGGAGGGCGCCGGCACCGGATCCTTCATCATTGATGCCAGCGGCGACCTGCTGGTCCGCGGCCCGGACCCCGTCAGTGTTGCCCTCGAACACCCCTACAACCCGGCCCAGGCCATCGGCGTCGTGGAGCTGGACGGGCGGGCCCTGTGTGCTTCCGCGGCCAACCGGCGTGCTTGGGGCGACGGACTGCACCACGTCCTGGACGGAACCACCGGGCAGCCGGTGCGGACCGCCGTCGCCACCTGGGCGCTGGCGGAAACAGCCATGGTCGCCGATGCCCTCGCCACCGCCCTCTTCTTCGTTCCGGGCGCCCTGCTCGCGGACACGTTCGATTTTTCCTGGCTGACAGTCTTTTCCGACGGCAGTGCAACCTACTCAGCCGAATTCGAAGGGAAGCTGTTCTCATGAGTTCCGTGGACACACCCCAAACCGGCCCGGTTCCCTCCCTGAGGGGACGAATAGGGACCGCCGTGGGCAGGTTCACCATGTACCGGCTTATCCTCCTGGTCCTGGCCGCCCTTGCCGCCTACAGCCTGCTCCTTGACGTGCTGGGCTGGCTGACGTTCGGCATCCCCGAAATGCTGGCACACCTGGCACTGTGCCTGGGAATGACCTGGGCCACCAACCGGGCGCTTGCGGCGCTCTTCCGGGTTAATCCCCACACCGAGTCCTCCCTGATCACAGGACTGCTGCTCTACTTCCTGTTCTGGCCCTCCCTGCAGCCGATGGACCTGGCGGGGGTGGCGCTGGCGTGCGTCCTGGCGTCGGCGTCGAAATACGCATTGGCGTGGCGCGGACGGCACATCTTCAATCCTGCCGCGGCGGGCGCCTTCGCCACCGGCCTGACCGGGCTGAACGTCGCCACCTGGTGGGCGGCCACTCCGGCCATGCTCTGGCTGCTGGTGCCGGGCGTGCTGCTGGTCCTGAACCGCACGCGCAAGCTGTTGATGGCAGCCGTGTTCACAATCGTTGCAACCGCCATCATCAACGTTGAGCTGCTTCGCTCCGGCATGACCGTCGGGATGGGCCTCTGGCAGGCCCTCGCGCAGCGTCCGGTGCTCTTCTTCGTGGGTTTCATGCTGACCGAGCCCCTCACACTGCCGCCGCGGCGACGCCAGCAGCTGGTCCTTGCCGGCGTGGTGGGAGTGCTCTTCGCGCTCCCGTGGAACCTGGGTCCTGTGGCGAACTCCCCCGAGGCGGCGCTGCTGGCGGGCAACCTGCTGGCCTTCCTGTCCGGCCAGCGCGGGGCCGTGAAGCTCCGGTTTGCTGGAAGCCGCCCGCTGACGCCCACCACTGCCGAGTTCTCTTTCGAGCCCGCCAGGCCGGTGCGTTTCCTCCCCGGACAATACATGGAGCTGGACCTCCCGCACGCCAGGCCGGATGGGAAAGGCCGGCGCCGCGTGTTCAGCCTGACCGGTTCCCCTGGCGGGCGCCTGGTGTCCTTTGGCGTCCGCACGGCCGGTCCGGCGTCTGCGGCAAAGGAGGCGCTCCTGGCACTGCGGCCCGGCGACCCAGTGACGGCCACGGCGGTGGGCGGCGACTTTGTCCTGCCGCGGGATCCCCGCCGGCCGGTACTGCTCATCGCCGCAGGCATCGGCATCACGCCATTCGTGTCCCACCTGTCCTCCGGCGCCTTGCGGGAGCGGGATGCCATCCTCCTGCTCCTGGCCAGGAGCGCTGACGAAGTTCCCTACACAGACGAACTCCGGTCATCCGGCCTCCCGGTGATGGTGATGCTGGCAGACGGCTCCCGGCCGCCGTCGGGCCTGGCCTCAGCTTCACCCGGGGCGCGCGGCGAGCCCGGCCCTCCCGGCCGGCTGGATGGAAAGGCGCTTGCAGCGCTTGTCCCGGACATTGCCCGCCGGGAGGTCTACGTCTCCGGCTCCCCGGCAAGCGTCGCATCCCTGCGCCGGGCAGCGCGGCACGCAGGTGCGCGCAGGGTCAGAACCGACTCTTTCGCCGGCTACTGAGGCCTCGCCGGCAGCCGCCGCGGACAAGACCCTGCGCCTGTTTTCCCTTGCGGGCCACCTTCCTGCTAAGCTCTAGGACGTCCCGCCGGGAACGGCAGGATATCCGGAAAATTGCCCTCGTAGCTCAGGGGATAGAGCGTCTGCCTCCGGAGCAGAAGGCCGTAGGTTCGAATCCTACCGAGGGCACATGGAAACCCCCGCCGCTTCTTGGAGCGGCGGGGGTTTTTCGTTCCCCGGGGTCCCCCCGCCCTGCGCCGATCACCCCCGGAACAGGGTCAGAAATTCAGTGCCGGCTCATCAAGGGTTGCCAGGGTCAGCACGGCTTCTTCAACCGTTGCGTGGTCCTCCAGCTCCCGCTCGATCCTGCGCAGGGCCACTGCCACCTCATGCTCCGGATGGTCCCCCTCCAGGTCCACCGCCGCCACCAGGTACAGCTTGCGCGGACCAACGAATTCCAGGTGCAGGTAGGTGAGCCGGGCGATGTCGCGGTGCTCCAGCACCCGCCGCGCCATGGAACGCTCAATATCGGGCGTGACGCCCTGGCCCACCAGGAAGCGCCGGTTCCGGTCGATCAGGACCACGGCGACGACGGCGAGCAACACGCCCACGGCGATCGAACCAATCGCATCGGGCAGCGGCGACCCGGTGACCTGGTGCAGGAACACGCCCACGAACGCTATGACAAGGCCGATCAGCGCCGCGGCATCCTCCGCAAAGACGGCGCGCAGCGTGGGATCAGAGCTGATGAGGACCTGTTCAAGGGTGTGCCGTTCCAGTTCGTGCGCCGCTTTCCGGGTTTGGCGGAACGCCTGGACGAAGGAGATCCCTTCGAAGACGAAAGCCACCGCCAGGACGATGTAGGCCACCATGAAGTCGGCGGCCGGCTCAGGGGAAACTATTTCCTGGATGCCGTGCATGATGGACACCACCGCACCTGCCGTAAAGAGGCCGAACGCGGCGAACATCGACCAGACGTAGGCTTCGCGGCCGTATCCCATGGGATGCCCCTGGTCCCGGGGCCGGGCTGACCGCCGTTCCGCGAAAAACAGGAACACCTGGTTGCCCGTGTCCGCCCAGGAGTGCGCCGCCTCCGCCGCCATCGAAGCCGAGCCGGAGAGGACGGCCGCCACCGACTTTGCCGCCGCCACCAGCACATTCGCCACGAAGGCGATGATGACCGTCAGCAGGGTGGAACTGGACTTGGTTCGCTTTTCGGATTCAGCCATGCGCCTACCGTACCCAGCGCGGGCTGCTGCAGCCCGTTGCAGGCTGCCGAATTCCTGGCGGTGGCGTCCCTCCCAATGTCGGAGCCCGCTCGTAGGCTGGGTCCACCTAGATGAGGGGGTACGCCATGCACGTTCCGTTCTGTTCAATCGTTCCGCCGTACATGTTGCGGCTGCTGGCGCAGCAGGATGCGCCGGAGTTCTCTTCCGCGGCCAGCGCCGCCAGGAAAGCACTGGTCCACGTCGAATCGTTCCAGGCGGCCCGTTCACAGGCTGTTCCGGCCCTTCCGCCCGGACTGCGGCAGGACAAGCCGGGGCCGGTCAAGCGGGCCATCTACGATGCCGGCGGCGAGGAAACCCTCCCGGGCAATCCTGTCCGCAAGGAAGGCGGAGCCGCCACGGGAGATGCCGCCACTGACGAAGCCTATGACGGGCTCGGATCCACTCACCGGCTCTATGCCGACGCCTTCGGGCGGGATTCGGTGGACGGCCGCGGACTGAAGCTGGACGCCACGGTGCACTTTGGCAAGCTGTACGACAATGCCTTCTGGAACGGCAGCCAGATGGTCTTTGGCGACGGCGACGGAGATGTCTTCGAACGGTTCACCAAGTCCCTGAGCGTCATAGGGCACGAACTGGCCCACGGCGTCACCCAGTACTCGGCCGGGCTTGCCTACCGGAACCAGGCCGGCGCCCTGAACGAATCCATGTCCGACGTCTTTGGCGCGCTCGTTGAGCAGCACGTGGAGAACCAAACGGCAGCGCAGGCCAGCTGGCTGATCGGGGAAGGGCTCTTCACGCCGAAGGTCCAGGGACAGGCGCTGCGGTCCATGAAAGCGCCGGGGACCGCATACGACGACGACGTCCTGGGCAAGGACCCGCAGCCTGACTCCATGGACTCCTACGTCCGGACCAGCGCAGACAACGGCGGCGTCCACATCAACTCAGGCATCCCCAACCGCGCCTTCTACCTGGTGGCGGACGCGCTGGGCGGCTACGCGTGGGAGGCCCCGGGCCGCATCTGGTACGAGACCCTGACCAACGGTTCCCTGCCACCGTCGGCAACCTTCAGCGTCTTCGCCCGTGCCACGGTGCGCGCCGCCACGGACCTGTTCGGTTCCGGGTCCACGGAGCATGACGCCGTAGGGACGGCGTGGGAAACTGTAAAGGTCAAACTTTAACCGTTGCCCCGGCGCCCCCTCCATCGGCTCCGGGTCCGGATGGAAGCCCAGGGGCCAGGCCATGAAGATCAAGGTGGAACGCACGGGCGGAATCGCGGCGATCACGCGGGTATGGACGGTGGACGCCCGGACGGACAGCGACCTCAGCCAGTGGCAGCCCCTCGTCGAGGCTTGCCCGTGGGATGCGGTTCCCAGCACCCCACGGGCAGCAGCGGCGGCCTTCGCGCCGCCCCAGCCGGACCGCTTCATCTACTCCATCACCGCAGGGCAGCGCCGGGCTGCCCTCCCCGAACAAGCCCTCACCGGACCCTGGCGCATCCTGGTTGACACCGCGCGGGCCGCCGCGGAGGAAGCCGGCGGACCGCTTCCCGGTGCTGGCAGCGGCCCTGCCTGAGGGCGGCCGGCGGCCCGGAGCCGAAGGAGGCGGTTCCCCACGGCAGTAGACTGTCTGCAGCCATGACTTTTCATATCTCCTATCCCGCTGAGCTGCCGGTTTCCGAGCGCCGCGAGGACCTGATGGCCGCCATCGCCGCCAACCAGGTGACCATCATTGCCGGCGAAACCGGCTCCGGAAAGACCACCCAGATCCCCAAGATGTGCCTGGAGCTGGGGCTGGGCGAGCATGGCCTCATCGGGCACACCCAGCCGCGCCGGCTGGCAGCGCGGACGGTAGCGGAGCGCATCGCGGAGGAGCTCGGCGTCGAGATCGGCCAGGAAGTAGGCTTCCAGGTCCGTTTCACGGGCGAGGTCAGCAAGGCGACCAAGGTCAAACTCATGACCGACGGCATCCTGCTCGCCGAGATCCAGCGGGACAAGCTGCTGCGGAAATACAGCACCATCATCATTGACGAGGCCCACGAACGCAGCCTCAACATCGACTTCATCCTGGGCTACCTCAAGCGGGTCCTCCCCCAGCGGCCCGACCTGAAGGTCATCATCACCTCGGCCACCATTGATCCCGAACGGTTCGCCCAACACTTCGGCACCCCGGAAGACCCGGCCCCCATTGTTGAGGTGTCCGGCCGGACCTACCCGGTGGAAATCCGGTACCGCCCCCTCTCGCAGCCGAAAGAGGACGAAGAAGACGCCTCGGACGATGAACTTGAAGAGGACCGGGATCCGCTGGACGCCGTCTGCGATGCCGTGGACGAGCTTGCCGCCGAAGCCCCGGGTGACATCCTGGTGTTCTTCTCGGGCGAGCGCGAAATCCGGGACGCCGCAGAAGCATTGCAGGCCCGCATCCAGTCCAACCGCAGGCTGGCAAACACCGAGATCCTTCCGCTCTTTGCGCGCTTGAGCCTGCAGGAGCAGCACAAGGTGTTCCATCCCGGCAGCAAGCGCCGGATCGTGCTGGCCACCAACGTGGCGGAGACGTCCCTGACGGTTCCCGGCATCAAGTACGTCATCGATACCGGCACCGCCCGCATTTCCCGGTATTCGCACCGCACCAAGGTCCAGCGCCTGCCCATCGAGCGCGTCTCGCAGGCATCGGCCAACCAGCGTTCGGGCCGCTGCGGCCGTGTTTCCGACGGCATCGCCATCCGCCTCTACTCCGAGGAAGACTTCGAATCACGGCCCCGGTTCACCGACCCTGAGATCCTGCGGACCAACCTCGCAGCCGTCATCCTCCAGATGACGGCCATGGGCGTGGCCAGGGGTCCCAAGGACGTCGAGGACTTTCCCTTCGTCGAACCGCCGGAAACCCGCGCCATCAACGACGGCGTCACCCTCCTTCGCGAGCTTGGCGCCCTGGCACCCCCTCGAGCCCACGGCACCGGCACCAAGCCTGAAGCAGCCGCCGGCCGGGGCGGAACCACGGGCGGCGGCCTGACCGCCGTCGGGCAGAAACTTGCCCAGCTCCCCGTGGATCCCCGCCTGGGCCGCATGATCGTGGAAGCGGGAAAGAGGGGCTGTGTCCGCGAAGTCATGGTGCTGGCGGCCGCGCTCACCATCCAGGACCCGCGCGAACGGCCAACCGACAAGCAACAACTGGCTGCGGAAAAGCACAACCGCTTCCGGGACGAAAACTCGGACTTCACCGGCTACCTCAATCTTTGGAACTACCTGCAGGAGAAGCAGCAGGAGCTGTCGTCATCGGCTTTCCGCAGGCTGTGCCGGACCGAGTTCATCAACTACCTGCGCGTGCGGGAATGGCAGGACCTCTTCACCCAGCTGCGGCAGCTGGCCCGTCCGCTGGGGATCACGCTGGACAACAAGCGCCTGGCGGATCCCGTGGGCAACCACGACGGCATCCATATCAGCCTGCTCTCCGGACTCCTGAGCCACATCGGCATCCTGGACGAGCGCAAGCGCGAATATGCCGGCGCCCGCGGCAGCCGCTTCGCGATCTTCCCCGGATCGGCGCTGTTCAGGAAGTCCCCCACGTTTGTCATGGCGGCCGAGCTGGTGGAGACCAGCCGGCTTTGGGCCAGGGTGGCCGCCAAATTCGATCCGGTATGGGCCGAACAGGTAGCCCCGGACCTGGTGAAGCGCAGCTACAGCGAACCACACTGGTCCACCAAACAGGGCGCAGTCATGGCCTATGAAAAGGTCACCCTCTATGGCGTTCCGATCATCGCCCAGCGGCGAATCAATTACGGCCGGGTGGATCCGGTGGTTGCCCGTGAATTGTTCATCAGGCACGCCCTGGTGGAAGGTGACTGGCGCACCCACCACAAGTTTTTCCACCGCAACCGGGCGCTCCTGCACGAGGTGGAGGAACTTGAGGCCCGCATGCGCCGGCGGGACCTGCTGGTGGATGATGAGACGCTGTTCGAGTTCTACGACGCCAGGATCGGCCCCGATGTTGTCTCCGAACGGCACTTCGACAAGTGGTGGAAGGACGCCCGGCGGGAGGACCCGGACCTCCTGGATTACGACAAGTCGCTGCTGCTCAGTGACGACGCCGAGGACCTGGACGAGTCCGCCTACCCCAAGACGTGGCTGCACAAGGGCTTCGAGCTTCCACTGACATACGAATTCCACCCGGTGGCACCTGGGTCCGCGCCCGACCCTTCCGACGGCGTGACGGCCGAGGTGCCCGTCCTATTCCTGAACCAGCTCGACGACGCCCCCTTCCGCTGGCTCATCCCGGGCCAGCGGGTGGAGCTGGTAACCGCCCTGATCAAGTCGCTGCCCAAGCAGGTCCGCAAGAACTTCGTCCCGGCGCCCGATGTTGCCCGGCAGGCCGTTGCCGTGCTCGAGTCCGATTTCGATCCCGCCACGGACGAACTGGAACCTTCGCTGGAACTGGCGTTACGGCGGATCCGCGGAGCGGTCATCCCACCCGGCTCATGGAACTGGGACGCCGTTCCCCCGCACCTGCGCGTCAGTTTCAAGGTGGTGGACAGCAAGGGCAAGGTCTTGGGCGAAGGCAAGGACCTCGTCGGCCTCCAGGAGCAGCTGGCGCCCGCCACCCGCCGTGCCATCGCCGAGTCTCTTGGTGCCACCCCCGCCTCCACCGTGCGGGGCGGCGCCAGCACTGCGCAGCGCCGCAACGGCAAGGCGTCCGACGCCGGGTCACCGGCCGGTCAGCAGGGCACCGGAGTGCCGGGCAGCGCGGGATTCGTCGAGCAGGACGGCCTGACCGAATGGACCGTCGGCACCATTGAGCGCCAGGTGAGCAGCATGGTCAAGGGCCACACGGTCACCGGATATCCGGCGCTGGTGGACCAGGGAACGTCGGTGTCCCTGCGCGTGTTCCAGACGGCCGGGGAACAGCTCGACGCCATGCGCGGCGGTGTGATCAGGTTGCTGGCCCTGCGCGTTCCGGCACCGGACCGCTATGTCCTGGAGCACCTGAGCAATACCGAGAAACTCACTTTCAGCCAGAACCCGCACGGCTCGGTGGCAGCCCTGATCGCCGACTGCGCACTGGCGGCCATCGACAAGCTCACCCCTGCTGAACTCCCCTGGGACCGCAAGGCCTTCGATGCGCTGTATGAGGTGGTGCGCGCGGAACTGATCGACACGGTCTTCTCCGTCACCGCCGTCGTCGAGCGCATCCTGGCCAGCACCCGGCGGATCGAAAAGCAGCTCAAGGGCACCACGAGCCTCGCCCTGATCAGCGCGCTGAACGACATCAGGAGCCAGCTGGAGCAACTCGTCTATCCAGGTTTTGTGGCACGCACGGGCTACGCCCAGCTCAGCCAGCTGCCACGGTATCTTGCAGCGATCGAGAAGCGGCTGGAGCGCCTGCCCGGGAACGTCCAGCGCGATGCCCTGAACATGGCGGTGGTGCAGCGGCTCGAGGACGACTATGACGATGCCGTGTCCGCGCTGCTGCCCGGACGGCGTGCCGGACAGGAGTTAACCCAGGTGCGCTGGATGTTTGAGGAGCTCCGGGTCAGCCTCTTCGCCGTCGAGCTGGGAACTGCCTACTCCGTGTCCGAGAAGCGGATCCGGACCGTGCTCAACAAGGCCTTGGCCCCAGCCTGAGCGGCGCCCCGTGTGCCCTGCCCTGGGTGCCCGGCATGCAAAGGCCGGGCACCCAGCAGAAAGCCGCCGTCAGGCCGCCGGAACGGATTCGCCGTAACCGGCCGCCCGGAGCCCTTCGCGCAGCTTCTCGGCGTTGGCGTCCAGCACGGCGGGATCCGGGTTCTGGTCCGCTGAGCCGAAGTCGAAGTCGGCCATGCTCCGCGACGGCCATACGTGTACATGCAGGTGGTTGACTTCGTAGCCCGCGACGATCAGGCCGGCTCGCCTGGCGCCGAAGGTATCCACCTGGACCGCACCGATCCGCCGCGCCACTTCCATGACCCGGGCCAGGGTCTCCGGCGACGCGTCGGTCCAGCGGTCCACTTCTTCGGTGGGGACCACCAGGGTGTGGCCGTCGGCGAGCGGTCCGGTGGTGAGGAACGCCGCAACGTCGTCCTCGCGCCAGACGAACCGGCCGGGAATTTCGCCCTTCAGGATCTTCGTGAACAGCGTGCTCATGCGTCTGCCTCCTCGGCTGCTGCCTGCAGCGTGCTGGTGTCCAGCACGAACCGGTACTTGACGTCCCCAGCGACCATCCGGTCGTAGGCTTCATTCAGCTGGCCGGCGGCCACCACCTCGATGTCGGCAACCACGCCGTGCTCCGCGCAGAAGTCGAGCATTTCCTGGGTTTCGGCGATCCCGCCAATCAGTGATCCCGCGTAGGCGATGCGGCGCCGGATCAGTGCACCCGGATTGACCGGCGGCATGGCGTCGGAGGGCAGCCCCAGCTGGAAGAGTGCTCCGTCCACGCGCAAGGTGCGGAAGAAGGGGTTCAGGTCGTGAGGTGCCGCGACGGTGTCGATAATGAGATCGATGGTGCGGTTCGCGGCGGCCATGGCTGCCCCGTCCCGGGACAGGACAACATCGTCCGCCCCAAGTTCCAGGGCGGCCGCAACCTTCGATTCGGAGGTGGTGAAAACCACCACCTTTGCGCCCATGGCCTTTGCCAGCTTGACGGCCATGTGGCCGAGCCCACCCAGCCCCACGACGCCCACGACGTCGCCTTCTTCGACGTCGAAATGCCGCAGCGGCGAGAAAGTGGTGACACCGGCGCACAACAGCGGCGCGACGGCGGCAGGGTCCAGCGAGTCCGGGACACGGAGGACGTAGCGGCGGTCCACGACGATGGACGACGAATAGCCGCCCTGGGTGATGGCGTCGCCGTTGCGCCGGTCCTTTGCGCCGTAGGTGCCGGTCATGCCGTTTTCGCAGTACTGCTCAAGGCCGTCCAGGCAGCTCTCACATTCCCGGCAGGAGTCCACCATGCACCCAACGCCGACGCGGTCGCCCACGGCGAAGTCGGTGACGTTCGAACCGGTCCTGCTGACCGTTCCCACGATTTCGTGGCCGGGGACCAACGGGTAAGTCTGGCCTCCCCACTCTCCACGGGTGGCGTGGACGTCCGAATGGCAGAGCCCGCAGAAGTCGATGGCGATCTCCACGTCGTCCGGCTTGGGGGCGCGCCGGGCGACTGTCAGCGGCACCAACCCGCTGTCGCCGGACACTGCGCCGTAGGCGGCAGCGCGAATGCCGGCTTCGGAGCCTGCGGGTGCGGGTGGGATGGGGTTGGCTAGGGGCGGTGGTACGGGACGTCCTGGTGTCATAGTGCGACGCTACCCCCGGCTCCACCGGAGTTTCCACCCGGGCCCGGGCCGGTCCCCGGTTCCGGGCCCGTTGCCACCGGCAGCTCCGGGCGGTTTGACCACTCCGAGAAGGAGCCCGGGTAGAGGGCAGCGGAGAACCCGGCCAGTTCCAGCGCGGCCACCTCGTGCGCGGCCGTGACGCCGGAGCCGCAGTAGACAGCTGCCGGCCGGCTGTCCTGGACCCCCAGCGATTCGAACCTCCTCCGCAGCTCCGCCGGCGGAAGGAACCGCCCGGAACCGTCCACGTTCGCGGCGGTCGGAGCGCTGACGGCTCCGGGGATGTGGCCGGCACGGGGGTCGACGGGTTCCACCTCGCCCGGGTACCGCTCCCCCGCCCTTGCGTCGAGCAACAGGCCGCCCTGCGGCCAGGTGGCGGCAGCACCGCCGTCGATTACGGGCATCTGCCCGCTGCCCAACTCCACGTCGCCGGGGACAGGATGGACCGGTCCCGCCTCAAGCGGCAAGCCTGCGGCACGCCAGGCGCCCAGGCCGCCGTCGAGCAGGTACACCTCCGCCAGCCCGGCGTCGCCCAGCATCCACCACACCCTTGCCGCCGCCATGTTGGCGCTGTCATCGTAGGCAACCACGACGTCACCATTCCGCAGGCCCCACCGGCGGGCCGACTCCTGGAAGCGCGCGCGGGACGGCAGCGGGTGGCGCCCCCGGTCCGGAACGGCCGGATCCGCAAGCTCCGTGGCCAGGTCAACGAACACGGCGCCCGGCAGGTGCCCGGCAAGATAGTGGTCGTGGCCATGCGCGTCGCCCAGCGCCCAGCGCACGTCCAGCAGCACCGTCCGGCGCCCGGCGGCGAGCCTGGCTTCAAGGCCGGGGACGTCAATCAGCGGATTCATGGAGCTCCTTCTGCAGGATCCGGGCCACCTGCCGGCGCAGGCAACGGTCCAACTCTAAACGGGCAAATCCGGCTGCGGGTAGGCTGGTGCGGTGACGATCGAGGGCAGCACCGGCACGGGCAGCGGCGGAACGGACCGGGACTGGGCGGACCGGGCCATCCGCACCATCATGGCGGAGAACAACCGTTCCGCGGACACCCATCTCTACTCGGTGGCGCTGCCGGAGCATTGGGGCATCCAGCTGTACCTCAAGGACGAGTCCACGCACCGGTCCGGCAGCCTCAAGCACCGGCTGGCCAGGTCGCTGTTCCTGTTCGGCCTGGTCAACGGCTGGATCAGGGCGGACACCACCATCGTGGAAGCCTCCAGCGGAAGTACCGCCGTTTCGGAGGCGTACTTCGCCCAGCTGCTGGGCCTCCCGTTCATCGCCGTCATGGCGCGCACCACCAGCCCGGAGAAGATCGCCCTGATCGAACAGTTCGGCGGCTCGTGTTTGCTGGTGGAAAACGCCTCTGACGTGTACTCGGTGGCCGAAGACGTGGCAGCCACCTGCAACGGGCATTACATGGACCAGTTCACCTACGCCGAGCGGGCGACGGACTGGCGCGGCAACAACAATATCGCCGAATCGATTTTCGGCCAGCTGGACCTGGAGCCGCACCCGGTGCCTGAATGGATCGTGGTAGGCGCCGGCACCGGTGGAACGAGCGCCACAATCGGCAGGTACCTGCGCTACCACAGCCATCCCACCAGGCTGCTGGTGGTCGACCCGGAAAACTCCGCTTTCTATCCCGGCTGGCTGGGGGAATCAACCGGAAAGCCCACCGGCCTGCCGTCCCGGATCGAAGGCATCGGCCGGGCGCGGATGGAGCCAAGTTTCATTCCCACCGTCATCGACAGGATGGTCCAGGTGCCGGACGCGGCGTCGGTGGCCGCGATGCGGCACCTGAGGTCCTATGCCGGACTGCACGCCGGGCCGTCCACCGGCACCAACCTCTGGGGTGTGTGGCAGACAATTTCCGGCATGCTCTCGGAGGGCCGCCGGGGAAGCATCGTGTCGTTGATGTGCGACGGCGGCGAACGCTACGCGGGCAACTACTGGAACCAGGACTGGCTGGCTTCCCAGGGGCTGGATCCGGCGCCGCATGAAGCAGTAATCAGCCGCTTCCTGGACACCGGGGACTGGACCGGCTAGACCTCCACGGACTCGCGTGGTGCAAGGTGCCGGTACTCCGTGCCGTACTTGGCCCCGATCCGCTTGACATGCCCCTCAACGATGCCCAAACCGGTGTCGTTGAGCAGCCCGTCATGGATCTGGAACGCCCGCGGCGCACGCACGCCGATCACAAAGTCCACTACCTCGGCGGCCTTGCTCCAGGGCGCGTGCAGCGGCACCAGGAGTGTCTGGACCTGGCTTCCGTCCGGGATGACGAAGGAATCCCCTGGGTGGTAGAGGTTCTGGTCCACCAGGAAACCGATGTTGGCCACCATGGGAATTTGCGGGTGGATCAGGGCATGCTGGCCGCCGAAGCTGCGGATGTCGAAGCCCGCCGCCTGGAAGGACTGGCCGGGTTCCACGGTGTAAATTCGGTCCGCGGCGCTGGGAGCATCCTCGCGCAGTTGCTGTGCCACGCCCGCGGGAGCGTGAAGCTCGAGGTCCGGGTTGCCGTGCAGGGCTTCGACCACGGCCTTGGTGTCCAGATGGTCGGCGTGTTCGTGGGTTACCAGGACAGCCTGCGCTCCGGGCAGCGCCTCTGCGGTTTCGGAAAAGGTGCCTGGATCGAGGACCAGGACCCCGCCCTCCTTCTCGAGCCGGACACAGGCGTGGGTGTATTTGGTCAGCTTCATGGACGCCAGCCTAGGGTTCGTACCGGAACGCTGTCCATGAAGTTCAGGCTGGTAATCTTGATGTTTGCCCCCAAGGAAGCGAGTTCGTCCATGCCGATCGGCGTCAAGGCTGATTCCGCCGCCCCGTCCCCGGCGGGAGGCGGCAAGGAACAGCGGGTTACCAAGCAGCGCAAAGCCGTCAGTGCTGCCCTGGACCGCCTGGATGACTTTGTCAGCACGCAGGAGCTCTACCGGATCCTGCAGAACCAGGGCGTGTCGGTTTCACTCGCTACTGCGTACCGGATCCTGCAGTCCCTCGCTGATGAGGGCCTCGTTGACGTGCTGCGCAACGGCGACGGCGAGGCCGTGTACCGTCGCTGTGCGGTGACCGCACACCACCACCACCTGCTCTGCAGGAACTGCGGAAAAGCTGTTGAAGTCGAAGCCCCGGCCGTAGAGACCTGGGCTGTTCGCACAGCTGCCGAGCACGGATTCACCGAAGTGGACCACACCGTGGAAATTTTCGGGCTGTGCCCGGACTGCACCGTCCTTAAGGCTGCCGGGAAGCTGTAAGCACACGCCCGTTGAGGCCACGGGCCTCGCGCACGGACCCGATGGCACGGCACACCACATAAATCAGGAACGACAACGTGGTGACATAGGGGCTGATGGGAATCCGGCCGCCCAGGGCCAGCAGGATTCCACCCACCGTGGCGGACACTGCGAAGACCACGCTGAGGACCACCGCCACCGCCGGCGAGGAGGTGACCCGGAGCGCGGCGGCCGCGGGGGTGATGAGCAGGGCGAGCACCAGCAGGGCGCCAACCACCTGGATGGACAGGGCCACACTGACGCCCAGGATGATCATGAACACGATCGCCAGGCTGCGGACGGGCACTCCACGGGCCTCGGCGAGTTCGGGATCCACGCTGGCGAAGTTCAGCGGGCGCCAGATGGCCACCAGCACGAGCATGACGACGACGGCCGTCACGGCGAGTGCCTGCAGCTGGATGGTGTCCACGGAGACGATTTGGCCGGTCAGCAGGCCGAACTTGTTCGCGGCACGGCCCTGGTACAGGGACAGGAACAGGATTCCCAGGCCCAGCCCGAACGGCATGATGACCCCGATGATCGAGTTCTTGTCGCGTGCACGGACCCCCATCAGCCCCAGCAGCAGCGCCGCCGCCACCGACCCCACCAGCGAGCCGAAGACCACATCCGCCCCGACCAGCAGGGCGAACGCGGCTCCGGCGAAGGAGAGCTCGGAAATGCCGTGGACGGCGAAGGCAAGATCACGCTTCATGACGAAAGTGCCTACCAGTCCACCAAGGAGCCCCAGGATGGCCCCCGCCCAGATGGAGTTCTGGACCAGGACCAGCAGTTCGCCGTAGTTGTCGAAATTGAAGATGGCCCCCAGGATGCTGTCGGCGTCCATTAGGCCACCTCCCCTGCCATCGTGTCCGCCTCCGCGTGGTGGTGATGGGTGGTGGCGTCGGGGAGGCCGACCACCACGATCCGGCCATTGGCGCGGATCACCTCCACATGGCTGCCGTAGAGATCCGACAGGACTTCGGTGGTCATGACCTCGTCTGGCGCCCCGACGCGGAACCGTCCCCCGGCCAGGTAGAGGACCCGGTCCACATATTCGATGATCGGATTGATTTCGTGGGTAACGAAAACGACGGCGCTGTTGTGTTCCCGGCTTTGCTTGCTGATCAGGGCGCTCACTGCCTGCTGGTGGTGCAGGTCAAGGGACAGCAGCGGCTCGTCGCAAAGCAGGACCTGGGGATCGGTGGCCAGGGCCTGCGCCACGCGAAGCCGCTGCTGCTCGCCGCCGGAAAGCTGCCCAACCGGGACGTTGGCGTAGTCGGAGGCTCCCACAAGCTCAAGGAGCTGGTCCACCTGGCGGCTGGTCCTGGCCGACGAGAGCCGGATACCCCAGCGGTGGCCGTCCACTCCGAGTGCCACCAGGTCCCGGGCCCGCATGGGCGTGTCAGGTGCAAAGGATTTCTGCTGGGGAATGTAGCCGATCAGGCTGCTGCCGCGCTCCACGGGGCGCCCGCCCAGGGCCGCTTCGCCCGAGTGCAGCTTCTGCAGGCCCAGCAGGACCTTGAGGAAGCTGGTCTTGCCGCTGCCGTTGGGGCCGAGCACCGCGAAGAACTCACCTGGCCTGATGTCGAGGTCGAGGTCCTCCCAGAGCGTGCGCTGGCCGAACTTGAGGCACGCCCCTTTGAGGCTGACGACGGATTTCACCTGTTTGTCTCCAGAACCTTGCCGATGTTGTTCACATTGTCCGTCATCCACTGCAGGTAGGTCTTGCCTTCGGGCAGTGTCTCCGTGAAGTCCACGACGGGAACTCCGGCGTTCTCGGCTGCTTTCTTCAGCGCTTCAGTCTGGGGACCTTCCGTCTGGGCGTTGTAGGCAAGCAGGCGGACTGCCTTGGATCCCACGAGGTCCGTGGCTTCCTTCAGGACGGCGGGAGGAACGTCGGTGCCCTCCTCAATGGCCGCCGTGTACTGTCCGGGCGTCGCGTTGTCCAGCCCCGCGTCCGCCAGCATGTACAGCGGTACCGGCTCGGTGACTGCCACCGTGCCCCCGCCACGCGAGGCCTTCATGGCATCGAGCCGGCCGTGCAGGGCAGACAGGGAGGACTTGAAGGAGTCCGCGTTTGCGGTGAAGGTTGCCGCAGAGCCGGGGTCCAGCGCTGCCAGCTTTCCGGCGATGGCGTCTGCGAGCCGCTCCATCGCAGGAAGGCTGTACCAGACGTGCTCGTTGAGGTCACCGTGGTCGTGGCCATCGTGCGAGCCGGCAGCGTCCGTGCCGGCCGGTTGCGGTGACGGGGCAGCGTCGCCGGGATGGGCAAGGCCGGAAACGTCGACGGCGGTCAGCACCGAGGCGCTGTCAAGCTTGCTGCCCTCCACCAGGGTGTGGATGAAGTCGTCGTATCCCCCGCCGTTCTCAATGACAAGCCTGGCCTTGGACACCGCCAGCCGGTCCTGGGCGGTTGCCTCGTAGGAGTGCGGATCCTGGCCCGCATTGTTAATGATGGCGGTCACCTTCACCTTGTCCCCGCCGATAGTCCGGGCGATGTCACCGTAGACGTTGGTGGACGCCACCACGGCGATCCCCTGTGCCGGGTCAGCGGTTTGCGAGGGCTGGGGACTGCAGGCACTGAGCAGGAGGCCAACACCCGCGAGGGCGGCAAGGAAAGAGCTGGCAGCGGCTGGACGGCGCACGGAAAACCTCAGTTCACGCAGGATGGGGGGACAACACTGCCAGCCTATACCTAAATGCGAATGATTCCTATTTAGGTTCGGTTGCCAGGGACTGCGGCGGGGGCACCCCTTGCCGGATGGCAGGGGGCACCTCCCGGGCCTCAGTTGCCGTTCGGCTGTCCCAGGCGGCGGATGCCGGTGGCCTGCGTTGCATCGCGGATTTCGCCGACCAGTTGCTCGATCACGTCCTCCAGGAACAGGACCCCGCGCGTGGTGCCGTCCGGCCCAATCACGCGCGCAAGGTGGGAACCCGTGCGCTGCATGACGGACATGGCCTTCTCGATCTCGTCGCCCAGCGCCAGGTTTGCCAGTGACCGGACCCGGCTCTCCGCGATGGGCAGCTCGTAGGCGGACTCCGGGATGGACAGCACGTCCTTGACATGGAGGTAGCCGTACAGCATGTCCTCATCATCCAGCATGGGGAACCGGGAGAAACCCGTACGGCTCACGGCCTTCTCGAACTCCACGGGCGTGGTGGAGGCGCCCAGCATGACCAGGTTCCCGATCGGGACCATGATGTCCTCCGCGGTGTGCTCCGAGAACTCGAGCGCTCCGGTAATGAGCCCGGCGTCGTCGTCCACGAGCCCGTGGCGGGTGGATTCCTGGACGATCGACTGGACCTCCTCCAGGGTGAACGAGGACGTGACTTCGTCCTTGGGTTCGATCCGCATCAGTTTGAGGATGTGGTTGGCTGACCAGTTCAGGACCGAGATCACGGGATGCACCAGCCGTGAGACGAACAGCAGCGGCGGCGCCAGGAAGAGTGCTGCCTTGTCCGCCACGGACACCGAGATGTTCTTGGGAACCATCTCGCCGAAGGTGACGTGCAGGAAAGTCACCAGCATCAGGGCCACGGCGAAGGCTGCAACATCAGCCGCTTCCGCCGGCAGGCCCACCGTTTCAATGGGGACGGCCAGCAGGTGGTGGATGGCCGGCTCGGCCACCAGCAGGATCAGCAGCGAACAGACCGTGATGCCCAGCTGCGCACAGGCCAGCATCAGGGACACATTTTCCATGGCGCGCAGGGTGGTCTGGGCGCGCTTCGAGCCGGTATCAGCCAGCGGTTCGATCTGGCTGCGGCGCGCGGACATGATGGCGAACTCGGCCGCCACGAAGAAAGCGTTGCCCAGCAGGAGGACGCCCAGCCACAGGATTCCCGCCCAGTCACTCATGGATTGCTCCCGTTGTCGGCATCCTGCGCAGCGGGTTCGCCGGCGGGATGGAAACAGATGCGGTCGATCCTGCGGCCGTCCATCCTGGTCACGCTGAGTGTGCCGCCGTTCACCGGGACAGTGTCGCCTACTGCCCCGATCCTGCCGAGTTTGCTCATGACGTAGCCGCCCACGGTTTCATAGGCAGCTTCGTCGGGAACGCTGAGGCCTGGAATCTGTTCGGACAATTCGTCGGGACGGAGAAGCCCCGGGAAGTACCAGTCGCCGGAGGCGCTTTGCAGGAGCCCCGGGCGGACTTTGTCGTGTTCGTCCGCCACTTCGCCGACAATTTCCTCCACCAGGTCCTCCAGGGTGGCGATGCCGGCGGTGCCCCCGTACTCGTCCAGCACGACGGCAAGCTGCAGGTTTCCCTCCCGGAGCTCGGCCAGCAGCGCGTCCAGATGGATGGTTTCGGGCACGCGGAGCACCTCTGTCATGATGGCGCCCGCTTCAAGGTTTTGCCGGCGGTCCCATGGAACGGCAACCGCCTTCTTGACGTGCACCAGGCCGCGGATGTCGTCGGCCGACTCACCGATGACGGGGAACCGCGAGTAGCCGGTCCTGCGCGCAGCATCCACGACGTCGGAGACGGGCTGGTCGGCGTCGATCGTCTCCAGCCGGATCCGGGGCGTCATGACGTCCGCAGCCGTCCGGGTGGAGAAGTTCAGCGTCCGGGCAATGAAGTTCGCCGTCCCGGCATCGAGCGTTCCCATGGCAGCGGACCTGCGGACCAGCGAGGCCAGCTCTGCCGGCGTCCGTGCCCCGGAAATCTCCTCTTTGGCTTCCAGGCCGAACACGTGCAGCACCTTGTTCGAGAATCCGTTGAGCACCAGGATCGCCGGCTTGAAGATGGTGGTGAAAACAAGCTGGGGGCCGGCCAGGGCACGGCCCACGGGAAACGCGAGGGCGATGGCCATGTTTTTCGGTACCAGCTCGCCCAGGAGCATGGACAGCAGGGTTGCCAGCACCATCGCCAGGATCAGGGACACGGATTCCACCGCGACGTCGGGAAGTCCGACGGCGACCAGCGGCGCACGGAGGAGCCGGCCAACCGAGGGTTCCATGACGTAGCCGGTGAGCAAAGTGGTCAGCGTGATGCCAAGCTGGCAGCTGGACAGCTGGGTTGACAGGGACTTGAGGCAGGTGAGCAAAGGCACCGCGCCCGTATCGCCGTCGTCAATGGCGCGCTGGACGGTGGCCTGGTCCAGGGCGATAAGGGAGAACTCGACGGCCACGAAGAATCCCGTACCGGCGATCAGCAGCAGGCCTGCTGCAAGAAGGAGCCACTCCATTCAGCATCCCGCCTGGGGCGGGGAGGAAAAGAGGGTGGAAAAACTGTTTCGTCCCGGCGGAGGATGATCGGCAGATACCGACGCTTGCTCCGTGCGGGTTGCGGCAAGCTGGGCCGTGGGCTGGTGATGGGCGCGTTGTCGGGGTTTGCCGGCTCTGGGGGCGGACTGCGCGGCGCTGCTCTTCAAGCTCCGCTGGCAGCGCCCAGGCCGGCACCTAGATTTACTGTCCATAAGAATTTCAGTCTACAGGAGCAGCCCCCCGGCCGGACGCCCGGGAACGGGCCGGAGGCGCCCATTCCGCCCGCCTCGGAAACCCCTCGGCCGGCGGTCCTGCGCACCCCGCCGGCCGCCATATTTGGGCCCCGGTTCGTCACTTCATGATTTGAGTCACCCTTATTGGCAGTTAACACGGAATGCTCACTAGACTTGCAAAGGTCCGGGTTCAGCGGACAGAGACTGGTTCGAACGTAGTGCTGAAGCACCGGGGGGCCAAAGAGAAATCAAACTCATGGAAGAGGCGTATTTCAAGTGCCAGAGCAGCCAAGCCACCGTCTACCAGAGGAATTTGGCGGAAACGAGTGGCTCGTTGACGAACTGTACGAGCAGTACCAGCAGGACAAGAACGCCGTGGATGCCAAGTGGTGGCCGCTGTTTGAATCCTTCGACTCGGGCAACGGTTCTTCTTCCAATGGAAATTCCACGCATGCCGCCAATCCTCCCACCCGGGAACTCCCCGTCGTAAAGCAGGCTCCCGCCGCGCCGGCATCGTCGCCGGCCGCGGCACCCGCTGCGCCGGCCGCCGCCGCTGCCCCGGCGCCTGCCGCACCGGCAGCAGCCCCCGCCCCCGTCAAGAAGGCCCCCGCCACGGAAGCGCGCGACGGCGGCAAGAAGACCGAGGCCGGCACCGGCTCGCAGCCCATTCCGGCGCAGCTGCCCAAGAACGTCAAGGCGCCCACCGCGCCCGAGGAAGACGTCGTCTCCGTCCTTCGTGGACCGGCAAAGGCGATCGCCACCAACATGGTCACCAGCCTGCAGGTGCCCACCGCCACCAGCGTCCGTGCCATCCCCGCCAAGCTGCTCATCGACAACCGGGTGGTCATCAACTCCAACCTGGCCCGTGCCCGCGGCGGCAAGGTTTCCTTCACGCACCTGATCGGCTACGCCGTCATCCGCGCCCTGTCCCAGTTCCCCTCCATGAACGTGTACTACGACGAGGTGGACGGAAAGCCCGTCGCGGTGCAGCCCGCCCACGTCAACTTCGGCATCGCCATCGACATGCCCAAGCCCGACGGAACCCGGCTGCTGATGGTCCCGAACATCAAGAAGGCCGAGACCCTCAACTTCGCCGAGTTCTGGCACACCTACGAGGACCTGATCAAGCGGGCCCGCAACGGCAAGCTCACCGCCGAGGACCACCAGGGCACCACGGTGTCCCTGACCAACCCGGGCGGCATCGGCACCGTTCACTCGGTACCGCGCCTTTCCAAGGGCCAGGCTGCGATCATCGGCGTCGGCGCCCTTGACTACCCCGCAGAATTCCAGGGCGCCAGCGAAAAGATCATCGCCCAGAACGCCATCAGCAAGGTCCTGACCCTCACCTCGACCTACGACCACCGCGTCATCCAGGGTGCCGGCAGCGGCGAGTTCCTCAAGCTGGTCCACCAGCTGCTGCTGGGCGCGCAGAACTTCTACGACGAGATCTTCGAAGCCCTCCGGATTCCCTACGAGCCCGTCCGCTGGAGCCCCGACCTGCAGGTGGATCCCGCCGACGAGATCAACAAGGTGGCCCGGATCCAGCAGCTGATCCACTCGTTCCGCGTGCGCGGCCACCTCATGGCGGACACCGATCCGCTGGAGTACGTCCAGCGCAAGCACCCGGACCTCGACGTCCTCACCTACGGTCTTACCCTCTGGGACCTGGACCGCGAATGGCCCACCGGCGGGTTCGGCGGCAAGCCGATGCTGAAGTTCCGCGACATCCTTGGTGTCCTGCGTGATGCCTACTGCCGCACCACGGGCATCGAGTACATGCACATCCAGGAGCCTGCCGAGCGCAAGTGGTTCCAGGACCAGCTGGAGCACGCCTACTCCAAGCCCAGCCGCGAGGAACAGCTGCGGATCGTCTCCAAGCTGAACGCAGCGGAGGCCTTTGAGACCTTCCTGCAGACCAAGTTCGTGGGCCAGAAGCGCTTCTCCCTCGAAGGCGGCGAGTCCCTGATCCCGCTGCTGGACGCCATCCTGTCCGACGCAGCCGACGACGGCCTGGACGAGGTCGCGATCGGCATGGCCCACCGCGGCCGCCTCAACGTCCTGACGAACATCGCCGGCAAGACCTACGCCCAGGTGTTCCGCGAATTCGAGGGCACCCAGGATCCGCGCTCCGTGCAGGGCTCGGGCGACGTCAAGTACCACCTGGGCACCGAAGGCACCTTCACCTCGGACAACGGCAAGGAAACCAAGGTCTACCTCGCCGCCAACCCGTCACACCTTGAAGCAGTGGACTCCGTCCTCGAAGGCATTGTCCGCGCCAAGCAGGACCGGCTGGACCAGGGCGAATCGTTCCCGGTCCTGCCCATCATGGTCCACGGCGACGCCGCCTTCGCCGGCCAGGGAGTTGTGGCTGAAACCCTCAACCTGTCCCAGCTCCGCGGCTACCGCACGGGTGGAACCATCCACATCGTGGTCAACAACCAGGTGGGCTTCACCACCGCCCCGTCGTCGTCGCGGTCCTCCACGTACTCCACGGACGTGGCCAAGATGATCCAGGCGCCGGTCTTCCACGTGAACGGCGATGACCCCGAGGCTGTTGTCCGCATCGGACAGCTGGCCTACGAATTCCGGCAGCGCTTCCACAAGGACGTTGTCATCGACATGGTGTGCTACCGCCGCCGCGGCCACAACGAGGGCGACGACCCCTCGATGACCCAGCCGCTGATGTACAACCTGATCGAAGCCAAGCGCTCCGTCCGCAAGCTGTACACCGAGTCCCTCATCGGTCGCGGCGACATCACCGAGGAAGAAGCCGAGCAGCTGCTGCGCGACTACCAGGAACGGCTGGAGCGTGTCTTTGCCGAGACGCACGCTGCGCAGACGTCTCCGATCCCGATTGTCACCGCAGACTCCGCCGCTGTGTCCGATATCGAACGGCCCAAGGCCCAGCAGTCCGATTCCAGCGTCAGCGCTCCGGCCTCGACGGCCATCAGCGCCGAGACCCTGGCCCGGATCGGCAAGGCACACGTCGAGATTCCCGACGGTTTCACGGTCCACCCGAAGCTGAAGCAGCTGCTGGATAAGCGCGAACAGATGTCCCGCGAGGGCGGCATCGACTGGGGCTTCGGCGAGATCGCGGCCTTCGGTTCGCTGATCATGGAAGGCGTCCCCGTGCGCCTCGCCGGCCAGGACTCACGGCGCGGCACCTTCGTGCAGCGCCACGCCGTCTTCCACGACCGCGCCAACGGCAAGGAATGGCTGCCCCTGGGCAACCTTTCGGACGACCAGGCCAAGCTGTGGATCTACGACTCGCTGCTGTCCGAATACGCCGCCATGGGCTTCGAATACGGCTACTCCGTGGAACGCCCCGACGCCCTGGTCCTCTGGGAGGCCCAGTTCGGTGACTTCGTCAACGGCGCCCAGACCATCATTGACGAATTCATTTCATCCGCCGAACAGAAGTGGGGACAGCGTTCCTCGCTGGTCCTGATGCTCCCCCATGGCTATGAAGGCCAGGGCCCGGACCACTCCTCGGCAAGGATCGAGCGGTTCCTGCAGCTGTGTGCCGAGGACAACATGATCGTGGCCAACCCGACCACTGCGGCCTCGCACTTCCACCTGCTGCGCCGCCAGGCGTACAGCCGTCCGCGCAAGCCGCTGATCATCTTCACGCCCAAGCAGCTCCTCCGCCTGAAGGCAGCCGCTTCCTCCGTGGAGGACTTCACCACCGGCACGTTCCGGCCCGTCATCGGTGACCATGAGCAGCTGCCGGCCACCGCCGTCGAACGCGTGCTCCTGGTCTCCGGCCGCCTGTACTACGATCTGCTGTCCACCCGGCAGAAGACCGGTGACAAGACCACTGCGATCGTCCGCGTGGAGCAGCTTTACCCGCTGCCGCAGGCCGAGATCGAAGCGGAGCTTGCCAAGTACCCCAACGCCGAGGTGGTGTGGGCCCAGGATGAGCCCGCCAACCAGGGACCCTGGCCGTTCATGGGGCTGCACCTGCCCGAAGCCCTGGACCGGCGCGTGCGCCTGGTGTCGCGGCCGGCCTCGGCCTCCACGGCAGCCGGTTCCATGAAGCGGCACGCCGCAGAGCAGGATGTCCTGCTGAAGCAGGCGTTTGCCCGGAAGTAGGCAGTAAGGCTGCCCGGCCGGAGTCGAAATACCAGACTCCGGCCGGGCAGTTCTGTTTAATGGACTGACAGCGCCTCCCCGAGCCTCCGCAAGGCGGCGGCAACGATGGCAGCGGCCGTATCGAAGTAACCCGTACCGAAGTAAAGAGGAACGCGTGGAAGACAGGAAGCTGCGGATCGCAGCTGTAGGAGACGAACTGCTGGCCGGACTGGGCGATCCCCGGGCCCTTGGCTGGCTGGGCCGCGTGCTGGCCCGCACTCCCCAGGACGGCATGCTCCTGGAAAGCTACGCCCTCCCCTGCCCGCAGGAAGGTACTGAAGGTTTGGCCGCACGGTGGCTGGACGAGGCCGGGAGGCGCTTCAGCCCGCAGGCGGAGAACCGGCTGGTGATCGGCCTCTCGGGGCGCGACATCGAGTTCGGCCTCTCCACCGCGAGGAGCCGCCTGAACCTGGCCAACATCCTGGACTCGGCTTCCCAGAACCGTATCGAGGTGTTCGTTGTGGGTCCTCCCCCAACACTCGACCCCGCGCAGAACCGGCGGCTGGATGAACTGAACACGGCCTTCGCGGATGTGACCACGCGCCGCAAGCACCTCTACGTCGACACCTTCTCCCCGCTGCTCAACCACGAACAGTGGCGCCAGGACCTGGCGGCAAACGGAGGCACGCCCGGCCAGGCCGGGTATGGGCTCATGGCCTGGCTGGTGCTGCACCGCGGCTGGTTCCAGTGGCTGGGGATGGACGCCCCCCAGTAGCCTTTCGGGACCTGTTTTGACCCTTCCGCCCGGCGGCGTTACGTTGGAGGATCAACGCGATATATCGCTTCTTTGGAGGGGACCATGCCCGGAGGGAACTGGACCGTCACAGGCCCGCAGAGCATTGACGTCGACGCCGTGACGTCGCTGAAGCTGGGCCTGGTCAGGGGCAGCTTCACCATCACCGAACACGATGACCCATCGGTCCGTCTCCAATTCTCGGAGGTCCATGGCGACCCCGTAGCGGTGTCCCTGAACGGCGGGCGGCTGGAAGTGCGGCATCAACTTCACGGCGCCCAGGGCTGGTTCAAGAACCTCATGGAGACTGTCAACCACAACAGCGACAATGCCGCGGCCGTCACTGTGGCAATTCCCCGTGGAGTGGAGGTGGAGGCCGGGACTGTGAGCGGCGAGGGCCTGGCGTCCGGCATTTCTGCCCACGTCCGGCTCAACACCGTGTCCGGCGCGGTCACGGCGGAGGACACCTCCGGAGAACTTCAGGTCAATACCGTCAGCGGCCAGGTGTCAGTCAGGAACCACCGGGGCGTCCTGACCGCCAAGAGCATCTCCGGCGAGGTCACCGCCTCCGGCCATTTCACGCACGTGCGCACCAATACCGTCAGCGGGCACCTTAACTTCAACCTGCTCGGTTACACCCAGGATTTTGGCTCCAATTCCGTGTCCGGAGACCTGACCATAACCCTGCCTGCCGACGTGGGGGTTGACATCGTGGCGAAGTCCGCAGGCGGAGCGGTCATCCTGGACGGCAGCCAATGCCTCCCCACCAACGGCAAAGTGGAGACCATTGCAGGCCCTGACATGCAACTGATGCTCGTCAGGACCAATTCGCTGTCCGGCAAAACCACCATCATCCACGCTCCCGGCCCCGTTGGCGCCGAGGGGGACGCGGAACGCTGAGGCTGCGCCGCGCACCCCACCCTGCCCGGGCAGTCTCGATGAATACGGCCAAGCGGCCCGGCCGCAGGTCATCCGAAGTTTCCCGGTTCGCGGGCCGCCGGATCATGTGGGAGACTGGAGGGCAGCTCTTTTGAGTACAACATTAAGGAGGCCAGCTATGAGCAAGCGTGCACGCAAGCGTCGTGACCGTAAGCGTGGCGGCGCGAACCACGGGAAGCGCCCCAACACCTAGGCACATGCCAGGAACTACGGTTCAAGCAAAGGACCCCGCAAGCCAGTCGGCTTCCGGGGTCCTTTGCTGTTTGCGGCCCTGGCGGGCAGGGGGCGCCGGTACTACGCCTCGACGGGACGGATGGCGTGTATCCGGTCCAGGATGGCGTTCTTCAGGTTGTCCGGAGCGGACTCCTTGCAGGAACGCTTGACCATGTTGCGGATGACGCATTCGAGATCGTACTGCTCCGTGCATTCAGGGCAGTCATCGAGGTGGTTCTTGATTTCGGTAATATCTTCGCGGGTCAGTGCCCCGTCGAGGTACTCATAGATGCGTTGCATCCGGGTATCGTCGCAGTCGCCCAATCCCTGGCAGTCGCTCATTTCCTGTTCTCCTGTGCTTTGCTTCCTGCCGCATCCGACGCATCAGCGGCCGTTTTAAATCCCCGCTCGGCGGCGTATTCCGCGAGCATGTCCCGCAACATTCGGCGGCCGCGGTGGAGCCGGGACATCACGGTGCCGATGGGCGTATTCATGATGTCTGATATTTCCTTGTAGGCGAAGCCCTCCACGTCAGCGAAGTAAACCGCCAGCCGGAACTCCTCCGGAATGTCCTGGAGCGCCCGCTTGACGTCCGAATCCGGAAGGTGGTCCAGTGCTTCTGCCTCAGCCGAACGTAGTCCGCTCGACGTGTGCGACTCCGCCCGGGCCAGCTGCCAGTCCTCGATGGTGTCCGAATTTGACTGCAGCGGCTCGCGCTGCCGCTTGCGGTACAGGTTGATGTACGTGTTGGTCAGGATCCGGTAGAGCCACGCCTTGAGGTTGGTGCCCGGCTTGTACTGGTGGAAGGCCGAGAAAGCCTTGGTGTAGGCCTCCTGGACCAGGTCCTCCGCGTCCGACGGGTTCCGCGCCATCCGCATCGCCGCAGAGTAGAGCTGGTCCACGTACTGCATGGCGTCCCGCTCAAAGCGCAGGCGGCGCTGTTCCACTGTCTCCGCGGCAACGTCCAGCGTGCTGTCCTCGGCGTCCGCTGCTGCGGCCGGTGGTTCGGTTGCTGCCTGCCCGGCGGGGAGCGGCGCTGCGCCTGCCCTGCCGTTCACTTCGCCGGGGGACGCCTCATACATGGCCGCGATGGCCGGATCCAGGGTACTCATTGCCTTCAAGTCTACTGTCAGGCGCCCCGCCGGGGGCATGCCGTACTCCGGCGAATCGGCGGCAAGCTTGTCCACTTCCACCGGTCCTGCCTGCCTGGTTCCGTCCAACACCTTCCGCAAGGCCCAACTCCGCTCTGTATCGGGTGATTGATCGCCAGGGCCCACGTCGCGGACCCAGTCGACATAACCGCCTCCCGCGGGCAAATATTCCCCAAAAGTGCAAGACTAGGACCGACTCCGCCGCTTGCCGCGGCTCGTCCATCCAGGAGGAAATCCATGCCCTTTGTCCGCACTCTCGCCAGGCCCATGCTCGCCTCCAGTTTCATCCTTGCCGGACTGGACAAGCTCAAGAACTCCGACGACACCGCCCAGCAGCTCTCGCCGCTGCTGCGCAAGGCTGCAGCCTCGCTTCCCTTCCAGACGAACGAGAAGACCCTGGCCCGCGTCATCGGCGGTACCCAGGTGGGCGCCGGCGTCCTGTTCGGCCTTGGCAAGTTTTCCCGGCTCTCGGCCGGCCTGCTCACCGTCGTTTCCCTCCTGAACACCTTCGTGGAATGGCGGAGCGCGGACATCAGCAGCAAGGAAGGGCGCGAGAACCGCCGGAACCAGCTGCTCAAGAACGTCTCCCTGAGCGGGGGTGCCCTGCTCGCCTCCGTGGACACGGCAGGCAAGCCCGGACTGGCCTGGCGCGCCGAGCACCTTGCCGCCGACGCGCGACGGAACGCCTCGCACCTGGCCGCCGACGCCCGCAGGACCACCACCAAGAAGCTGAACAAGGCGGACAAGGCTGTACGCCGCGCCGTCGAACACGCCGCGGGAGCCTAGGCACGAATGACCGCAGCAGCTGCTACCCGGGAATCCGGAACGCCTGTCCAGTACTGGGCCGCGCCTTTTGCGGCCCGGCCCGTCAATGCAACCGTGACGGTGCCCGGATCGAAGTCCCTGACCAACAGGTACCTGGTCCTGGCCGCCCTGGCGGACGGACCATCGCGCCTTCGGGCTCCCCTGCACTCCAGGGACTCCGCGCTGATGATCGATGCACTGAGGCAGCTCGGCGCCACCATCAGCGAAGTGCCCGGCGACGGCGCCTTTGGTCCTGACCTGGAAGTTGTTCCGATCCCGGCGTCAGCGGCGCCATCCACCACCAGGATCGACTGCGGGCTGGCCGGCACCGTCATGCGGTTCGTCCCACCACTTGCGGCGCTCCGCAGCGGAGCCACCGTGTTCGACGGTGATCCGCACGCCCGGAAGCGTCCCATGGGTACCATCATCGAAGCCCTCAAAGCCTTGGGCGTCGCGGTTTCCGCCGAGGACGGGAGCACGCCGTCGTCCCTTCCCTTCGTGGTGGAAGGGACCGGCGCGGTCCGGGGCGGCCACCTGGTGATCGATGCCAGCGCCTCGTCGCAGTTCGTCTCCGCCCTCCTGCTGGTGGGAGCAAGGTTCGACGACGGCCTGCACCTTGAGCACGTCGGGAAACCGGTGCCAAGCCTGGACCACATCAACATGACGGTGGCTGTCCTCCGCGGCGCCGGCGTCTCCGTGGACGATTCGGTCCCCAACCACTGGGTGGTGGCCCCGGGACCCATCCAGGCCTTCGACCAAAGAATCGAACAGGACCTCTCCAACGCTGGGCCGTTCCTGGCAGCGGCCCTGGCATCGCAGGGCACCGTCCGCATCCCCAACTGGCCCACGGAAACGCAGCAGGTGGGCGACCTCTGGCGCGGCATCCTCACCCGGATGGGAGCCACGGTCACCCTGGAGGACGGACTCCTGACCGTCACCGGCGGCCCAGAAATCAAGGGCGGCGACTTCGCCGACACCAGTGAACTGGCTCCTACGGTCGCGGCACTCTGTGCCCTTGCCACGGGGCCTTCCCGGCTCAGCGGAATCGCCCACCTTCGCGGGCACGAAACTGACCGGCTCGCCGCCCTGGTCACCGAGATCAACCGGCTCGGCGGCGACGCCGAGGAAACCAGCGACGGCCTGGTCATCCGGCCAGCCCCGTTGCACGCCGGCGTCGTCCACAGCTACGCCGACCACCGCATGGCCACTGCCGGGGCAATCCTGGGCCTCTCGGTAAGCGGCGTCCAGGTGGAGGACATCGCCACTACCGCCAAGACCATGCCCGACTTCCCGCAGCTGTGGGCCGGCATGCTGGCCCAGGCTGCTCCCGAGGTACCGCGGCCGGAAGAGCGTGGCAGTGGCGCGGAGCACTGACTCCTGGGACGAATCCGACGTCCGGATCCGCCCCAGCAAGAAAGGTTCCCGTCCCCGCACCAAAGACCGGCCCAGCCATGACGACGCCGTTACCGGGCGGATCATTACGGTTGACCGCGGCCGGTACACGGCAGTGGTGGGCGAGGACTCGGACAACGAGCGCGTCGTCATCGCAGCGCGTGCCCGTGAACTCCGCCGGTCACCTGTCGTTGCGGGAGACTTCGTCTCGCTCGTGGGGGACGTGTCAGGCGCGCCGGACACGCTGGCCCGCCTGGTGAAAATCCAGGACCGCCACACCCTCCTGCGCAGGAGCGCCGACGATACCGACCCCGTGGAGCGGGCCGTGGTGGCCAACGCGGACCAGCTGGTCATCGTCGTGGCGGCTGCCAACCCGGAACCCCGCACCGGATTCATCGACCGCGCCCTGGTGGCTGCCTACGACGCCGGGATCGAGCCGATCCTGCTGGTCACCAAGGCCGACGTCAAGGACCCCGCCGAGCTCCTCTCCAATTACACGCACCTGGACTTCCCGGTGATCATCAGCAAGACCGCCGACGCACAGGCTTCCGGGATCGACGCACGCTCTGACGACGGCCTCTCCGCCCGGCTGGACAGCACTGCGGTGGCGGCCCTCCGCGCCCACCTCGACGGCAGGGTCACCGTGATGCTGGGGCACTCCGGCGTGGGCAAGTCAACCATGGTGAACGCGCTGACCGGTGCCGAGCGGGCCACCGGCGGCGTCAACGCCGTAACCGGACGTGGCCGCCACACGTCGTCGTCGGCCCTGGCCCTGCGCCTGGCTGACGCGCCGGCCGGAAGCTGGATCATTGACACCCCCGGTATCCGTTCCTTCGGACTGGCCCATGTGGACCCGGACCGGATCCTGCGCTCCTTCCCGGACCTCTCCCCCGGCATCGAAAACTGTGAACGCGGGTGCAAGCACACGGCAAACGCGGTGAACTGCGGCCTCGACGACTGGGTGGCAGGCGGGCACGCAGGTCCCACCGGCCCGGCACGCCTGGCGTCGCTCCGGCGCCTGCTCGGCACGGATCCGCGCATGGAAGCACAGGAAACCAAGGAGCTCGGCAGCGTCAACTGACGCGTTCTCCCGGCAGAAGCGTCCGCAGACGGTAGTTTGTAACCATGATCCAACCCGCTTCGAGCTACAACGATGACCTGCGCCTGGCCCATGTCCTGGCCGACTCCGTGGATGACCAGACCATGAGCCGCTTCAAGGCCCTGGACCTCCACGTTGAGACCAAGCCGGACCTGACGCCCGTCACCGACGCCGACAAGGCAGCCGAGGAAGCCATCCGCGGCCAGCTCTCCCGCTCCCGTCCCCGCGATGCCGTCCTGGGCGAGGAGTTCGGCAGCACCGGGCACGGTTCACGGCGCTGGATCATCGATCCCATTGACGGGACCAAGAACTTTGTCAGGGGCGTCCCGGTCTGGGCCACCCTGATCGCCCTGGTGGACGAAGGCGAACCCGTGGTGGGCGTGGTCAGCGCCCCGGCCCTCGGCAAGCGCTGGTGGGCGGCAAAGGGCATGGGCGCCTACATGGGCAGGTCCTTGGCAGCTGCCACCCGGCTGCGCGTCTCCAACGTGTCCAGCCTCTCCGACGCCTCCCTCTCCTACTCCAGCCTGAGCGGCTGGAAGGAACGCGGCAACCTCGACGATTTCCTCGGGCTGACCGAGGACGTCTGGCGGACCCGGGCATACGGCGATTTCTGGTCGTACTGCATGGTGGCAGAGGGCTCCGTGGACATCGCCTGCGAACCGGAACTCAACCTCTACGACATGGCTGCGCTGGTGCCAATCGTGGTCGAGGCCGGGGGCCGGTTCACCTCCCTCGAGGGCGAGGACGGACCGTTCGGCGGGAACGCGCTGGCCACCAACTCGATCCTGCACTCCGAGGTCCTGCACCGTCTCAACCCTTACCTGGACGATCTGCTGTAACTGCCACGGTTTGCCCGCTTGGGCGAATATTGCGACGCCGGACACCTTCAGAAGGAGGTGTCCGGCGTCGTTTATTCGATATTGCGTAATAAAGCCCTTAACAATTGGCCCGGCTTCCAGCCTGGCCGCCCCATGTCCTACGCTTTTATGCAGGTCACGAGTGCCAGCGCAAAACCCCGGTTTGCTGGCCGGCAACCCTCCATTCGCGGCGGGGTGCCCCGGGTGACGACCAGGCCGGTCCGGAGTGGATGCGGCAAGCGCGGATTCCGTACGCCGGAGTCCTGTACACAAGTGAGGTCTCTGTGACAACTGCCACCGTCTCCCCCAAACCCGTCACCGAATCCGCCGTTGCTGCCGAACGCCGTGCCGCCGCCGGCCGCCCGCTCGCTGCAGTCACCGGGGCCGAAATCCAAGCACCACTGATAACCGGCGGCCACGTGCGGTACGCCAACCTTGATTACGGGGCATCGGCCCCTGCACTCTCCGTGGTGTCCGCTTACCTCAACGAGATCCTGCCCTACTACGCCAGCGTCCACCGCGGCGCCGGGTACGCCTCCCAGATCAGCACCTCCGTGTACGAGAACGCACGCAGCATCGTCCGGGACTTCGTGGGCGGCCGGCCGGACGATTCGGTCATCTTCACCCGGAACACCACCGATTCGCTGAACCTCCTGGCGGGCTGCCTGCCCCGGACGGACGGACGGCCCGCCGGTGACGTCCTCTACCTGGACATCGAACACCACGCCAACCTCCTGCCGTGGCAGGGCGTCCCGCACCGCAGCATCGTTGCCGCGGACACCATCGCCGGCACCCTTGACGCGGTCCGCGCCGAACTCGAACAGGGCGGCGTCAGCCTCCTGGCCGTCACCGGCGCCTCCAACGTCACCGGCGAGATCCTCCCCATCCGGGCCCTGGCCGCGCTGGCCCACCAGCACGGCGCCCGGATCGTGGTGGACGCGGCCCAGCTCGCGCCGCACCGCCGGGTGGACATCAGCGCGGACGACGTCGACTACCTCGCCTTTTCCGGCCACAAGCTGTACGCGCCGTTCGGCGCAGGCGTCCTGGTAGGCCGGCCTGACTGGCTGGATTCCGGCGTCCCGCACCTCGCCGGCGGCGGGGCGGTCAAGGAAGCACGGCTCGACGGCGTCAGCTGGGCCACCGGGCCGGCCCGCCACGAAGGAGGCTCGCCGAACGTCCTCGGCGCCGCCACCCTGGCACGCGCCACGCAGGTCATCGCCGAACTCGACCAGGACAGGTGGCATGCGCACGAGTCCGCGATCCGCTCCTTCCTGGTGGAGGGCCTCCAGGGCATCGACGGCGTCACCGTCCACCAGATCTTCAAGGACACCAATCCGGAAACGGACACCATCGGCGTGGTCAACTTCTCCGTCGAGGGCTACGACGCAGGGCTGGTGGCCGCCTACCTTTCCGCAGAGCACGGCGTGGGCCTGCGGGACGGACGCTTCTGCGCCCATCCCCTGCTGAAGCGCCTGGGCCTGCCGTCCGGCTCCCTCCGGGCGAGTTTCGGCGTGGGCTCGCGGCTGGAAGATGCTGAACGCCTCCTTGCCGGTATCCGGGCTTTGCGCAGCAACGGACTCGGGTGGGACTACGTGGTGGACGCAGGCCGCTGGGTGCCCGCCAACGACTTCCGCACCTACCCGCACTGGGCACCCAATACCCCCGGGACGGCCGGCGCGGCCCCCTGCCTCGACGACTAGCGGGGTAACGGCGGCTGCCTGCCGGCACCGGCCATGCGGTAAATTCGAAGGACATCCGCAGGCAGCACCGGAAGGAGGCCACGCGTGGTTCGGGGTGGCCCCAGGCTTGATCACGGCCGGCGCACGGAGCTCGGGCAGAGCTTCCAGGACGGCGGCCGCCACTACCAGCGCGTCCGCCCCGGCTATCCGGCGGAATCCGCACGGTGGCTGGTGCCTGCCGGGGCCCGTGACGCCCTGGACGTCGGGGCGGGTACCGGTAAATTCACCGCCTTGCTGCTGGCCATGGGACTGGATGTCACCGCCGTCGATCCTTCTGCGGACATGCTTGCCCAGCTGAAGACCCACTGCCCGGCCGCCACGGCTGCGGCGGGGACGGCCGAGGCCACAGGCCTTCGGGATGCGGCCTTCGACGTGGTCACCGTTGCCCAGGCGTGGCACTGGTGCGATCCCCTCGCTGCGAGCACCGAACTGGCCCGCGTCCTGCGCCCGCACGGAACCCTGGGCCTGGTCTGGAACCAGCTGGACACCTCTGTCCCCTGGGTGCACCGGCTCTCCCGGATCATGCACGCCGGCGACGTCTACCGGCCCGGCCACAAGCCCGTCGTCGGGCCCGAATTCCACGGGCTTGAGGGGCATGTGACGCACTGGCAGGACCGGGTGACCACCAGTGACCTGATGGAGCTCACCAAATCGCGCAGCTACTACCTGCGGGCCGGTGAGTCGACGCGGGCGAAGGTCCTTGCCAACCTGGACTGGTACCTGCACGAACACCTGCCCCATGCTCCGGGGCAGGAACTCGACCTCCCCTACCTGACGCTGGCCTGGCGCGCCGCCAAGGCCTGATCCGGGGCCGCCCCTGCCGGACCGGCCAAACCGGTAGGCTTGGACCTGTGAAGACCAGCGCGCCCTCCTCCTCGATCGAGGACTACGTCAAGGTCATCTATTCATTCACTGAATGGCAGGACAAGCCCATCACGTCCTCCCAGCTGGCACAGCGGCTGGGCGTGGCGAATTCCTCTGTGTCGGAGATGGTCCGCAAGCTGAAGGACCAGGGGCTGGTGGACCACAAGCCCTACAGCGCAGTCACCCTGACCGATTCCGGCCTGCGCCTGGCCCTGTCAATGGTCCGGCGCCACCGGCTCATCGAGACCTACCTCGTCCAGCGTCTTGGCTACAGCTGGGACGAGGTCCACGATGAAGCCGAACAGCTGGAGCACGCGGTCTCGGATACGTTCATCGAACGCGTCGCCGCCAAACTCGGAAACCCGGAACGGGACCCCCACGGCGATCCCATTCCCACCGCGGACGGCCAGGTGCTGATGCCCAGCGCCCATCTCCTCGCCGGGCTGGACCAGGGGCACAGCGGAAAAATCACCCGTATCAGCGATGACAATCCTGAGCTCCTGCGGTATCTCGCCGCGCAGGACATCGATCTCGACGCCGAGGTTGAGGTGCTGGGTCGGCGCCCGTTCGGTGGTGCACTGATGGTGCGCATCGCCGGCCCCGGCGGCACCCGCGACTTCGACCTTGCGGATGAGATCGCCTCGGCGTTGTGGGTCTCCACCGAAACGCCCCACCCCGGCTGCATCCTGGGAAGCTGAATCACCGGCGCACGCCGATTTGGCCGCCTCCCGTATCGTGGAACGTGATGATCAGCAGACGCGACGCAGCAATAACCCTGGATGTTCCCCTTGAGATGGCGCAGCGCCATGGCCTGCCGAAGTGGATGTCCGAGGCCGAGCTCCGCAGCATCCTGGACAATCCCCCGCCCTGGCTGGTGCAGTCACGGGCCAACCGCACCGGCAAACGGCCCGTCTGGGTGCACCTTGAGTGCGCCGTGTGCGGGTACGAGGAGGCTGCCCGGCCCAAGAAGTGGTGGCCGGACTTCACCTACGTGGTGTGCGGCCACCACGCGCCGTCCGAGGTTCCCGCCGTGCGTCCCGGGTGCGTGCGCAGCGAGTACGACGGCGTGGGGACGCGTTTCGTAGGCATCGCTGACGTGGAAGCCCCCCAGGTCAGCCCCTAGCCTTTCGTATGTGCCTGCCCATGGTGCCGGCCCGCCGTCGGCCGTTATCCAGCCCCGTTGGCCGTCATTTCCTCCGGAACCGCCGTCAGGTGGCGTTCTGCGCCATCGCGCAGCACGGCAAGGTTGAGCGGCTGGCCGATGGCATCGGCGAACAGCAGGCGCTGCAGGCTTTCGGCGTTGCTGACCGGGCGGCCCCCGGCCGTGACGATGACGTCCCCTGCCGACAGGCCTGCCTTGTCTGCAGGCGACCCGGGCAGTACCTCTACGACGCGGAGCCCTTCACGCAGCCCGGTGCGGATCACGGCGCTGGATCCGAGCTGCATCGGGGTACTCACCAGGCCCAGGTACGCGCGGCGCACCCTTCCGTCTGACAACAGCGCGGAGATGATCCTGCGGGTGGTCGCGTTGATCGGAATTGCCAGTCCCAGGCCGGCTCCGGCCACTGCGGTGTTGATGCCCACGATCCTGGCGTGAGTATCCGCCAAGGCACCGCCGGAGTTGCCGGGGTTCAGTGCCGCATCGGTCTGGATGACGTCCTCGATGACCCGCCGGTTACCGCCCGACCAGACTGGAATGGCCCTGCCCAGCCCGCTGACCACCCCCGCGGTCACCGAACCGGCCAAGCCCAGCGGGTTGCCCACGGCCACCACCAGCTGCCCGACCCGGAGGGATTCCGCCGCGCCGAACACGGCGGGCCGGATTCGCGGCCGCGAACCGTGCACCACCGCAAGGTCGGACAAGGGGTCCGCGCCAACGAGTTCCAGCTCCATCCTGCTGCCGTCGCCGAAGACCGCGAAGCCGTGCCGGGTGCCGGCCACCACGTGGGAATTGGTGAGCAGGTAGCCGTCCTCGGTGAAGAGGACGGCCGAACCTGCTCCCACCCGGGCCCGGCCATTGCGGCGCTGCGCCGTCATCTCGATTGCTGCCACGTGGGGCGTCACGGCAGCTGCCACCCGCATCACTGTCTGCGAGTACGAGTCCAGGACATCGTCATTGTCCGCTGTTGTTGGTACCTGCGCCTGGTCCATGGCGCACCTCCGGCTTTGAGTGCCGCTTCCGGCTGTTCCGTGCCCTCTGGGGCCCTTACGGGAATCAACGGTGGACGGCCTGGATCCAGTCCCGTCGCGGCTACGCCTAGGGTGAACGCCCCAGCAGTGCACACCCGCGCTCCAGGCCCTAGGATCGGTACCATGGCTGATTCCGCTGGTGGGTCTCGAACAGAAGTGCTGAATCCCGATGAATGCTGGCGGTACCTTCGGTCCTCATACATCGGCCGGCTGGCAGTCATCAATGGTGACGTTCCCGAGATTTTTCCGGTCAACTTTTCCGTTGCCGGGGAATCGCTGGTGTTCCGTACCGCGCCCGGCACCAAGCTGCGCGCCCTGCTCAGCGGCGCAGTCGCGGCACTCGAGGTGGATGGACTGAACCCTTACGCCACGGAAGTCTGGAGCGTGGTGGCTAAGGGCAAGCCGGAAGAATTCGATGGGACCCGGATGACGCTCCCCGACTCCGATGCCGACCGCGAGCCGTGGGAGCCCGGGATCAAGGACCACCTGGTAGCTTTGATCCCCACGGAGCTCACCGGACGGCGGTTCGCCGTCAGGTCCCGGACACGGTGGTGGCCGCCGGTGGACTTCTCCGCAGACTGGCTGTAGCGGTGTCCGGATTCACGCCGTGATGATCACTTTGAGGGCCTTGGTTTCGGCAGCCCGGGAAAAGGTGTCGTAGGCGTCAAGGAACTGATCGAAACCAAAATGGTGCGTGGCGAATTTCTCCGCCCTGATCTTTCCCTGGGCCACCAGCTTGAGCAGCATGGGCGTCGTGTTGGTATTCACCAGCCCCATGCTGATGCTGATGTTTTGGATCCACAGGTTTTCCAGGTGCAGCTCCACGGGTTTTCCATGCACCCCGACGTTCGCCACCGAACCACCGGGCCGTACGATGTCGGTGCACATGCCAAATGTTGCCGGCACGCCAACAGCTTCAATGGCCACATCGACTCCCTGTCCCCCTGTCAGGGCCAGGACCTGTTCCTTCCAGTCACGGCTGCCTGACAGGACCGTGTCCGTGGCGCCAAACTCCTTTGCCTTCTCCAGGCGGTTGGCGTCCAGGTCGATGGCCACCACCGTAGCGGCGCCGTACAGCCCTGCTGTGGTGATCGCCGCCAGTCCCACCGGCCCGGCACCGACCACGGCCACGGTGTCGCCGGGCTTTACCCGGCCGTACTGGACGCCGATTTCGAATCCCGTGGGGAGGATATCGGAGAGCATGACGGCCTGTTCGTCGCTGACGCCGGCAGGCAGCAGGTGCAGGGAATTTTCGGCATAGGGCACCCGGACGTACTCCGCCTGGGTACCGTCAATGAGGTGCCCGAAGATCCATCCCGTGCCTTCCTGGCCCTCGCCGCCCAGGCAGTGCGAGTAGAGTCCGGCCTTGCAGTTGGCACAGTGGCCGCAGGATTTGATGCACGAGATGATGACACGGTCGTTCACGTTCAGCCCAGTCACGGAAGGCCCGGTTTCCACGATGGTTCCCACCCCCTCGTGGCCCAGGATCCGGCCTTTTTCGACGGCGGGCACGTCACCTTTGAGGATGTGCAGGTCCGTACCGCAGATGGTGGTGGTATCGATTTTGACAATGACGTCGCCGGGTTGCTGGATCCGGGGGTCCGGAACATCCGTCCATGACTTGTTGCCGGGTCCGCCGTAGACGAGGGCTTTCATGCGTTTCTCTTTACTGTGGGGGACGGCTTTTCGAGGGTTTGCCGGCCGGAGCGCTCGGATTGCTGAGGGATGGGTTGGGAGCCGGCGGCAGCTGCTGCCAGTGGATTCACGGCCTTCAGTTTGGCCAGATGCAGGCTTCCAAGCACCAGGAAGAGCCCCGAGAGCCCAAGTGCGGGAAGGAAGGCGGCCAGGCTTGGTTCTGCACCGAAGAGGGGTTTGACCAGTTCACCCACCGCCAGGGAGAAGATGAGGGTGAAGCCGAGGACGTACAGGGCCGGGAGAAGCAGCAGACCCGTACGGTGGTTCCGGTACGTGAGGAAGGCAAGGATCAGGAATCCGGGCATGATGAAACAAAGGTCCAGGATGAAGATCGAGTAGAGGGAATCGATTTGTTCGCCGCTCCGCATGAGGGGCAGGAGCATGCCAATCCACAGGGGGTAGAAGATGAGCGGCTGAAGGATGGCGCCGGCTGCTGAAGCAATCCTGGGTGCACGAGAAAGGGAGACGGATGGCGCGTCGCGGGCCACGGTGGCCCCGGCGGTGACCAAGGCCCAGAATGACAGGGCGAAGACTGCCATGTAGAGCAGGTACAGGCCGTTGTAGGTCCGCTCAATGACATAGATCCCGTAGGCGTAGAAGAGGTAGCCAAGGAGTCCCAGGGCCACGATCTGGAATTTGGCCCTCTGGGGCTTTGCCGCATACGACAGGTACAGCAATCCGAGCCCGGCCGCCACTGACAGCAGGTCCTGGGAGTAGGCGCCGGGGACCAGGTCGGGGGCCACCACGCCGTTGTAGATTCCAGGGCGCCAGACCCCGGTTGCCGCAGCAGCCAGCGCCAGCAGTCCGGCGACGGCCCACAGCACGCGGTTGAGGAACAAGTGCGTCAGCATGGCCACCTCCCGCAGGAAGATCAGGGTTTCCCGGGTGTTCCCACAGCGTCCCATTGGGCCGCCCCGGGCCCAAGGGCCATTGGTCCTGCCCTTGACGCCGGGCCTTTGTGCCCTTTCCCGATGCCGAAGAGTTGCCTACGCTGTGCCCTATGACTGACAAATCAAACGTACCCGTGCCGGAAATCCTCGACCCTGAAGAGTGCTGGGACCTCCTGGGCCAAACCGGGGTGGGACGGCTCGCCGTCATCGCCGATGGCCACCCCGACGTGTTTCCCGTCAACTTCAAGGTTGATGGTGACACGCTGGTTTTCCGCACCGGGTCAGGAACCAAGCAGCAGGCCATCCAGTCGGATGCCACGGTGGCCCTGGAAGCAGACGCCGTCAGTTCGCAGTTCGGGCTTGCGTGGAGCGTCGTCGTTAAGGGCAAGGCTGCCGAGACAACACCCACTGGACCCGACCTGGATGACATCCGGCGCGCCTTGTTCCCCTGGCAGGGCGTGGGCCAGGAGTACTTCATCCGGATTACACCGGAGTCGGTGACGGGCAGGCGTTTCACGATGAACGCCCCGCTGCTGTGGCAGGCCTCGCTGGACGAGGCAACCCGCGCCGGTCTCGAGTAGGCGGCCCGGACCGGCAGGTGCGCAGGTTCCAGGCAGGAGATCCAGTGCGTGCATGGTGGGTAGGCGAGCCCGGTCCCATGTCCACCCGCCCGCTGGTCCAGGGGATCCGTGCAGTTCCCAGGCCTGCGGCCGACGAGATACTGGTGGACGTGACCGTCTGCGGTGTGTGCCGGACCGACCTCCATCTCGCCGAAGGTGACCTCTCCCCGCGGCGCCCCCACGTGGTGCCGGGGCATGAAGCTGTCGGAGTCGTGGTCGAAACCGGAGCGGATTGTTCCCGTTTCGCGGCAGGCGACAGGGTTGGCGTGGCTTGGCTGGGTGGCGTATGTGGCAGCTGTGCTTACTGCCGCCGCGGCGACGAGAATCTGTGCAGGTCACCGGTGTTCACGGGCTGGGACAGGGATGGGGGCTATGCCGAGCAACTGGTTGTCGCGGAGGATTTCGCCTACCCGGTGCCAGCTGGCTTCACTGACGAACAGGCCGCGCCGCTGCTGTGCTCGGGGATCATCGGATACCGGGCCCTGAAGCGTGCGGCCCTGCCCGTTGGCGGGCGCCTTGGCATCTACGGTTTTGGCAGCTCCGCGCACATCACCGCCCAGCTTGCCATCAAACAGGGTGCCTCCGTGTTTGTCATGACCCGGTCTGACAGTGCCCGGTCGCTCGCCAGGGAGTTGGGAGCCGACTATGCGGGGGACGCTTATGACGAGCCGCCGGTACCCCTCGATTCCGCGATTCTTTTCGCACCGGTGGGAGAACTTGTCCCGGCTGCGCTGCGCGCCCTGGACAGGGGTGGAACCCTCGCCATCGCCGGAATCCACCTGAGCGACATCCCGGCCCTCAATTACAGCAGGGAGCTCTTCTACGAACGTCAAGTGCGGAGCGTAACAGCCAATACCCGGGCTGACGGGCATGAGTTCCTGACTCTCGCAGCCAGGCTGTCCCTGGCCCTCACCACGACGACCTACCCGTTCGACGCAGCAGACAAGGCCCTCGACGACCTGGCCGCCGACAGGATAACCGGTTCAGCGGTCCTCCGGGTCCGGGCGGAACGGTAGGCTCTGCTCAACAGGTCCCCTGCCTCATCCAAACAGGACAGCGGCCTCCTCGTACCGTGCTTCAGGGACCACCTTCAGTTCTCCCAGCGCTTCCCCCAGGTCAACATTGACTATGTCCGTACCACGCAGCGACACCATGGTGCCCCATCTGCCGGCGGCTGCCGATTCGACAGCGGCCAGCCCCAGCCTGGTGGCAAGGACCCGGTCGAAGGCCGTAGGTTCGCCGCCACGCTGAATGTGGCCCAAAACGGTGGCGCGCGTTTCGATGCCGGTCCGTGTCTGCAGTTCCCCTTCGAGCAGCAGGCCGATCCCTCCCAGTCGCGGCCGCCCAAAAGTATCCAGGCCACGGGGTGCGTAGGGTGCTTGGTGACCCTCGGGAGCGAAGGCCTCGGCCACCACCACAAGGGGAGCCCGGCCTCGGTCCCGGGCTGACAGTACCCACGAACATATTTGGTCCAGGGACACCGGATGTTCAGGTATCAGGATGGCGTGCGCGCCCGACGCCATGCCGGAATGCAGTGCTATCCAGCCGGCATTCCTGCCCATGACCTCTGCGACCATGCACCGGTGGTGCGATTCGCCAGTAGTCCGGAGGCGGTCGATGGCTTCTGTGGCAGTCTGGACCGCGGAATCAAAGCCGAAGGTGTAGTCCGTGGCACCGAGGTCATTATCGATGGTCTTTGGGACACCCACCACATTGATGCCCTGCCCGCACAATTCCCGGGCAGCTGCCAGTGTCCCCTCTCCCCCAATGGCAATCAGGCCGTCCAGTTCGTGGCGCCGGACGCAGGAGCGGACCCCTTCGATCCCCTTCCCCACCAACGGATTGGTCCGGGACGTGCCCAGGATGGTTCCGCCCAGGCGGGAGATACCGCGGACACTCGTCCGGGGCAAAGGAAAAACGTCCTGCTCCAGGACACCCCGCCACCCGTCCCGGAACCCGATGAATTCGTAGCCATGCGCCACGTCTCCGCCCAGCACGGCTCCCCGGATGACCGCGTTGACGCCGGGGCAGTCACCGCCGCTGGTGAGGATGCCCAGCCGCTTCACGGCACCACCACCCCCGCAGCGCGGGCAGGGAGCGGGAAGTGCCGGGTCTGCCCGGCGGGAAGGAACTCGTCATTGCCATGGACCCGTACCTTGATGGGGCCGGCGTCACCTGGAGCGGAGGCGATACTCATATCCCCGCCCTTGAGATGAATGCGGAGGCGGTGCCCGCGGTAGAGGACCTCAAAAGCAACGGCCCGCAGCCCGGTGGGGAGGTTGGGGGCAAACAAGATGGTGTCGCCGCTGAACCGCAGCCCCGCAAAACTGCGCTGCACTACGTCGATGGTTCCAGCCATCGCGCCCAAATGGATGCCCGCGCGCGTGGTGCCATGCTGGGTATCGTCGAGGTCGGCGTCGAGCGCTTCCCGGAAGCTGTCCCACGCCCGGTCCGCGTCCAGGCCGGCCAGGACCGATGCGTGCGCAACCCGGCTCAGTGTGGAGCCGTGGGCCGTCCGGGCAAGGTAATACTCGACGGTCCGGTTGAGCTGTTCGTGCGTGAACCCGTAGCCCAAGCGCTGCAGCACGGTGACCAGCCCATCGTGTCCCAGGAGGTACGGGAGCATCAGGACATCCGCCTGCTTCGCCAGTTTGTAATGGTTGGTGGCGTCGTCTTCTGCCTCGAGGATCAGGTCCAGCCGCTCAATGTCGCCATAGGTGTCCCGGTAATGGTCCCAGTCAAGTTCCTGCAGATCCCCGTAACCAGCAAACTGGCTGATGACACCGTCGCTGTGAAAGGGCACGTACATCAAGGTCCCCAAACGCTCCCACCCGGCCGCTTCCGCATCCGTGACGCCAAGGCGGTCCATCAGCCCCGCGCGCTCGCTGCCGTGCAGGAATGAGAGGATGCCTGCTGCCTGGGAGCAAACCCAGGCGGCCATGACGTTCGTGTACGCGTTGTCATCCAGGCCCGGTTTGTCACGGTACGGGTAGCCAGTATGGTATTCATCCGGTCCCACCACGCCCCGCACGTGGTACCTGCCGCCTGTCTCGTCGTACTCCGCCAGGGAGCAGAAGAAGCGGGCAACTTCAACCACCAGCTCAGCACCCTTCTGCAGAAGCCAGATCTTGTTCCCGGTGGTCTGGAAGTACTGCCATGCGTTGAAGGCGACGGCCAGGCCGGAGTGCACCTGCAGATGCGAATAGTCCCGGACCCATCTGCCGGACCTGTCGTTGTACAGCCATTTCGGGGTTTCCTCGCTCCCGTCGCTGCCGCTTTGCCAAGGAAACTTTGCTCCCTCCTGCCCGGCCAACGATGCTGCATGCCGGGCCGCGGGCAGCCTGCGCCACCGGTAGTCGAGTACCGAGCGGGCAATATCCGGAGTTCGTGAAGTCAGCACCGGAAGGACAAACAGCTCATCCCAAAAGACGTGGCCGCGGTAGCCCTCGCCATGGAGTCCGCGTGCCGTCACGCCGGCATCCAGTTCCGCCGTGTGGTGGGTCAAGGTCTGCAGCAGGTGGAAGATATGCAGGTTAAGGACCATGCGCACGGGCAGCGGGGCGTCAATCTCCACCAGGAAAGGTCGGAGCTCACGCCGCCAGGCCTCCTCGTGGGCGGCGAGCAGCACATCGAAATCCCCGGGCGCGCGCTCAAGCACTGAACGGGCACCCGTTTCGGGCGAGGAGATGGCACGGTCGCGGGAGGTCACCACCGCCACTGACTTGGTGATCCGCGCCGTGGTACCGGTTTCAAGGGAAACCGGCAGGGTCTGGAAATGGAAGGCTCCGATCGCGCCCCCGGTAATGTGTGCGGCGGCCGGCGAGACCTGCGTCCGGTAGGCCACGGCGATGCGGATGAGGCTTTGGGTGGTTTCAACCTCAACGACGGAGGTACCGTCAGGGCGCACCTCCGGGTCCGGGCGCTGCGGGGCCGTCTTGTCGGCCAAGTGGACATCGGAGCCCTGGGCACGCTCGGGGAGGTTCGCGTTGCGGACTCCGGCGTCAATTCCGCTGCGGACCTCCACCATGCCGCTCCAGCCCAAGGCCGTGATCGCCGTCTGAAGGACCAGCAGGTGAGGCTCGGCCATGGATGCAAATCGTGTCTGCACCACCTCCAGGCGCCGCCCGTCGGCACCTTCCAGCAACAGCCTTCGCTCCAGCACCGCTTTTTTGAGGTCCAGGACCCTGCGCTCGCGGACGACGTACAGCCCGCCCGCAGACCACCATTCCTGCCCGGCCAGGCGCAGGTCAAGCGGAAGGCAGTTGGGCGCGTTGACCATGTGTTCTTCCAACAGCATCTCGTCGGCGGACTTCGCCCTGACCCGGTTGTAAATGCCGGCGAGGTACATGCCTGCGTAGCTGTACGGACCGCCCTCGGGGGCCGCTCCACGAACGCCCAGGTAGCCGTTGCCCAGGGTGGTCAGGGCCTCCCGGTGTCCTTCGTGCCCGGCGTCAAAACCTTCAAACACAAGGTGCCAGGCATTGCCGATCACCTGCCCCAGGTCCAGCTCGCCCACATCGTTGAGGACAGTGTCCGCCCCCGCGGCTTCAAGCTGGCGGCGGTTCCCGGCCCGGTCGATTCCCACCACCAGGCCAAAACCGCCGCGCCGCCCGGCCTCGACACCAGCGGCCGAATCCTCAATCACCACGGCATGTGACGGACTGACGCCAAGCCTTGCTGCGGCAGCCAGGAAGACGTCAGGGGCAGGCTTTCCCTGCAGCCCAAGCGCTGCCGCCGTCGTCCCGTCCATGACGACGGTGAAGAGATCCTGGACGCCCGCTGCTTCCAGGACCGATGCCGCGTTTCGGCTCGAGGTGACAACGGCCATGGGCACTGCAGCCTCGGTGAGCCGGCGCAGCAGCTGCAGGGTCCCGGGGTAGCTTTGGACCCCGTCCCGCCGGAGGTGTTCCAGGAACAGCTCGTTCTTCCACCGGCCCAGGCCGAATCCTGTCCAGGCACCGGCTTCATCTGTTTCGTGCCCCTTCTCAAGAAGCACTCCCCTGGCTGCCAGAAACCGCACCACTCCTTCTTCGCGCGGCATGCCGTCGATATAGGTGAGGTAGTCGGCCCTGCTGAGCGGGGCACGGTCGGTGCCCGGCGGAATCCTGGGGTCGTGCAGGATCCGGGCGAACGCGTCCTTCCACGCTGCCTGATGCACCAGTGCCGTGTTGGTGACCACCCCGTCCAGGTCGAAAATGACGGCGTCAAACGGTGGCTTGGCAGCGGCAGCGGCGGTGGGCGACGCAATCATAGGACATTGCTACCAGCAAGCAGGACTTCAGCAAAGGGCCGATGGGCCCTCCACCCGCTAATCCGTGTCCCTGGCCGCTGTCTCCCGTACGTGGTTCCACCACGTCAGCGGTGATGTGATGACGAAGCGCCGGCCTGTGACGGAGGTGGGGACGATGCGGACGAAGTGGTCCTTCTCTCCCGCCTGCCAGGGAAACAGCGTCAGGGCGGCTCCCGCCAGGAGTTCCTGGGTGGGCTCCAGGATGACGGCCTTGCCTTTGACCAGCACGCTCCAGGCTTTTGAGTCGTCGTGGCCGTCTGCTTCAAGCGCGACGGCGAGTGGTCCCCCGGCGGCCCGCAGCTTGGTTCCTTCCCCGGTGCGGAAGACAACTGAGTGCTGGTCCACTTTGTAATTTACGGGGAAAACTTCCGGGTATCCGTCCACCAGCACAGCCAGGTGGCCAACAGACACTCCATGCAGGAGGTCCCAGCACGTGGCGGCGTCCAGGACTTCAGTGGGCAGTTGCGCCGGGTCGTTGTGCATGCCTTGACGATAAGGGCGGGGCCGGCCGACCCGCTAGAGCCCTTAGGCCCTGCCGGCATTCCCGGTGCGGCGCCCCGGTATCCGGGCAGCCGGGCAAAGAAAAACACCCCGGTCAGGAGACCGGGGTGTTTTTCGATGACTCGGCCCATCCGCAAAGGATGTCCCGATTCATCTCGGGGGTGGAGATGGGGGGAATTGAACCCCCGTCCGATGTCGTGTTGTCAGGGCTTCTCCGGGCGCAGTTTGCGTCGGATTTTCTCGGCCCCAGCCATGCTGCAAACAGCTGGCTGATCCGGGCCCAGTCACCTAAAAGTCCCGTTTACTCCGATGACGGGAGTAAACAGCAGTGGCTATCTAAATGACGCCAGGATCCGGGGCGATAGCAACCTCGGGCTGACGGACTGTCTTACTGCTTAGGCAGCAAGAGCGAAGTCAGTGCGCTTAGAATTGGCACTTATTGGTTTGCAGACAGCGTTTACGAGATAAATCTGCATCCTCGGCCCGCTTCACCTGTCGCGACTAACATCGTCGAAACCGATCATCCCCGTATTTTGTTACCAAACCGGCTGGCACGCCTGCCGGACTACCCATACTAACGCATACCCGCCCGAAATAATTCCTAGCGGCGCCGGTTGCGCTCCCGCATCTCGCGCTGCGCCTCACGGTTGTCCTGCTGCTCGCGCAGGGTCTGCCGCTTGTCGTACTCACGCTTGCCCCGGGCAACCGCGATTTCCACCTTGGCCCGGCCGTCGACGAAGTAGAGCTGCAGCGGAACGACGGTGTACCCGGCCTCCTGGACTTTGCGGGCGATCTTGATGAGTTCCTCGCGGTGCAGCAGCAGCTTGCGCCGCCGCCTGGCGGCATGGTTGGTCCAGCTTCCCTGGTTGTATTCGGGGATATGGATCGCTTCCATCCACAGTTCGTCGTTATAAAAGGTGCAGAATCCGTCCACCATGGAGGCATGCCCCTCGCGCAGGGACTTCACTTCGGTGCCCATCAGCGCGATGCCGGCCTCGTACGTGTCCAGCACGTGGTAGTCATGCCGGGCCTTGCGGTTGGTGGCCACCACCTTACGGCCACTTTCTTTCGGCACGGGAAAACTCCTCAGGTTCAGGTTGGACGGTCCGGGCCAGTGGCGCCGGAGCTATACCAGTCTACGGCAGGCGGTTACTGCCTACAGCAGCCCCATGGGGTCGACGGCTCGGCCGTTGAGCCAAGTCTCGAAGTGGGCGTGGCAGCCCGTGGAGTTACCGGTACTGCCCGAGTATGCAATGAGTTGCCCCTGCGAGACCTTTTGGCCGTTCGAGACCACGATGCTGGAGTTGTGGTAGTAGATGGTGGTGAGGGTGTTGCCCTGCACCATGCCGTGATCGATCTTGACACGCCACCCACCGCCGTCGGCGGAGTTCCATCCTGAGCTGAAGACTTCCCCGGCTGCGGCCGCGTACACGGGCGTTCCGCAGGCTGCACCGAAGTCGATGCCGGTGTGCATGTACCCGCCCGTGCCGTAGAAGTCGATGGTTCCCGGCGGAGTGGTGCGGTAACCAAAGCCGGAGGTGATGGGGATGCTGCCGTCGAAGGGGTGGCGGAGGCCAAAGGCCGACGGCGAACCGGCGGCCGGCGGGGCGTAAGGCTGGGCGGGCGGGGCGGGGCGGTTCGCTGCCGCGGCTGCGGCGGCGGCAGCAGCAGCGGCCGCTGCAGCCTGACGGCGCTGCTCCGCTTCCCATGCCTCGCGGGCCTTGCGGTCTCGTTCGGCAATTTCGTTGGCCACTTGGTTTTGGTTGGCCTGGACGCCCGCCAGTTGCGCCTGGATTCCGGGCTTGGCAGCCTGGAGTTCGGCGTCGAGGCGGGTGGTGTCGGCAATCAGCTGGTCCACCTGGGCCTTTTTGGCGGCCGCCTCGTCGCGTGCCGCCTTCTCGCGTTCAAGCGCGGCGTCGGCTTTGGCCTTGAGGTCCTTGATTTCCGCTTCCACGGCCTGGAGCCGGGCTTCCGAGTTCACGTTGGTGGCGTTCTGCTGGCTCAGCTTGTCCATGGCGGCGTTCTGGCTCCGCATGGCCTGGTCCGCCAAGTCCATGGTGTCGGTGAGGCTGCCCCCGCCGTTGGAACCGAAAAAGAGCGACAGGTTGGAGGGGACTCCGCCGGACTTGTAGGCCTGGGTCGCAATCTGGCCGATCAGCTTCTTGGTATCGGCAATTTTTTGCTTGTCGGTTTCCAGCTGCTGGGTGATCTTGGCTTTGTTTTGCTGGGCCATGTCGACACGTGCAGCCAGTGCTTCCGATTCTTTGACTGCGCTGGCAACGCGGCCCTGCGCGTCAAGCAGTGCTTGCTGTGCCCCCGGTAGCTGGCCCTGGTAGATCACAAGGTCGCCGGCGGCCTTTGCGATTCGGGAATCGACAAATTCAAGCGACGCCTGGACGCGGGCAGCTTCGGCCTCGAGCGCGGCTTTCCGGTCTTCGAGGTCGTCTGCGAAAGCCACGGGGGTGGCTACGGCCATGCCTGCGGACAGGATGACGGTGAGCAGGCCGCTCACAAGTCCCCAACGGCGGGCAGCGGACCGTCCCCGGCTTCGCTGGGCGCGGGGCGCGGTTTGAGCAGTAACGTTCATTGGCATTCCTTGGTCGGTGTGCACAGCCTAAACGCGCAAATATCTGCGAAGGGTCAAGAGGGACGAAATTCCTGCCAAGGATCCGCCAAGGACCAGCAGCGCCGGCGCGAGGATGAGGGTCTGGCCTGCCGAAATGAAGGCCGTATCAGGGTATTGGCGGGACATGTAGTCACCCAGGAAGAACTGCGCTACGGCCCACAGGGTGCCCGAGGCCAGGGCTGCGCCGATGACGGCCGCGATGACGCCTTCGAGGATGAATGGCAGCTGGATGACGGTTTTGGACGCCCCCACGAGCCTCATGATGCCGGTCTCCCGGCGCCGGCTGAAGGCGGAGAGCCTGATCGTCGTGGCGATGAGCAGGATCGCGCAGACGATCATGACTCCTGCGATGCCCACTGCCACCAGGGATGCCCCATTCATCACCGAGAAAAGACGTTCCAGCAGCTGCCGCTGGTCGATGACCGTCTCCACGCCGGGCTGGGAGGAGAACGTCTCGCTGATGATTTGGTACTTCTCCGGATCCTTCATGTTGATCCGGAAGGAAGCCGGCAGCTGGTCCGGGGTCACGGAATCCACGATGGGCGAATTGGAGAACTGGTCCTTGAAGTGCTTGTAGGCCTCATCCTTGGACTCGAACTGGAAGTCGTTGATGTACTGCGCCACAGCCGGGGATTCCAGGAGTGCGTTCAGGCCCTGCTGCTGTTCAGGGGTCACGGGTCCGGACGCGCACCCGGGCGCGGTCGACCCGTCGCTGCAGAGGAAGATGGCCACCTGGACCTTGTCGTACCAGTAGCCCTTCATCTGGTTGATCTGCATTTGCAGCATGCCCGCCGCGCCCACGAACGTCAGGGACACGAAGGTCACTAGGATGACCGATACCACCATGGACAGGTTACGGCGCAGGCCGCTGCCAATCTCGGAGAGAATGAATGCGAGCCTCACCGCTGGGCCTCGCCTTCAGCGCCGTTGCCCGGCAGGCCGGCGTCGGGAGCCTCCCTGCCGCTGGCGTCCTTCAGGCGCCGGGACTGTCCGACGACGGGAATCATCGAGGTGTACAGGGCCTTGGCTTCGTCGCGGATCACCACGCCGTTCTTGAGTTCGACCACGCGCTTGCGCATCTCGTTGACGATGTCGTCGTCGTGGGTGGCCATCACCACGGTGGTTCCGTTCTGGTTGATCTTGTCCAGTACGCCCATGATTCCCATGGACGTGGTGGGATCGAGGTTTCCCGTCGGCTCGTCTGCGAGGAGGATCCCGGGGCGGTTGACCACGGCACGCGCGATGGCAACGCGCTGCTGCTCACCGCCGGACAGCTCGTGCGGCATGCGGTGTTCCTTGCCTTCGAGCCCTACTGTCTTAAGTACCTCCGGGACGGTGTCGCGGATCACGCTGCGGCTCTTGCCGATGACCTGCATGGCGAACGCGACATTGGCGAACACGTTCTTCTGGGGAAGGAGGCGGAAGTCCTGGAAGACGACGCCGATTCCGCGGCGGAGGCGCGGAACCCGCCAACTGGAAATTTTGGCGACGTTTTGGCCGGCGACGTACACGGCACCGGAGGTGGCGCGGTCTTCCTTCAACACCAGCCGGAGGAAGGTGGACTTTCCGGAGCCCGAGGCGCCGACGAGGAAGGCGAATTCGCCACGGTCGATCTCAAGGTCGATGGAATCCAGTGCCGGTCGGGCTTTCTGGTCGTAAACCTTGGTGACATTTTCGAATCGGATCATGGCCCTAAGTACCCTGCAGGGCATGGCTCATCGGTCTGATGCAGCCCAGTTCTGCAGCCGGTGCACGGGTTTTTCGTTTGGGGAAAGTAGGGCCCCGGCCCCTCGACTATACGCAGGATCGGTGCCTGCCGGGCGGGCTTTCGGGGGCGTGTCGCCGCATCGTCCCGCAGCCCGCCGGAGGGCATCCTACTTTTCGGCGTTACGGTTATCCGTCCGCCACCGGATTCCGGCGTCGATAAAGTCGTCGATTTCACCGTCGAACACTGCCGATGTGTTGCCCACTTCATGTTCTGTGCGCAGGTCCTTGACCATCTGGTAAGGGTTCAGCACGTAAGAGCGCATCTGGTCACCCCAGGACGCCTTGACGTCTCCGGCCAACGCCTTCTTCTCCGCGTCCTCCTGCTCCTTCTTCAGGAGCAGGAGCCTGGACTGCAGCACGCGCATGGCAGCGGCACGGTTCTGAAGCTGGGACTTCTCATTCTGCATCGAAACCACCGTTCCGGTGGGGATGTGCGTGAGGCGGACCGCCGAGTCAGTGGTGTTGACCGACTGGCCACCCGGACCGGATGAGCGGAAGACGTCAACCCTGATCTCGTTGTCCGGGATGTCGATGGAATCGGTCTGTTCAATCAGCGGGATGACTTCAACAGCCGCGAACGAGGTCTGGCGGCGGCCCTGGTTGTCGAACGGGCTGATCCGGACCAGGCGATGGGTCCCTGCTTCAACACTGAGGGTGCCGTAAGCGTAGGGCGCCTTGACCTCAAACGTGGCCGATTTCAGCCCGGCTTCCTCGGCGTATGAGGTGTCCATGACGGTGGTGGGGTAACCGTGCCGCTCGGCCCACCGGAGGTACATGCGCATCAGCATTTCGGCGAAATCTGCCGCGTCGACACCGCCCGCTCCCGCACGGATGGACACCACGGCTTCGCGCTCGTCATATTCTCCGGACAACAACGTGACCACTTCCAGGTCCTTGAGGGCCTTCTTAATGGATTCGAGTTCGGCGGCGGCCTCCCCCATCGAGGCGGCGTCGTCCTCGTCCTGGCCCAGTTCCACCAGGACTTCGAGATCGTCGATACGCGAGGCCAGGTTGGTGAGGCGTTCCAGCTCGGACTGTCGGTGGGAGAGACGGGAGGTGATCTTCTGCGCCGCTGCGGGGTCGTCCCACAGGTCCGGCTCCCCTGCCCGCTCGCTGAGTTCGGCGATGTCTTCACGGAGTGCATCCACGTCGGAGACGCGTTCGATGGACTCGTAGGTGGCGCGGAGGGCGCGGATTTCAGCAGAAAAATCAATATTGGCCATGGTGGTTTAACCCTACGCTATCGCCGAATCCTGCCCGTTCCGGTGTCCTAACGGGTCAACCGCGAGCGCGCGGTTGACGTTGCCTCGATGGCGATCCCGTCAGGAATGAGGAAGTTCACCACTGGCGGGTGGACGGCGGCCGTGAGGACAACGACGGCGGTGGAACCGTCCGGCGTACCCGTCGCCCCGGTGACCGCAAGGCTGGAGAAACGCTGCGAAGCGGGACTTCTTGCAACGAAGTCTGCCGCCACGTTCCGGACGCGTGCCGGGTAGAGGACAGCAGAGGGGCTGCCGCCTTGCGTTGAGACTTCGCCAAGGGTGTAACTGCCGGCAGCGGCAAGCGATGCACCGTCTGCCAGGGACAGCAGGCGTTTGTGCTCCAGGTAAACGGAGGAAATGCCGATGACCACCGTCGCCACCAGGAGCGCGAGGAGCACGTAGCCGAGGATCATGACCATCAGCTGGCCATCCTGGTCCGGTTCCCGGCGGTTCATCGGTAGCGGCCCACCAGCTGGGAAGAAGAGGCCTGGACCTCCGTGGCGGACAACCCCTTTGCAAACGGCATGAAGGGCAGGGGCACACTGAGACTGACGGTCACCGTTACCGTGCTGCCCGCGGCCTGGCAGTCGGCCGGGCTGCAGAGGGTGCTCAAGGTGGCCCGGTCCCCCTGGTGGCCGAAGTCGGAGAGTGCAAGTGCCACCGCCTGCTCCGCAGCAGCCTGGGCGCTCCCGGCATCGGGTTGGGCTACATAGACCTTGGCTGCCTGGTCCGCGGCGCCCACAACGGCGAAGGATCCCCCTTGGATTTGCCCGACAGTTATTACGAAATACACCAGCGGGACCATCAGCAGGAGTGCAAGGAACGTAAATTCGACCACCGCGCTTCCCTGTTCACGGCCCAGGCCAGGCTGACGACGTTCCGCCCTCCTCACAGGTTCCGGACCCTGGATGATGTCCCGGGGCTTCTCCTGGCAAAGTGCCTCTGCAAGGCGGCTCCTGAAGCTTGGCCCCTGCGATCTCCTGAAGCTGGCCGGTTCAGGGCTGGACCGGAGCATGCCCCTTCACCTCCAGCATGTCCCTCGGTCCGATCAGGCCAATAACAGGCATTGGGGACCGGACCGTGACCTCCAGGGTACGCATGCCTTGGAACTGTACTTCCCTGGTACTGACCTGTTCAGCGAAGCCAGGGTTGAGGGCCATGCTGATGAGGCCGCGTGTCCGTTCTTCAGCATCGTTGGCGTTGCGGTCTGCGAGTGTCCCGTATCTCGCCCCGGATGCGGCGGCGTCGATGAGTGTGTTTCTGACGTGCAGGACCAGTGTCAGTTGGAGTATCGCCAGGAAGAACATCGTCAGCAGCCCACCCACCAGGACAAAGTCCACAACGGCAGAACCCTGCTCGGCTGCCCGGGCTGGACCCTGCTGATCCTGCGGCCCTGGGGCGGACCTGCCCATGGTTCAGTTTCCTACCTTGTCCATCGCCTGGTTGAACATGGCTTCCAGTGCGGGACCCGCAAGCGCCAGAAGGGCTGCCACCAACACCGCGGACATGAGGGTGATCATTACCCACCCTGGTACGTCCCCGCGTTCAGTGCTGTCGCCAAGGCTTACCGGGGGTTCCGGGCGGGCAACAGGTCCGCCGTCGAACTGACGGGCCTGTAGCCGGTGCGGACGAAGCGTCCGAATCATCCGAAGTTGCAGCATATCCGCGAGGCCAAGAAGCAGCATCCCAAAACGGATTCCCATGGTCTTCATTTTTGCGTCCTATTCTTTTCTCGTTGAGGGGGCCAGCTGTTGCTGGGCGTGGTCGTGGGGCTTGTCCGCTTCATCAGAATCCGAGGTTGATCGCCGCGAGACCGGGGAAGACGGCAAACACCACGGTCAGGGGAAGTACTCCGAATACGAGCGGCACCATCATGGCAATCTCCTTCTTGCCTGCAGCTTCCATGAGGTCGCGCTTCGCTGAATCGCGTACATCCTGCGCTTGGGCGCGGAGCACGTCTGCGAGGGGTGTTCCCCGTTCCACTGCCACGATGATTCCGTCGACGAACCTGACCAGCGGCGCCAGGTCGGTGCGGGCGGAGAACTCCTGCAAGGCCATGACCAGGGGTTTGCCGGCCCTTGTCTCAGCTAGGATTTTCGAGAATTCCTTGGACAGTTCACCCTTGGCGCTCCTGCAGACCCGGTCCAGAGCGCCGGTCGCGCTTTCCCCTGCTCCCACCGCCAGGGCCATCAGTTCGGCCAGGCTGGGAAATTCTGCCATCATCCGAGTTTCCCGCCGGCGGACCTGGACGCCCAGCCAGTAGTCACGCAGCACAAACCCCGCTGCGGCACTGCCGATGACCACGACAGCCGCGAGGAGGGGGCTGAACCTGCCCGCTGCCGCACCAACGAGGATGACCGTCAGCGACAAAACGAAGCCGCCGGCGGCCCACAGCAACTGCTCCGCGCGGAAGTCGATGGGCGCTTTGTTGATTCCCGCCTGCGCCAGGCGCCGGGCTGTGGCGCCCGGCGAGGGGTTGAGCCTTCCGAGCGCGGAGAACCAATCCCTGATTATGGGCCGGAGGATTCGTTCAAGCGGTCCAAACGGTGTCAGGTTCTGATCGCCGGCGCGGAGAAGCCGCGATTCCAGGTTCTGTGACTTCAGCTGGGGTTCAATGCGGTCAGCCAAGGTCATGGGGCGCATCGGAGGCGACCGAAAGATCACCAGCCATAATCCGAGGCCGAGCCCCAGTCCGCACATGACAGCCGCAGGGGAAAGGAAAATCACCGGAGCACCCTTTCATCCTGCGGCAAGGCGCCGATCCTCAACATGGCTGTGTAGCAAAGCAGCGAGACCACCAGGCCTCCGACCAGCACTGCGGCCCCCATCGGCGTGTTGTAGGCCTGGATTGCTTCCGGTCTGGTGGCGAGAAGGATCATCACGATCCACGGTGCGGCGACCGCGAGCCGGGCAGCATTAATAGTCCAGGATTGGCGTGCCTCGAGCTCACTGCGGGTCCGGGCGCTTTCCCGCAGGAACTCGGCCAATGTGCCCAAGAGCTTTCCGAGGTCGGAGCCGCCTACTTCCCGGGTGAGCCGCAACGCTTCGATAATGCGGTCAGCCACGGGGTCGGCCAGCCGCTGCTTCAGCTTGTTCAGGGACCCCTCGAATTGCCCTCCGGCCCGGTAGTCGGCTCCAAATTCGCGGAAGATAGGCCGCAGCTCCTCTGGCCCCTTCTCTCCAAGCTGGATTAAGGCTTCTGGCAGGGGCAGCCCCGCCCGGATCGCGGAACGGAGGTGATCCACGACGTCGGGCCACAGTTGCCGGAGCATCGCCGTCCGCTTCCTTGCGCGCCACCGCAGGATGGTGATGGGCAGCCACATGCCGAAAAGTCCAAAGCACCCGGCGATCGGCCAGGAACGGCTGACCACGTAAAAGACAAGCGCAACGAAGATTCCCAGCCCAAGACAAGTCCCCACCAGACTGCGCACGGATACTTTATCTACCCCTGCGGCGGCCAGGAGGTCAGCCAGGCGTCCCGGTTTACGCTGCCGATTTCCGCGGTCCGGCGTTTCCCAGCAGGACCACCAGATCAGGAAGAGCCCAACCCCGGCCACAGTTCCCACCAACGCCGGGATCATCGCGGGTCCAGCAGTGCGGCGACGTCGTAACCGGTCCTCGAGAATTTCTCGGCCGAAGGCATGGCGTTGGCACGTGGCTGCAGGACGCCGTTCTCCAAGCCAAACACCAAAGACGACTCGATGACGCCGTTCTCCACCCGGCGGCCCAGCGACAGGATCTGAGTGACTTGCCGGCGGCCGTCAGCATTCCTGCTGCAGTGAACTACAAGATCTATGCACGAAGCGACTGTCGGCACAACGAACGCACTTGAGATGTTCTCCCCCGCCAAGAGCGGAAGGGTGCAGATCTTAGTGACTGCGTCATGAGCCGAATTCGCGTGGACGAATTGAGATAAAAACATTATGCCTTCCCGCGACGCGACGGGCACTACCCGAGACCGAACCCGGCCTAGTGGTTTCGTCTCAGAGGACGACAGCGCAGAAGGAGGTTTATATCTTCGTCACGACTCGAAGCAATCATTTAACTAACGACATCTCGCCCGGCGGTCTACTGCTTATACTGCTCTCGTGTTGCGAATGGCGGTTCACCGGATACTGCATCGCACTCGCGCGCGCCCGTTGCACAGAACGCCACCGCCACAAACGGTCGGACTTGCTTGGCACTCCGGGTATCAACGCATCTTCATTTTGAAGATGGTGCGCGCCCAAGACTCCTTCTTCACACCATCAAGGGCAACAGCGCTCACGCTTGCTTTGTGCGTCCTCGTTTCGAGCACCCCCGCGCTCATCAACCATCTCCTGCTGGCGCTAAACGTACCCATCGCCCTTGGGCGAGACACGGAGATCAAATGGCTGTGGGGCTTTGCCGCAATAGACTTTATCGTTTTGCTCGCCTCGGTCGGCGCTTGGACAGTGGTGGCCCGCAGAACAGCGGACCTCGACCACATGGTGTCTGATACGACAGACGCGGCTCTGGTCTCTGGATGGTTGAACAGAAAGCTATCTTTTCACTTACAGGCTCCTCCCCCCGTTTTTTCGGCCATCGCTGCTGTCGCGTTTATTTATCTCGTCCAAGAGCCGATTTCGCCTTTCATCCATGTCTCGCTGGCGTCCTATTTGTCAGTGTTCTGGACAGCCTTCATCGGAGGGAACTCGCTTTACTGGCTTTACGTCGCACCGGGGATGGTTAGCGTCATTGCTCGCTGTCAGCACCTGCACCTTTGGTGGCAGAACCCAGCGATGACTCCTGCCTTACGAGCGTTGAGCGATGGTCTTGCCTTCTCCGCTTCCGCAGTCCTCACAGGAGGGATATGCGCAACCTTCCTCGGTTTCTTCGGACCTCAAACCGTTCAAGTTCCTCTAATACAGGTCCTTCTAATCGGTTTCTTCGTTGTCGTAATGCTGTCGGCGGTGCAAGTCGTCCTTGCCCCAACCATCCACATATATGCGATGATTCGGCGAAGGAAGTTTGACGTTCTTCGCAAGATAAGCGATGAAGTAGGTGATTTGGAGCGGGTATTGAAGCGTGAGCGCACCTATGACGTTGAGTTCAGCTCGCTCTTTCTGGCAGTTGCGGAGACACCTAATCTGCCGTTTTCCACCTCCACCGTTGTGCAGTACAGCGCGGGTTTCGCAGCAACAATCGCTGGTTTCGTCATCAGCCAGTTGGTCAAGTAAAAGATAGTTAGACAGGACAACACATGGATTCAGACCAAACCAACCCCGTGGTCAACTACTACAATCGAACGGAATCCAAGGTCGGCTATCAGGTCTTCCTCGGTGGCACCAAGCACTTCGGGTTTTACAACAAGGGCGACCGTATGTGGTCCTTCCGTGCTGCACTGCGGCGAATGGAGGATCGACTCGGAGAAAGTCTCGCTCTTCCCCGAGGTTCCTATGTTTTGGACGCCGGGTGCGGAATGGGAGATGTGGCCTCAAGGCTGGCTGACAAATTCGGGCTCCGCGTCAAGGGCATAGATATCCTCGACTTCAATGTCAGTGAAGCCCAGAAACGTGTTAACGAGCGTGGCCTAAGCGATAGAGTCTCGGTTGAGCTAATGGACTACTCGAACTTATCGTTTGAGGACGGTACGTTCGACGGCGTGTACACGATGGAGACGCTCGTCCATGCAAGTTCCCCTGAGGAGGTACTACGGGGCCTTTTTAGGGTCTTGAAGCCGGGTGGCAGACTTGTAATGTTCGAGTATTCCCGTGATCCTCAGGCGGCGGTAAGCGCGAAGGTCAATTACGCGTTTGCAAAAGTCAACGAACTATCTGCGATGCCCAGCTTCCAGCGTTTCGACCACGGCGTCCTTGAGCAACTTATAGCGGCAACAGGCTTTGAGAAAGTTGCAGTCGAAGACATCACGGCAAATATGCTCCCCATGGTTCATGGGTTCTCCATCATCGGCTGGGTTCCGTATCAGGTCGCGAAATGGCTCAATAAGACCCACAAACTCGTGAACGCGATGTCAGCCGTGGAGTTCTGGAAGTACAGGAAGCACTTCCGGTATAACATCTACACCGCCTGCAAACCAGAAGAGAATTGACTAAGCCTGCGGCACTTGTCACTGGCAGCCCTTGAACCAAGTTCCCATTCGAGGAAAATCAACCTATGACACTTCTTCCCCTTAGGAGGATCGTGGAATAAGCCAGCCTTGGGGAAGCGTCGTGCTGTAACATCTGTTGCCGCAGCGAAGGGACTGCGCCATGCGGCGACCCAACACCAATTCCACCACCTCTTTTGCCCATCCTGTTCCCATCGAAGCTATCTTCCATGTCGGCGCCTAGAGACGCCCCTATCACTGTGGACTAATCGGACCGTCGGGCATGATTTGCACGCTGCCAGCGAACAAAGGAAATCGAGCCAGCCAGTACAGGTACGCTAAACAGGTCTGCGGCACGATACAACCTTCGGCAGACGGTGAGCGCCCGACGAACAGCGGCTAGCCAAAGGTTGTCGGACTGCCCCGCAGCCGTAAGGGAACCAACATTGAGCAGCAAGTAAAGCAACGCCTCCCCGGCACTCCTGCACCTCCAATCGGAGAGGCGGGTAGCAGCAGGCGAGGGTAACTGCTCAATGTTGAGGAGCAGGCCCGTGGCTGCAAAAAACCGACTCCAGCGATCTCAGGAGTTCTCAAAAGACTTTCTTTCTGATTTCTATGCAAGATCGCGAAAGGCGCAGGGACTTACCCCAAAACCCTCCAAGCGAGAAATCCAACCCCTTCTTAACCAGTTTGATGCTGCCCGCGCAGCAGGGCGGTCATCTTGATGCTCACGCGGGCATGCCACTGCTCGCCAGTTGAACTCGGGAAAGTTAGTGCACACTTTGACGCTCGCCGTTCAGAACGAGTTCATATTGTGGCAAGTTACGACGAATTCTGTACCTCTTGTGAATTTCGTTTGGCACTTCAGCAGCCATCCACTAATGCCGAGGATGAGGTAATAGGGGTTGTTCTGAAAAACAAAAGACGCATTCGAACCATCTTAAAGCGGCAGCGAGTGAGACAAGTTCGAAAGCCACGAAAGAAACGTGAACTCACACTCCGACTCTCCACCGCGTCCCGTCTCGCAAAGTGGGAAGCGTTCGAGAATGCAGACATCGATCGCTACGTGTTGCAAGCGGCAGCCGCAGGCTACGAGGTTTGCCTAGTCACCCTGAAACTCCCTGTCAGGGAATGGCTTCCGTACGCCCCCACTCCCTCCATATTGAAGGAAGGGTTGAACCGTTGGATGCGCAAGACCGGAGGTAAGCGACGGTTCGGACTTCCGGGGCACAATAAGCCGGTTTACTGCTTCAACGTCCTCGAATTCAAAGTCGAAGGCGATAAAGCTCCTCATTTTCATCTCGTGATGATGCTTCCACCTCACGCAGACGAAACCATCCGTGAACTTTGGCGAAGCCAACTCGGCCTTCCAAAGAGCCTAACCGAGAATGACGTGGCACATGTTTCACGCAAATACTATGACCCGGCGGACCCGATCGAAAGTTTTCGTCGGGCTTCCCGCTATCTTTGCCGAAAGAAAAGCCTACAAGAAGTGGTGTGCCCACTTTGGGTCGAAGCCAAATTGGAGGTGGGGAACATGTGGGCTGTTCGTGGTTTCCTGCCCTACCCAGATGAGGAGTACGAGCTACGGCAGCGAGATGTCGTACCCACCAAGACAGTGTTGGAGTCTGTTTCCACGCGCCCACGCTACCGGGTAGACGAGCTGAGCGGCGAGCTGAAAAGAAACTATATGCCCCGACATCAAATTGACTCTCCCAACGGCAATACAGAAATCTTGGGAGACCGCACGGACGAAGTATTTTCACAAATTGCAGCTCAAAATGGTTGGTCTTGACTACATCAGTTGTCGAGGTCGCATATAATCGCGCTACGTTTACGGAGGACAGTTTCAGAACTCCTAAATACGCTGCGCCGCTTTCGGCCTGCACTCAGAATGGCCCGCTCCAGCCCCACATATCCGGACCCAGCCGGTTATATCTCGTGCCTCACCCTATTGCCTAGGAAAACTGCATTGACTATGAACTGCGACCGTTGCCACTTCAAGCGGGCTGCCCAGATTGCTCCAATTCCTGCGGCACGCGGAATGGCGCTGATTTGGATTCGACTTTAGGCAGGCGCTGCGCGCGGCAGCAAACGGCGGCGGCGCGAACCTGTGGCTTTCCTGATTTCGCAATGCTTAAATAATAAGCATGGCTGACAAAACACGAAATGGTTTGGCGACTATCGACCTAGTCGGTGGTCCTTGTTGCGGTGAAATCTATCAGAGTGACTATTCCATTCCGCAAGAATACTTTTCTGTCCGTCTCGTCACTGATATCCGCTGCGAGCACGGGGATCATGATACCGATGAGTCTCGTGATGGCGTTCTCGTTGCTGATCCGTTAGCGAGGTGGTTTACGTATCAAAAGTCCTATCAGGATGCCGTGACCTGCTATTGGATTTTTGTGCCGCGCGATCCTCAGGTTCAACCGTGAGTGCGCTGAGTGGCTTCATGATGATGGCAGATCGAGAACACACCAACGGGGCTTGTGCCTGTGAGGAAGCCATCAGAATGCACAACCCGAAGTCATTTTTGGTGCAGCGGTATGTATTGATCCATGGTGCCTTACGACGAGGCATTCATCAGCAGTTAATTGAAGGAGTGCTCTAGCTGAGAAATCATCGTCTCGACTTCCAGCAACCTACAGTCCACGTCAAAGAGCTAAAACAGTTTGAGCAGTGTTCATTCCGACTTGGATCAACGCGGCCTCTGGGCACGAATGCGGGCGGACAGCTAATTCTCTTTACCGACCACCACCATCCGACCGGCACTCATCCCTGAGGAAAGAAACCATGTCGAAAAAAGAACCGCAGTCAATGGAAGAAGTTCTGGCAGAAGAAGGAGATGTACAGGAAACTCTTTGCACCGACGTGAAGGGCCAACCCCACCCTTTTACGCCTCACGCGGAGTCGATGTTGCAGCCGCTCCTAGAAGCGCTGACACCAGCTCCTCGGTTGCAAGTGCTGCGGGTATTGCTAGATGCAGGCGAACCGTTGTCGGTTACCTCGATCCATAGGCAGACTTCTGGACTGCAACCCATCGGAGTAGGCAAGGTCTTATGGCGGCTCCGGGACGCGGGAATGCTGACGGTAACAGGAAGCAACGACAATTATCGATTTGCCATCCTTCCTTATCGACGGGCGGACGTTGAGGCCCTGCTATCAGGAGCCAAGAGCCTCAGGTCGGACTCCAAGACCGCCATTGAAGCACATCAGCAATCAGCACCGATCGCTTGAATCACAGGAGGGCCTTCTGATTGGGGGCTACTTGTAAACACCCATGGACGTGGAGACGAGGCCGTGGCACAGGCGATGCCAATGGGAATTCAAGCCGTGATATCTAAGCAAGCGTCCTGACTACTCGCACAAATTGGACAAGGTCGCTCAAACCTTGCTTCGCCGGAAGAGGAATGAAGCAGCGGCAGCAGCAGCAAGTACAACCAAAGCAGCGCCGATGATCCACCAAGAGTCAATTGAAGCATCAGAGGACACCGGGATTACCTCCGTGGTACCGACCCCGTCACCCTCGTCCGATGCAGGCAGAGGGATAGCGGGAGGTACAGATTGTTCAGGAACAGTCACAGAAGCTAACGGAGCCTCTACAGACGGTGCTTCCTCGGCAGCAGCCGGTAAAGCCTCGCCCTCGATGTCTATCGGGGCTTCTAATGCCTTACCAACAGCCGCAGGAACCTCGTAGACCGTATACACGCCCCGCGCCTCATCAGGCGTGCCCGGAGCCTGATAACCGGGGACGCCCGCTGGAGCTACATACACTGTCTGCGGCTCAACAACCGGGGCTGGCGGTACATAAACAGGCGCAGGAACTCGATTCACAGGCTGCGGGGCGGGAACTATTGGTGCGGGTGTCGCAGGAACATACGGAGCGGGTGCAGACGCTGGAGCTGGTGGGGCCGGTGCCACGGCGCAACCAGAAACTGGATGGGGGTTAGTACACGTTGGTCCGGGCGGCGGCGTCGGCACGGGTGGAGCCGGGGGCGCTACATACGCGTCTCCCCCACCAACGTAACCGGAATCAGCGTTAGCTGGCAGCGGCGTCAAAGCTGAAGTGAGCATTAGAAATGACGTTGCAGCAAAAACGCCTATGGATTCACGCACTCCTAGTACTCCTATTCGATTCAACCAGCCAGCATTCGAATACATAGACTAGTTGATAACCATGTTGATTAATAGGGTTTGGGAGATTCTCGTGACTGCTGCGTTATGGCCCTCACCATTGTGTTGAGCATCCTCACGCTTATTGGCGTAGTCACCGTTAGTGAGGCGATTGCCGAAGAATGCAGGCGCCGAATCTCACCACACTGACAACACGTGTAAGCTGCATCAGTCCGAAAGGAGTCGCTGTGAGTGAGAAATTTATTCCGCTGGTTTTATAGCTCGCGTCATGCCGGGTGCTGGCAGCCTCCGGGTGACTAAGGACTCCCGAGACGCGTGGTCGATGCCGTCTTTCGAACCGAACCCACGCCCTGCTGGCATCGCATTGCTCAGCTTGTCTTGGGCAGATGATGATGGGTGGTGCCTAGTATCTTGAGGAGACGACCGACAAGCGATTCGACTACGTCATCAGGTGTACTTGCCAGCGCACTGGCACTGACTGTGATCGCGCGTGAGTAGACGTCACTGTGCATGGTTCTGGGCGGTTCAAAACTAGGCGAGTTGTCTTTCATCATGTGAGACGGCCACCCCTTCAGGCCGTTCATTCGCAGCCCAAGAGTCCACAAAGAGCGGTAAGCGTATCGTTCGCTGAGCATGCTGGTCCAATGAGCCAGTCGCTGAGCGTATGCCACCGCCAACCCGTCGCAAATCATGGACTCCTCTGGGGTCCACTTTTCAGTGCCGCGCCCTATCAGGATACGGATGCCACCTGACTCGAGAAGCTCAATGTCGAGGATAGATCTCTCGCTGAAGTAAGTGGGTCTGGGCACCTGTCCAACGCCTTCGGCGTCGCCGTTCACGATCGAGACTCCGAGATCACGATGCTTGATTCTTGTGGCGTCTTGAGGCGACGGGGCGAAGGAAGCAAGATTCGCTTTACATCTGTTCTGACCAGACAGTACGAACTCGATGAGGGCTTGGTCGTCGTTCATAAACTGCTCCACTAGCAGTTCATTCGTAGGCATCAGAGGTTCGGAGATCAGATAGATGTGCCCATGTTCACGTTCGGCGACAGGCATGTAATCATTCGACTCGGCCTCGTCGAGTAGTTTCATCCCCACGTCCGTTTGTTCCTGACGTCGCTGGTGATGTCGCAAAACCTCGGCGTCTGACAGAGCGTGTTTAGAGGCATCTCCACGCCCGTAATATTTGTTGCCAGTCATATGAGGGGCAACCGGTGACGGCTGGACCGACACCACCACAAACCCCAAGCCATGACCGGCGGGGATCAGTTGGGTGGTAACTGGCAGCGGGGGCTCTATAGCATTTCGGGAAATCCCGTCGATGCGCTCAATCATTCCCTCGATCGTCACCGGTTTGGCAACCAGTCGCTTGGAGCCGTCGCCCTCCTTGACCTCGGCGATACCGATGATGAACAGCCCACCGTCGATAGCGAAGCTGGCAAGCGTCTGGGCAATTTGCTCATTACGTGCCTGTTCCTTAACTTCAAGGTAGTGAGACTCAGATATCGCTCCGCTGCGGATTCCCTCTGCGATGTCCGATTCACTGGTCGGCTGCCACATGGTTGCCACTTTGCCCTCATTTCATGTGAATTGATACAGGTCGAACGAAAGCCGCTACCGATCCAACTGACGCTGAGCGTGGACGTTCGCCAATGCGTCCTGATGGACTCAGGGAACAGACTCTCGGGCAGAGGGTATCTGACGACTTTCCCTGCGGCACGTTGTTCTGAAGCCACCGCAACAATCACGACGCCAGAGGCGGACCGTGCGCGGCACGTTTCCACTCGTTAATGACACTTAGTCGATCCCCTTGCCGCCACTTGCAGGAGTGCACGCTTAAGTCGGCCCAGAACGCTTCGGTCATTACCTCGTAGCTTTTGATACTGCCCTTTCTGGACCGGGACGAATTGACCTCTTCGTCCCGGTCCAGTGGTCAAAAATCTATTGCTTAAACCACGAAGACCTTCATTACTTCATCTCCATAGTCATTGATAACTTTGACTGCTATCTTGCCCGTGTCAGGCTTATGGAACGGACGCGAGGTAGTCGAATACAAGGACTGCCATGCCTCAGCATTGATCTCCGACTTGAGGGTGGACTTGAGCTTTTTGAAAGGGTCTCCCCCGCCCGTAAAGTAGCAATGCCGGACGAAAAACGACTCCTCGTTGTAGTTGGTGTCGATCATCCACAATGCAATCTTGTCGGTGCCGCCAGATCGTACTTCACCAGTAGTGGGATCAAATACGTCCACACCCCTCAGATCAACTATGACCGTGCCAGCATCAGTCTTTACTTCAATGTCTGGCTCTCCGAACACAGTAAACAAGTTGCCTGTTCCCGTCTTCTTCAAGTCCTCGCCCATGAGCAGGTCAGAATTCATCCGGACAAATAAGACGTTGACCTTGCCGAGCCTTCGTTGTCCGGCCACTTCTGCAAAACCGGCGTCAGACGCATCCACAGTCACGCCGTCATCCTTGGTCACGTTCGTGGCTTGCGGGTCAAAGGCGAATCCGAGCACGCAGAGCATGTCGATGTCTTCGGCTTCTATAGCTTCTCGCGCCGCCTTCTTAACAAAAGTTGGCGAAACCGTCCCATACTGAGGACCGATCGCTAAGCCGATCCTGCTTTCGCCCGTGGACTCTGTGCTGGTAGCCACCGCCTGCATAAAGCTGCCCGGATACATCTCGATCGACGACAGGACAATACGCTCCGCCTTTTTGCCGTTCTGAATACCCGCCTTCATGAGATTGTCCAGAATCGACTGTTCAAACGGGATGTCGTCGATATTGTCTTTAAGCAGTGAAGAAGCGGATTCACGTGACGCTTGGGGTGTCGTATCGTCGAAGGTGACTGAACGGTGAGGTGTAAGGGACTCAACCGTGAAGGGACCGGAGACACGAACCTTGTTCTTGTCTTCTATGGGCTTATCGTAGATCGAGACATAGTCGGCATGGCGCTTGATGGCGGCATCTACCTGCTCTTTGGTCATCCCGTCACGAATATCAGGGTTCGTCGTAATGGATTTCAACGTGATTCTTTGAATACGGTCGTATACAAACCCGTGTCTTATGTCATTCGTTATCGAAGCACGACTCGTTGACTGCCTATAAGCGTCTGCGCCCTTTGCCCGCCCCTCTACAGAATCAGCAAGCAGATAATAGGGGTATCGAGCAGCCATCAACCGCTGCCGCGCAATGGCTAAAGCAACTCTTGAGGTATCGATGGTTATCCACCGTCTCCCCCACTGTTCTGCCACATAGGCAGTAGTCCCCGAACCGCATGTCGGATCAATAACGAGATCGCCGGGGTCGGTGCACATCATCATGCACCTTTGAATGACCTTCGTGTATGTCTGGACTACGTATAGGTTTTCCGCAGCAAAAGTGCTCTGGACGGTGTCATCCCACCAATTTGTTAGGGCCCGAACTGGAAAATCACTGTAATAGCGCTTGAAAGACAGGGTCTTGCCGTTTCCTTCCAGCCGTCCTGCTTGACGTAGGCGCTGCATCCCGGTCTCGTTTGTCTTCCAGAAGTTTCCCCGGCTTGGAAGGTAATCAACGCCGTCGTGGGTGACCGTGAACGAGGTGGTTGCGCCACCACTCTGCGACGTTAAGTTGTCTGTTCGGAATCGCGCTGACGGGGTTCCCGGCTTACTCGGAGTCGAACGTTCTCCACCTCTCTCTCCGTCAAAATAGGGGAACGCGCTAAAGGAGAGGTCAGAATCACTATAAAGCTGGCGGTACTTTGCGACGCTCTTGTCCTTCGCGTACCAAATAAGGTAGTCGTTAACTCCATCCAGCCCCAGTCCATTTACTGCACTGGTCTTCTTGAACGGGATGAGTGCCATGGAATTCTCACTACCGAAGACTTCGTCAACAAGGCTACGGACGAGGTGGACGTTTTCGTCTCCGATCTGAACGAAGATAGAACCGGACTCGGTCAGAAGGTCTCGCGAGGCGATGAGACGATCCCGGAGATATCCGAGGTACGAGTGAATGCCCAGCTCCCATGTGTCCCGGAAGGCTTTGATCTGCTCGGCTTCCCGAGCAGCGTCGCTCAACTTGCCGTCGGCCACACTCCTCTTGCGAGTGGAAGACTGCCAGTTCGAGCCGAACTTGATGCCGTAGGGTGGATCGATAAAAACCATTTGAACCTGCCCACGAAGGTTCTCGCGCTCGGCGAGCGACCCCATCACTTGGAGTGAGTCACCAAGGATCATTCTGTTGGACCAGTTGGCCTCGTGTTGATAGAAATCAACCGCTGAATACTCATCCAGCCCATCAAACAGGTCGAAAAGAGTTTCCTCCGGTTCCGGTCCAGTCTCTTTTGCGGTCTTTCGAAGATTTTCGACGAGAACGCGTGAGTCGATTTTCTCCTGAATATAGATCGGCGGCGCGTCAATGACCAGATCGGAGGAGTCGAGTTCATCCTTGCCCTTCCACACCAACTGGGGATCGAGTGATGGGTCACGAGGGTAAAGAAGACTCTTTGGCTGTTCCATCTCCTCCGTCACGAAGTGGTGGGCGTCAGCGGTGGGGATGTTTTTCCTCTTGTCGGCGTGGTGAACAGACTCGACGGGAGTGGGAGACAAAGTATTCTTACGCGGAGGCATTTTTGGTCTCCCTTTCTACATCATTCAAAAGCTGGTTGATGGCCCCGCTGATCACGGATTCGACGTCGAGCATAGTCGTGACCTCTAGGAAGGCCCACCTGCCGAAGCCTCCGTGATTGTTTACGGCGGCGCACCACGAGTATCGAGCGGTCTCTGCCTTGGCTCTGGTGGGTCCCGGTGACTTTTGACCACCAGAGACTTCAATGATCAGAGTGCGCTCAACATCTTCGTCATCCCTGCGCTTCAGGCGCACAAGAAAATCTGGAATATAGTCGTGCGACCGTCCTTTGTGGAGGTACGGGATGGCGAATCCAACATGATCATTCTTCACATACGAGTGCACCTCAGGATGGCGCTCCAACTCGAGCGAGATAATCTGCTCCCATGTATTGCCGTCCTTTCCGTCAAAGACAACGTGGGAGACATGCGATTTCTCAGTCTTCATGGCGGGCTTCCGACTCAGGAAGTAGACATTGTTCGTTGATCCAGTCGGTTGCATGCTCCTCAAAACGGGCATCACGTGCTCTGTGCGTTCCGCTTCAGATTGGATTGCCAACGCCACGACGAACGCTTCTCCCGCCGCGTGGAGCCGTTCCGTCGAGAGCATGAGGTGCCCGATTGACAACCCGTCCCGCAAGTCGATAGCAGAGTCTAGCCATTGGCTGACCATATGGACGAGTCGGGGAAAAAGCCAAGGTTTGGAGTCGTCGCCCAAGGGTGTGAAATGTGACTTCAATACACGGCTTGCGAGAGCGTAGGCGACCTGCTGGGTCCGGATTTCCTCCGGATTGATTTGGGTCTGTCTTTCGCCTTCGCCGACGATGCCGTAGGTATCCGTCCAAGTCGGAATTTCATCCTTGCTAACCACAAACGGAACCACTTTGCCCGGCTCTAGGGTGATTTCTGCGTCAGGAATCTCGACCCGGTAGCCGCTGACATGCGGAAAATCAATGGCGAGGTGCTTCCTGTCTTCGAGCGCGGCAACTTCCAGCGCCGGGGGCTTCGGAAGGTGCTCGACGATCTCCTTGTCTGTAGGAATAAATGCGAAGGGGATACCGTATACATTCGCGTACTCTGGTTCGAATTTCTTGTCGTTGCCGAGAACGTAGTGGCGTCGCCGCAGTCCGCGACCAACAACCTGCTCACACAAGAGCTGCGATCTGAACGGACGAACACCGAGAATGTGGGTAACTGTGTTGGCGTCCCAGCCTTCAGTCAGCATGGACACCGACACAACGCAGCGGACCTCACCACCCAATTTGCCCTTCTTGCCCACGGTGTTCATGACCTCACGCATGATGTCCTCGTCGGTGATTTTGGAGACATCTGCGCCAGCATGCCGTATCGCCCATTCGCGCTTGAACACGGCAATCTCCGCCGAAGCTGCCTGCCGAAAGTCGGGACTGAGGACCTCTCCGGACTCAAGAGTTTTCGAGTCAACCAAAATCGTTCGTGGTTGCCGGAGGGGCCGCCCCATTTCGGTGTTACGGAACAACTCCAAGTTGCCAGCAGCCCGTTCTACAGGCACACCATCTTCGGTGGCATCGTAGATGCCGCTTATCCAGTCGAACACGAGCCGTGAGACGACCGTGTTGGGGCACACAACGATGAACACGGGTGGAGGTTCGCCGTGGTCCTTAAGGTGGTTTTCCCAATGCTGGAACGATGCTTCGTACGAGCGATACAGACTCTTTAGGGCGCCTTCGACCGCCGTAGGTGGGGACCAATTTCGACTGTCGGCAGGTGCTCCTCGATTCGTCTTCGGCAACGGCGGGCTGATGTGGTCCCAGAGATTGAGATAGGTTACCAATTCGCTAGTCGAGTCATCATCGACCGGCGTCCTCGGAATCTTGACTATGCCGGATTCAATAGCGTCCATGAGAGAGAAATCGGACACGGTCCACGGAAAGAGGTATCCCTCGTTGTATCCGCTCCCCGAGAGGAAGTACGGCGTGGCGGAAAGGTCGAATACCTGCTTAACGCCGACCTTTTTGGCGATTGCTTGCAGACCTTTAAACCAAACGCGCGCCTCGGCGTTTGCTTCTTCGGCTTCCTTCTTCGCCGCCTTAGCCTCCGCAGACAGCTTCTTGACGTCCACTTCTCCGGTAACGGGCTTGTCCTGATAGCAGTGGTGCGCTTCGTCATTGAAGATCATGATCTCAGACTTGCCCTTGCTCGCTGAAAAGCCTCGGAGCACCCTTGCAACCATCATGTCGGGCGTTTCTTTGAAAGGATCAGGACCCGAGTTTCCCGCGTTCAAAACCCTGCGTGTTAGGGCAGCGACGCCTTTGATCTCTTTGACGTCCCGCAACATAAACGCGTGGTAGTTATGAATTACGATCTCGGCGGAGCTGATGCCGTGCTTTAGATCAGCGGGGATGAGGTCTCGCGCTGTATAGTAATCCTCGCTGTCAGACGGCAAAAGCACCCGGAGGCGGTCTCGAATGGTCACTCCGGGCGCAACAAGAAGAAACCTCTTCGTGAATCGAGCGTCGTTCTTGTTACCCAATACCTTGTTGAGTGTCTGCCAAGCGATGAGCATCGCCATAACGACCGTCTTGCCCGATCCAGTCGCCATCTTGAGTGCGATGCGAGGGAGGTCGGAGTTAAATTCGGCATTCGCCTGATTGATCCTGACACGCCAGTCGGTATAGCCGTGGCGACCTGCCACTTCAGTGAGGAAGATGGCGGTCTCTGCCGCCTCGCGCTGTCCAAACAGAACACGGTTATCACGGTCGGGATTTGCCCAATGCCAGAGAAGCTTCTTACTGATTGGCGTGGCATGTTCATAATTGAACTGCCTCCAGCGCGCAACCTCGATACGCAGCTCGTTGACCAAGATGTTGCGTTCTCGCCGCTCGTGAGTTGTATCGAAGTCAAAGAGTTCCTGTCCCATGGCGGATGGGGCGTCCAGCTTACCCTTGCGACTCACCGCGATTGGCACAAATGATTCGCTGGAACGGCGCCCAGCTTTGATCTCGCCCGTAGGCCCATTGGCACCGAGAACGTAGTGGCGAGACGGCGGATCGTAGGGGTTGTTTAGAATCGGTTCGTCTATTACACCCTGCAATGCTGCTCCCCAGATTTAGCTCTTGTGGCTATGCGCCGCTCGCTCATAACGTTATCGGATGGACGGCTGATCTCGGGCGTCGAACCGCTCAGCCCGTGGGTAACACCGTAAGCTGACGCCACCCCCATCAACAATCGCCCATCCTGCTATTCATCACCACAACTCGCCCCAGCCACAACGCCGGTTGGTGAAGCCACTGCACAGATGTTCTGCTTTTGCGAGTGTCGTCCTGCGGTCGTATCTGCGTAGGCCCTGAGCAGGTGCATGCGTCCCCGGTGCTCACCCGTAGTGAGGGTCCGTGATGTCTCCAAAGTGCCGAGTCGCATTGGGAGCACAATGCGAGCTGCTTGCTGGTCACATCCGCACGGGGTGCGAGGGCAATCCGGTTTCGAGATGCGCGTCGCCGGTTGTGAGTGTCTGAATGCGTGAGGAACAGAACCCTCACACCTGCCTGACATTAACCAGCGATAGCTTTGCTTCGAAATCCAGCTTGCCCGATCTGCTGTACTTTGCCTATGGAAAATTTGTTGGGGGTACTGATTGGGGCCGTGTTAACTGCCGTGGCGGGGCTCATAGGTCTCCTCATCAGTAAAAAGACAGAGCACCAGCAGTGGCTGAGGAATCAACGGCTGGAGGTCTACAGTTCGCTGCTGCGACAGGCTCATGCATCGAGCAGGTCCTTGGACTTCTACCGTGCCACCAAGGAGCAGCTCAAGACCCCACTTGACGACATCAAGGACACCTACAACTCCAAGTTGTTCATTGTGGCTCCCTACGCTGTACGAAGCGCGGCGCAGAATTATCTGGTGGTCCTTGAGGTAGCTGGGCAGCAGGTGAACATCGACGATGATGACAAGTTCGCCCACTGGTCGCGACGACGCTCGGAAGCTTATCAGGTTCTGGAAACAGCAATCCGGAAGGACCTCGGGACGAACGACAAAGTTCGGATTCCATTCCGCTCACGAGTGTGGAGGGTCATCTACAGCTTCATTGATCCCCCTCAGCGCTGGTACTACAAGAGAACCGGCGTCGCATGGGTGACTAAGCATCCGACGAGGGTGATGCGGCGACACCAGCGGGAAAGGCAGGCGGCTGACACGGCTCAACGGGTGGAGTGAAGGGCACAGGGCTTCCCAGTTGTCCACGCACCCGAAGCCATTCATCAAGTCGAGGCAAGACCTTGTCCGGTGGAAGTAGGTGAATGAGCTGCGACGCACCGAAGAGCTTGGGACCCGTGGCGGTTATGTCTCCCAGTTCATCGAGCGCCCGTGGTACGCGCTCATCCTTCAACTGGATCAGCGCGCAGTCCATGCTGAATATGTCCAACAAGAGGTCTCCGAAATGGAGGGTGCCGCCAGCCGGGTAAAAGGCTCTCAGTGCTTGAAGGACGGGACCGTCGTGACCGGGCGGCGTTCTCATCGAGAGTCCGTCCCTACTGATGTGCCAGTCAATGAAGGAAGACCTGCCCGCGAGAACTAGCGCGTCGAGTCCTTCGTCAAAATGCTCGAAGGCGTTTCTGATCTCCCGAACCCTGAGGACGGGGAACTCATCGTCGAGGTGGAGGATATCGTTAAGCTGGCGTGCTCGTTCTTTCAGCCGCTTTTGCCGTTGCGCTCTCGTAGCCTCGGGATGCTTGAATGCGGGTCCGGGCTGAAGCATCCGCTGAATAACGATGCAGGCGAACAGTGCGGCTTGAAGGTCTCCCCACACCATTGTGTCGTGGGAGTCGGTTTCCGGACGCATTGCCCGCAACCAAGCGCGAGTCAGGTATCTGCTCGCGATTTCCGCCTGCCTGCCCACCTCATCCACATAAATGGCGAGCTGTAGAGCTTCCGTTATCTCATCGGTCTCCCCCGACACTGACCGCAATTTGTTCATGACACCACATTAGGCGGCTGGATTCATGGTTCATGCTGCGTTGTCATGACCGGTGATCAGGACTAGGGGTAGACCTCAGAAGACACTGTCAAAAACTATAGGTTTCGATCGCCCGGATTGGAAACCTCTTTAATCGGGGTATTCCGGGGCTTTCTGCTGTCAATAAGACTTTCAGAATCAAACTGTCATAATCCTTACTGTCATTTTACCTTCTGCCATGGAAGACTACCGGCATGACGACGACGGTGGATTCAACGGGCAAGGTCTGGGGCTACGGACGCATCAGTACTGGCTCCCAAGACGCTTCCTTGCAAGAGGACGCCCTTACGACGTACGGCGTGGACAGGATTTACATTGACACGATCTCCGGTGCAAGGGCTGAACGCCCGCAACTCCAAATCATGCTCGACCACCTTCGCAGTGGAGATACCGTGGTGGTCTGGAAGATTGACCGTATGGGACGCTCCCTCATCCACCTCGTGCAACTCGTTGAGCAGCTACAGCAAAAAGGTGTAGGGCTGGTATCGCTAACCGAAGGGTTGGATACCCGCACCGAAGTTGGCCGCTTCCAACTAAACATTCTGGCGAGCGTGGCACAGTGGGAACGAGACACTATCCGTAGCAGGGTTCAAGCCGGTGTTGATGCAGCAAAGGCAAGGGGACGCGTAGGCGGTCGAAAGCCAAAACTTAGCACTCAGAAGCTAAAGATGGTCAAAACCATGTATGACTCACAGGAATACACCATCAAGGAAATTGCAGACGAGATGGTGGTGTCCGAGTCAACAATTTATCGGGCACTTAGGGAGCGCTGAGCGCACGCTGCTTGGCCTGAATGGCAGGCAACTCAGAAAGTGCGGGCTCCTTCTTGCCAGTATTGAGATAAATAGGAACAAGACGATCAGTGTCGAATACGTTGCCGCGTTTTGAAGCTGGCATGATGTAGACCTTCATTGCCGTCTTCATCGCAGCGCGCTGCTGATCGCCGTCCAACTCGTCCCACTGGTCCAGCATCATCTTCTTGTTCGAAACAAGGTTGTGAGCCGCGTCATGCATAGCCTGAGCTTTCGCCAACTCACGTAGCCGAACCCGCAGGGGTTCATTCCGGGCACGTAGTTCGTCGAGGGCAGCGATCTCACCAGCTTCGTACATATCTTTGTTCCGTTGAATGCGTTGCTGAAGCTCGTTGGACTCCCCCGTTCGATCAACCAAAGAAACTACCGGAGGTGACAGCTCCGTCTCTGTTGATTGCAGCCACTCCAACATCAGCCCCTCCACCAACATGCAGGTCTTCTCGGCTTGGATGCCCACATGTCCACCGGGCGTCCCGTTGGTGCCAGTTACTGAGCACCTATAGGACTTGCCGTCAAAGCCCAGCTTCACCCCGCATACCCCGCAGTAGAGCACCCCGGCCAGTCTGCTTAGTTTTCCTTGGGCACGTCGCTCGTATTCTTCTGGACGCTGTAATTTCCCACGCACGCGCAACCATTCGTCATACTGGAGGATGGGACTCCAAGCAGTGGCTTTGTGCAGTGTGTGCTTGTCCAAAAAACTGCTATCGCGATAGAGGTCACGGATCGCCTCTTTGACTCGGTCTCGCTGTGGAAGATGCACTCTGAACCCTGTAATCGTGGGCGATAAAAGCGCGTTCTTTAGAGTGTTTTGGGCGATCGTTCTGCCAGTGACTTTCAGCCAGTAGGTGTAGCAGGCGTAAAGGGATTTGTCCGCTAACACCATTTTTGCGATCTGTCGAAGGGCCCGAGCTTCACCGGGATGGATGAGAAGGTGGCCCCTTTTCGTAGGGTGCTTCTTGTAGCCGAGGGGAACTCTGCCACCGTTCCATAACCCGTTTGCCGCTGCTTGCTCCCGCTGGAGCACCAGCCTTTCAGACTTTCGTTCGGACTCGTGGTTCGCGAACACAACCGCCAATCGAGCTTGGTTCCGTCCGTCCGTCGTGTTGAGGTCAACTTTGCTCGCGTTGACGGGATGAATGAACAGCGTACGCCGTCTTTCCAGCAGGTCCATTAGATGTTCCAACTCAATCGGACGGCGGTAGAGGCGGTCTATGCCCCAGCACACGATGCCATCGATGGAGCCGTCGCCTATGGCAGTCTTGAGCTTCTCCCATTGAGGACGACGCTTCCCTGTGAATGCGCTTATGTTGTTATCCGCGTAGGTGGCAACGACGGTGAAACCCAACCGGTCAGCAAGCGCCTGACACGAATCAATTTGTCGCTCAATGCCGAGTTCGGTCTCCTCTCGATCGGAGCTAATTCGCGCATATATGGCGACCCTCGTCATCCAGCGATCCTAATGCGGATGGAACTCGTGCTCCTAATCCCTGTCATGCCTTAAGCGCAGTTCGTATGAACCGTACACATTCCAGGAAGCCCGGAGTTCAGGGCGATGAGCATGTCCAGGCTCTCGGCTTCGCGAACCTCCCCCACCACCAGCCGGTCCGGACGCATCCGCAGTGCTTCCTTCACCAGGCGGCGGAGTGGAATTTCTCCCTCACCTTCGAGGTTCGGTTGACGGCACTGAAGCCCCACCACGTCCCGGAGGGGAAACTGCAGTTCGAAGATTTCCTCGACGGTGATGACACGTTCGCGGCTTCCGATGCTGGCAGCCAAACAGTTCAGCATGGTGGTTTTGCCGGCCTGGGTTGCCCCCGATACCAGGATATTCAGGCCGCTGGACACAGCCGCGCCGAGAAAGCGTGCTGCCTGCGGCGTCAGCGTCCCCAACTCCACGAGATGTTCCAGGCGGCTGGCTTTGACTACGAACTTGCGGATGTTAACTGCCCAATGGCGGCGGGTTACATCCGGGATAACCACGTGCAGCCTTGAACCGTCAGGCAGGGCCGCATCGACGAAAGGTGAGGACATGTCAAGCCTCCTGCCGGAGCTCTTGAGCATACGTTCCACGAGGTCGCGCACCTGCTGCTCCGTGAGGCTCAGCGACGTCAACTCGGACTCGCCGTTGCGCGCGACATAAATTTCGTTGGGTGCGTTTAGCCAGATTTCCTCAATCGAAGGGTCATCCAGGAGTGGTTGCAGCACACCGAAGCCTGCAACGGCGTCGAAGAGGAACCGGCGGGCTGCGTCGAGAGGGCCAATGGGCGGCAAAGGCCCCATCAGTGCCCGTTCGTCATAGTCCGTTACTGCTGCTTCAACCAAGCGCCGGACCTCACCAGCCTGCCTTAGCGGGTCCAGCCCGCGGCGACGGATGAGTTCGCGGACTTCGTCCTCGACAATTCCCAGCGCGTCCATATGTTCCCCCATACAACTGCCGCCCCCGACGGAGGCAGTGCGACTTGGGCTACAGCCTAAGGAGCTTGCCCCGGCCGCAACAAGTCATTATGCGCGCATGTGGATATCTGAGGTACCTCAAGATTGTCACCGGAACGACTCAGGATTAAATCCAGATGACCACAGGATTCACATAAGTAACACCAGAATCACTGGTTCCGTCAGTAACACGGGTGCTATGGTGAGCGCGTTATTTATCGAAATAGCACTATCAGGTGCCTTCCTGGGGGAAATCACCTGAGCAGTATCCAAAGAGGCGCTCGGGGGAGCGCCACATTGTCTCCGGAGCCCATATGAAGCGGAACCTGTCTCAGTCCCGTCACCCAGTCATGAAGTCCCTCGGGACCGCCCTGTTGGCCGTCTCGTTGCTCGCCGGACCCGGCATGGCTGATGTAGCCACCGCAGCAGAAGTCAGCCCGGCGCCGACACCTTCTGCTACCTCCACTTCAGCTCCGGGCACCGCAGCATCACCGGCTCCGACGTCGGCCCCTTCGCCGGCATCCGCGCCATTGCCTTCAACCTCGCCCCTGCCTGCAACCTCACCGGGCCCCACTCCTTCGCCACAAACCATGGCTCAGGCGATCGGTCCCGGCGGAGCGGAGATGGGCCAGCGCTCCGCGAGGGTCACGGCATCGAACAGCTCTGACCCCGCCAGGAAGCTCAGCACCGAATCGTTGTCCACCCAAGGCACATGGATGCCCTCGTTTGGCGTTCAGGGACTTGACGTCAGCGGGCACCAAACGAGCGTTGACTGGCAGCAGCAATGGAACATGGGTGCCAGATTCGCCTACGTGAAGGCTTCAGAAGGCAACTACTTCACCAATGACCTCTTCGGCTCCCAGTACCAGGGCGCGCGAAGCGTCGGAATGATCCGGGGCGCCTACCACTTCGCCATTCCCAATTGGTCCTCGGGTGCGGACCAGGCGCGCTATTTCGTAAATAACGGAGGCGGCTGGTCGGCTGACGGGTACACAATGCCGCCCGTCCTGGATTTTGAGTTCAATCCATATGCAGGCAAGACGATCAACGGTTTCTACTTCGGCAATACCTGCTACGACATGTCCGGAAGCCAATTGGCTTCCTGGGTTCGGGACTTTGGCAACACCATGCTGTCCCTTACCGGCCGGCTGCCAGTTATCTACACCAATACGAGCTGGTGGAACCAGTGCCTCGGCACGCCGACAGACTTTGGCGACTACCCGCTGTGGGTAGCCGCATACCCCGGATCCCCCAGCGATGATGCCGGCGCGGTGCCGGCAGGCTGGAGCACCTACAGCATCTGGCAGTACAGCAGCACTGGCCCACTGGCTGGTGACTCGAATGTGTGGAACGGTGACTATGCATCGCTCCAGCGGTTTGCCGGAACCGGCACGCCCTCCGTCCAGGTCCCGTCCCAGGCCACCCAGCAGATAGCGGCATATGCAAAGGCTCATCCATCGCTGGGCAGTCAAACCACCGCCATCACATGCGGCTTGACCAGCGGCGGCTGCTACCAGGGCTTCCAGGGCGGGACCGTGATGTGGTCCCCGGCGTCCGGAGCCTTCGCCGTTTCCGCGGGGCCCGTTACCGGAGCGTGGCAGGCCCTCGGTGCCGAACGCAGCGCGGCAGGCTATCCGACCAGTGACCTGATCTGTGGGCTGAAAAACGGCGGATGCTTCCAGAATTTCCAGGGCGGCAGCATCATGTCGTCGCCATCCACTGGTGCCGCCTTCGTTCCATTCGGCGCGATTCGCGATGCCTGGGCCGCGCAAGGCTACGAAAATGGCCCGTGGGGCTACCCCACGAGCAACGCGACATGCGGGCTGCGGTTTGGCGGATGCTTCCAGCTATTCCAAGCCGGGTCCGCGCTTTGGAGTCCGTCCAGCGGAGCACACTTGGTCAAATCGGGACCGGTCCTCGACGCATGGGCCAAGGACGGGTTTGAGAACGGCCTCCTAGGGTTCCCGACAACAGATGTAAGCTGCAGCGCGTCCGACTGCACGCAGCTGTTCAGCGGCGGAGTCATCGGGTCGACACCCACAGCTGGTGCATGGCCCATCTACATGGGCATCGGTGACACCTGGAAGGCAGCAAGGACAAAGGGAGAACCCATCGGATTCCCGCTTGCCAAGGAAGTCTGCGGACTACGAGGCGGCGGCTGCTATCAGCTGTTCCAGGGTGGAAGCATTCTGTTCTCACCCGCCTCAGGGGCGTACGCAATGACTGGCCGCATCCTTAACTACTGGGCACAAACCGGCTTCGAAAACGGCCAACTGGGCTACCCGACAGGTCCGGCCAGCTGCGGCGCCGTTCAGACCGAATGCTGGCAGTCCTTCGAAAAGGGCACGGTCGCCTACTCCGCGGCGACACCGATCCAGACGGTCCCGGCTGGCCCCATGGCCCAGGCGTGGACGAACCTTGGTGCGGCAGGAGGGGCCCTCGGCTACCCTGCGTCCGCCCAGATCTGCGGCCTCAAGGACGGTGGATGCTTCCAGATGTTCGCCAAGGGAGCACTCATGTACTCCCCAGCTGCAGGCGCCCAACCCAGCCTCCTGGGACCCATCCGTGACTTCTGGCAGAAGCAAGGCTTTGAAAACGGCGCCCTCGGCTACCCCGCTTCAAATGTCATCTGTGGGCTGGTCGGTGCCGGGTGCTTCCAGAACTACCTGGGCGGGACTGTGATGTGGTCCAATGCCAGCGGGGCACATGCAATGTCGTTCGGTCCGGTCCGGGATGCGTGGATCGCTTCCGGTTTTGAGAACGGAATTCTTGGATATCCCACCAGCGAACAGGTGTGCGGTCTCCGGAACGGCGGCTGCTTCCAGAACTTCGTGAACGGAACAGTCATGTACTCCCCCGCCACCGGAGCTCAGACCATGTCATCGGCCCCCATCCGGGACAAGTGGGCCACCACGGGTTTCGAGGGCGGCTCACTTGGCTACCCCACCAGCGGCGCCATCTGCGGGTTGCGCAACGGTGGTTGCTTCCAAAACTTTGAGAAGGGAACCACCATGTGGTCCGCCGCCAGCGGCGCGCAAGTGATGATGCCAGGGCCTATCCAGCAGACCTGGGCAGGACAAGGCTTCGAAAACGGTGCGCTGGCCTTCCCCACAAGCGGCCAAACGTGCACCGCCGACAGGTTGTCCTGCAGCCAGAACTTCCAGGGGGGTGCCATCAGCTGGACCTCGGCCGGCGGAGCGAAGGTACGACTCAACTGACACGTTGACAAAAAGGGGCGGGACCGCTTTCGCGGTCCCGCCCCTGCTTTCTTGCTCGTGATCAGCGGCCGTGTTCCAACAGGTCGATGAGGTACGAACCATAACCGCTCTTGACGAGGGGTTCGGCCCGCTCACGCAGTTCTTCATCTGTAAGGAACCCCAGGCGCCAGGCAATTTCCTCCGGGGCCCCAATCTTGAGTCCCTGCCGGTTCTCCGTGGTCCGAACGAAGTTTGACGCGTCGTTCAGGTCATTGAAAGTTCCTGTATCCAGCCAGGCCGTGCCCCGTGGAAGAATCTCAACCTGCAGTTTGCCGCGCTCCAAGTAAGTACGGTTGACGTCGGTGATCTCAAGCTCTCCCCTGGCGGATGGCTTGAGGTTCTTCGCAATATCCACGACGTCGTTGTCGTAGAAGTAGAGTCCCGGCACCGCGTAGTGGCTCTTCGGTTCGGACGGCTTCTCTTCCAGCGAAACGGCTTTACCGTTTTCGTCAAACTCCACGACGCCATAGGCCTTCGGGTCTGCCACCCAGTAGCCGAATACTGCCCCACCATCGATATTTTCAAATCGCCGCAACTGCGTTCCCATGCCGTGCCCGTAGAAGATGTTGTCGCCTAGGACAAGGGCTACGCTGTCGTCGCCGATGTGCTCAGCACCGAGAACAAATGCCTGCGCTAGGCCATCAGGTGAAGGCTGCTGCTTGTAGGTGATGGAAACACCAAACCGGGAGCCGTCACCGAGGAGTCGCTCAAACTGCTCGGCATCATGGGGAGTGGTGATAATCAGGATGTCCCGGATGCCCGCGAGGATCAACGTGGAGAGCGGGTAGTAGATCATCGGCTTGTCGTACACCGGGACCAACTGCTTACTGACGCCCAAAGTGATGGGATGGAGCCTCGAGCCGGTACCGCCGGCGAGTATTATTCCGCGCATGCACCCATCTTTCCTTTAGCTAAGTGCAGCGGCAAATCCGGTAGTCTTGGGAATTATGCAGCGACTTCTTGTTACCGGCGGCGCCGGCTTCATTGGCTCAAACTTTGTCCACTACGTTATTGAGAACACGGAAGACCATGTCACTGTTCTGGACAAGTTGACCTACGCCGGCAACCTTGCATCGCTGCAGGGCCTTCCAGCAGACCGCTTCTCATTCGTCCAAGGCGATATTGCCGACCCCGCACTCGTGGACGGGCTCGTTGCCGAAGCAGATGTGGTGGTCCACTACGCAGCGGAATCGCACAACGACAATTCCCTGCACGACCCCCGGCCCTTCCTCGACACCAACATCATCGGTACCTACACCCTCATCGAAGCTGCACGGAAGCACAGCAAACGCTTCCACCACATCTCCACGGACGAGGTCTACGGCGATCTCGAACTCGACGATCCCGAGCGTTTCACGGAACAGACCCCTTACAACCCGTCCAGCCCGTACTCCTCCACCAAGGCCGGGTCCGACCTCCTGGTCCGCGCGTGGGTTCGCTCATTTGGGCTTCAGGCAACCATCAGCAACTGCTCCAATAACTACGGTCCCTACCAGCACGTGGAAAAGTTCATCCCACGGCAGATCACCAACGTGATCGACGGCATCCGGCCCAAGCTCTACGGCAAGGGGGAAAACGTCCGGGACTGGATTCACGCCAATGACCACTCCTCGGCCGTCCTCGCCATCATTGCGAAAGGCCGCATCGGGGAGACCTACCTGATTGGCGCCGACGGCGAGAAGAACAACAAAGACGTCGTTGAACTGATCCTCAAGCACATGGGCCAGGCCCCGGACGCCTACGACCATGTGGTGGACCGTGCTGGTCATGATCTGCGGTATGCCATCGATTCAACAAAGCTGCGCACCGAGCTCGGTTGGGAACCTCGGTTCTCAAACTTTGAGACCGGCATCGAAGACACCATCGCCTGGTATAGGGATAACGAGGACTGGTGGCGCCCCCAAAAGGCCGCCACGGAGGCCAAGTACAAGGAACAGGGCCAGTAAGGCATGTCCATCGAGTTCTCTAAAATGCTCGCCGTCCACGAAACGCCCATTCCCGGCGTCGTTCTCTACGACCTTCCTGTCCACGGCGACAACCGCGGCTGGTTCAAGGAAAACTGGCAACGGGAAAAGATGGTTGCACTCGGCCTGCCGGACTTCCGGCCCGTACAGAACAACATCTCCTTCAACGAGAAGGCGGGTACTACCCGGGGGATCCACGCAGAGCCCTGGGACAAGTTCATCTCGGTCGCCACGGGACGGATTTTCGGAGCATGGGTGGATCTGCGCCACGGACCCTCGTTTGGTGCCGTGTTCACCGCCGTGCTCGATCCAAGCCAGGCGATCTTTATTCCACGCGGCGTCGGCAATGCTTTCCAGACTCTTGAAGATTCGACGGCTTACACGTACCTCGTCAACGACCACTGGTCCGCAGACGCGCAAGGTCAATACACGTTCCTGAACCTGGCGGACGAAACCGTCGCCATCGAATGGCCCATCCCGCTCTCCGACGCCGAATTATCCGAAAAAGACAAGGCCCACCCCCGCCTGGCCGACGTCGTGCCGATGCCACCGAAGAAGACCTTGGTGGTCGGGGCGAACGGGCAGTTGGGCAAAGCACTGCGGAAACAGTACGGCGGCGACTCTTCCGTCGAGTTCGCATCGCGCGGTGAGTTCGACCTTGGCAGCCCGGATGCTTTCCTGGCCCGCAATTGGAAGAACTATTCCACCGTCGTGAACGCGGCTGCCTACACGGCCGTCGACGCTGCGGAGACCCCCGATGGCCGGGCGGCCGCCTGGGCAACCAATGTGACCGCGATGACGCAGCTTGCGAGAATCGCCATTGAGCATGACCTCACGCTCGTACACGTTTCCTCCGACTATGTCTTCGACGGAGCCAAGGAAGTCCATGCCGAAACGGAGGCATTCACCCCGCTGGGAGTCTACGGGCAGACAAAAGCAGCCGGCGACGCTGTCGTCAGCGTGGTTCCCCGGCACTACATCGTCCGCACGAGTTGGGTTATCGGGGAAGGCAACAACTTCGTTCGCACCATGGCCTCACTCGCGTCGCGTGGAGTAGAGCCTTCTGTAGTGAACGATCAGTACGGGCGCCTCAGTTTCACCGAAGATATCGCCGCTGGCATCCGGCATCTGCTGGAAACAGCGGCACCGTATGGCACGTACAACTTGAGTAACGACGGCGAGGCGCAGTCGTGGGCCGACATTGCGGCAGACGTCTACGAGCTGGCTGGCAAAAGCAGGTCCTCAGTGACCGGCGTAAGCACCAAGGAATACTTCGAAGGGAAGGATGCTGCGCCCCGACCGCTTAACAGTGTCCTTGACCTGTCCAAAATCAAGGCTGCCGGCTTCGACGCACCCGCAGCGGGGCTGCGTCTGACCGAGTACGTCAATTCGACCATGAGCGGATTTTCAGCATGACCGAAGCACGCCACGACACTCTTGTCATCATGCCGGCTTGGAATGAGTCGGAGGCGATCGGCAACACCATTGCGGAAGTCCTTGAGTTCGGACCGGCCTGCGATGTGTTGGTGGTGGATGATGGCTCCCGGGATGATACCGCCCGGGTTGCGCGCGCCGCCGGTGCCACGGTCGTTCAGTTACCGTTCAACATGGGCGTCGGCGGCGCCATGCGCACTGGATTCAAATACGCCAAGGCGCACGGATATAAGCAAGTCATCCAGGTGGACGCGGACGGTCAACACGACCCCCGGGACATCAAGGCGGTCCTGGACGGACTGCGTGACGCCGACATCGCCATTGGTGCCCGGTTTGCAGATGCCGGAAACTACACCGTGCGCGGTCCCCGGAAGTGGGCTATGAACGTCCTGGCCTGGACGATATCCCGGCTGGCACGGACGAAGCTTACCGATGTGACCTCTGGTTTCCGCGCAGCGAATGCCAAGGCCATCCGCCAATATCTGGACCATTATCCCGCCGAGTACCTGGGCGACACGATTGATTCACTGGTCGTGGCAATACGTTCGGGCTGCACTGTCCGGCAGGTTGGCGTTTCAATGAGGGAGCGTCAGGGCGGCACCCCGAGCCATGACCCCATCAAAGCCGCTATCTACCTCGGCCGCTCAGGAATGGCGCTCTTGTTCGCGCTGACGCGCAAGAAATCCACACCTTCCACCAACTAGGATTCCACATGTCTCTCCTCATGGGCTCCATCGTCGTCGTGGCGATTCTCTTCTTCGTCTTCGAGATGCTGCGAAGGCAAAAGCTGCGCGAGAAGTACGCCGTTCTCTGGATTGTCATCGGCATAGGCACGCTGCTGTTGGCCGCTTTTCCCGCGCTGCTCGAGCAAGCAAGTGGCTTGCTCGGAATCCAGGTTCCGGCGAACCTCCTCTTCATCACCACCCTGGTCCTCCTTGTCGGTGTATGCCTTCACCTGTCCCGTGAGCAGTCGCAGGCCGAGGATGAGGTGCGCATCCTTTGCGAAGAGGTGGCCTTGTTGAAGGTGGAGCTTTCGGCACTGCAGCAAAGCGTCGGGTCACGCCCGCGACAGGACGGAACCACCGGCCCCGCTGCGTAGCAGGAGCACTTCCGCGCGACTGGCCAAGTGGACCAAACAAAAAAGGGAGCGACCCCGCGGGGCGCTCCCTTTCCTATGCAATCGGTCAGCCGAAGATGTGCTTTGCCAGCCGTGGGAGGGAGTCCACCTTGCCCATGGCCACGGACTTGACCACCAAGGATGCAGCATTCAGCCGCGAGGTGGTGTGGAAGGACGCTGCACGGGCAGCGCGGTTCCAGCCAAGTTCCTTAAACCGGGCGGCCTGCCCCTCAAAGAAGCGCCGCTCCTCATCAAAGCGGCGGCCGTCCAGGGCACGCACGGAAGAATCCGACGCCGAGTGCCTCCGGTACAGGAAGGACAACGTGGGGTCCACCACCAGGGAACCGCCTTCTGCCGCTATGTCCAGCAGCAAGGCAAGGTCCTGAACGACGTCCAGGCCGTCGGTGAAGCCGATCCGCACGATGGTCTCCGACCGCCAGGCCAGCGACGGAAAGTAAGCCCAGTCAGCACGTACCAGGCTGGTAGCCATCTGCTCACCCTTGAGCTCGATCCGCTCGCGGGTCTTCGGGGCGTAGGCCTTTTTGACGGCATCAGCCAGGGGGATGCAGGCTATGCCCTTTTCATCAATGACCTGGACGCCCGGCTGGACGACGCTGGCATGCGGGTAGGTCTCGAACGCATCCACTACGACGTCCAGGTAGTTGGGCAGCATGACATCATCTGCGCCCATGATGACCACATACGGTGACTCGACCATGGTCAGGGCCTTGCGGTAGTTGCCGTTGGCGCCCAGGTTTTTCTCGTTCTTGAGGTACGTAACGCGAGTGTCAGTGATGGTCGAGAACCAGCGTTCCGGTTCGGGGTCCGGGTAGCCGTCATCGATCACGATGAGCCGCCAGTCCTCGTTCTCCTGGTTCATCACGCTTCGGGCTGCGAGCTTCATCTGATCGACATCGCCGTAGTAGGGCAGCATTACGTCAACGGTCATGGACCTGGGATTCCTTCCGTGGGCTCCGCTCGAAGAACTCGGCGGCTTCCCCACGATTATAGTTGACGGGCCCCTGTCGGGCCCGCCAGGCACGGCTTGCTAGACTGCTTGGGGTCCTGCCCGCCCCGCTGGCACCGCCCGGAGTGAGGAGAATTACTTTTGGAGCCCACAACCACACGGCCGCGCATCAGTGTTTGCATGGCTGCCTACAACGGCGCCCGCCACATCAGCGAGCAAATCGAGTCGATCCTTCCCGAACTCGGCCCCCACGACGAAGTCATTGTCGTCAATGACTGTTCCACGGACAACACTGCTGCCATCGTCGCCGCTGTCCCGGACCGTCGGATCCGGCTGATCAATGCCGAACATAACCATGGCTATGTTTCAACGTTTGAAAAAGCACTCGGGGAGGCACAGGGAGAGTTCGTTTTCCTGTCGGACCAGGACGATGTATGGCTCCCGGGCCGGGTGGAACGCATGATTTCGGCCTTGGACGGCAAGAGCATGGTGGTGAGCAACTGCAGGCACTTCGACGGAAAACCCGGCTCATTCCACGAAATTCGTTTACGGGCCAAGGATTCCACCCACCACCTGCGCAACCTTCTGGGCATTGTGGTCGGTTACCGCCTCCACTGGGGTTGCGCGATGGCCGTCCGGCGGAACCTTTTGGCACAGGCACTGCCGTTCCCCCACTACATGAACGAATCCCATGACCAGTGGCTTGCCACCGTGGGCAACGTCAACCGCTCCATCGTCTACATGGAAGAAGACACCATCCTGCACAGACTTCACGGCGAGAACCTGACGCCCCACGGCATCCGCTCAGCCTCAAAAATAATTCGTGCACGAATGGCTTTCCTGCGCAACGTCTACGTTGCAGTACGGCGCTCGCGTCAGGCGAGGAAGGCGTGATGGTCCAGTCTGGCCCGGAGCCGACCAGCCCCCACCCCGATGTGTGTGGAGTCGTATCTGCCTATAACCCCGGTGCAGAAAATGTTGCCAACGTAAAGTGGCTGTTGGGCTTCGTCTCCCATGTCGTGGTTGTCGACGACGGCTCGAGCGACGATGTATCGCAGGCCTTGGCAGAGATGGAGCAGGCAGGTGCCGTTGTTCTGCGCCTCGGAATCAATTCCGGGATCGCCAAGGCCCTGAACACGGGAATCAAGGAAGCACTCGAGCGCTGGAACCCGGAGTGGATTGTCACCATGGACCAGGACTCCAGGTTCACTGGAGACTACATCCGTGCCGCTCTCGCTACTGTCGAAGCGTCTAGTGACCCGCACAGTGTAGGCATGGTGTGCGCGGAGTCGCACAATCATATTCCCCTGCCCGTATGGGGCAGCCGGGATGAGCCCCAGATCTTCGACCCCATGACCAGCGGCACACTGGTGCGGGCACGCACGTTCGATGCAGTTGGCCTCTTCGACGAAGGGTTCTTCATCGATTGCGTGGATTCTGAATTCAATGCGCGACTCCGGGAACACGGCCTCCGTGCACTGGCAGGACGGGGCTGCAATCTTGAGCACAGCCTGGGCAGTGCACGGCCGATGAAGATTCTCGGCTGGCACGCGCACATTGGGGCCAAAAAGCTGTACATCTACTACCACGCACCGTTCCGGGTCTACTACATCACCCGGAACTCGCTGACACTCGCGCGCCGGTATGCATTGAAACAGCCGGTCTGGGTCCTGCGCAGAATATACATGGAAATCCAAAGCAACGTTGTGCGCTTCGGATTTGGTCCGAACAGGCGTAAGCACGCGGTAGCCGCGGCGGCCGGCATCCGCGATGCCCTTCATCAGCGGATGGGCAAGATAGACGACGCCCTCGCGGCCCGCCTACGCTAGTCGCCGGTTCCCTCATTCCCCTGCACTGCCCGGTCAACATCGAAAGAATATTCATGACCACTAACTCAGGATCAATCTTTGTCCTCTATCACCGCGGCTTGCGTACAGGAGGGCCGGAAGCCCTCCATCAGCTGGTCGATATGCTGCGTGAGCTCGGGCAGGACGCCTATCTGGTCCCCCATCCGCACACGGCAGGCAATGACCGCGTGGAGCAGTACGACATCTACGATGCCCCGGAGGCAGCTGAAATCGTCGATACCGCCGAAAACGTGGTGGTCTATCCGGAGACCTACGTCCATGAGATGTCCCACATCAAGCAGGCCCGGCGCATGTGCTGGTGGCTCAGTATCGATAACTCGCTGACCTTCATGGCCGAGCGCATGTGGTACCGGAATACGGCTGGCCTGTTTGAAAAGGCAAAGGAAGCCGCAGTTCCTTTCGCCCGTATGTGGAAGAACGGCGTGACGCCGGCAAAACTGCGCACCGATAAGGATGTCATCCACCTCGTGCAGTCCTCTTATGCGTGGGCCTTTGTAGCCACCAGATTGGACGTGGTGCCATCCTTGGTTTCCGACTACACCCCCACCGGGGAATTCCAGGCCACGGCCACCGCCGAGCGCAACCGCCAACTGGTTACCTACAATCCCGCCAAAGGCGGACACATCATCGACGCGGTGAAGGCGGCCAGCCCGCCCAGCATTGAATGGCAGCCAATTGTCGGGATGACCCGCGCCGAGGTAGTTGCGACCCTGCAGCAATGCGGCGTCTATTTGGACCTGGGGCACCACCCCGGTAAAGACCGCATGCCTCGGGAGGCAACGCTTTCCGGCGCCCTGACAATCGTGGCGCGTCGAGGGTCAGGCGCCTTCTACGCTGACGTTCCCATTCCCTGGGAACACAAAATCACGCCGGGAGACACCGAGGTTGCCACCGCTGCAGCCATGCTTCCGCAGCTCATCGCCAACTTCGAGCAGGAAGTGGCAAAACAAGACAGCTACCGGGAAACCATCCTCAACGAACGTGCCCGGTTCAAACAGGAGGTTGAAGACGTCTTCGTTAACGGCCGTTTGGGCAAGGATGCCTATGACTATGCGTAGTCGCCGCATCGCGGCGGAGACCACGACATGATCAAAAGGATCGCGGCCTTCGCCGGATTGCCGCTGCTCGCCTCGCTTGCGTCGTTCATCCTCTTGCCCATCATCGCCAGGGTCGGTGGAGCACCGGCCTGGAATTCCTTGGCCGTGGGCCAGGCCGTCGGGGCAATCGCGGCCATTGTCATCGGTCTTGGGTGGCCATTGACAGGTCCTGCCGCCGTCGCCTCGCAAAGCGACCCCATTACGCGGCGCCGGCTCTACGCCACTAGTTTCGTCACCCGATTCTTTGTCTTCGTCTGCGCCATTCCCCTTATGGCAGCCGCCCTCTCATTCACGGGCGTGAGAGAGCAGTTCTGGGTCGCTTTCCTAATGGCCTGTGCCCAAGCGGCCGCAGGGCTCACCCCGGCCTGGTACTGCATAGCGACAGGGCACGCCGGCAGGATTGCTAAATACGACGTTATTCCCCGCATGGTCGCAACCCTGGGCGTTATCCCGCTCTTGTTCGCGACCGGTGAGATCTTCCTCTACCCCCTGGCACTTCTGCTGCTTGGCCTGGCGGGAACCTTGTGGTTCAACAAGGATCACGCTGAACGGACAGACTTCCACGGGCTGACTCCCCGCGCAGTAATTCGGGAAATCTGGGAGCTGAGGGGCGGGGCAGGCGTGACCGTCGCGGCAGGAGCCTACGCCTCTACTCCGGTCCTCGTGGTGCAGTTTGCTGCCTCCACTTCCGGGTTGGCTGCGTTCGTATCAGCGGAGAAGCTGTACCGCATTGGTCAACTTGCGACTGCCGCATTGGGTAACAGCCTCCAAGGCTGGGTCAACGAGTTCGGCTCGGACCACAAGGAGCGGCGAAGGTTCTCTCTCCTGGCTTTGTCAGTCCTGGGCGCAGCAGGCTGGCTGATCCTGGCCCTCCTGGGCCCGTGGGCCAGCGCCACCATTTTTGGGTCAGCTTTGGCGGCTGACTTTTGGACCTGTTTCTGGTTCGGCCTGTCGTTCCTCCTCGTCTGTATAACAACTTCTACAGGAGCCCACTGGCTGGTACCTGCCAAACAGATGCGGGTGGTTTTCTCCAGCACTATTGCAGGAGCCATCGTCGGGCTCCCGGCCATGGTCATCCTGGCGCATCTGATGGGCGGCCCGGGCGGGGCGCTGGGGTTAGCGGTGGGAGAAATTGCGGTGACCCTCATACAGCTGCGCGCCATCATCCGGTTGATGCGGGAGCCGTCACCGAAGGACAGGACTGAGGAAATACCGTCGTGAACTGGCTGACCATCCTTCCGGCGTCGGCAGCGGCAATTCTGCTCCTTTATGTTCCCGGCGCCGCCATCGCATCCTGCCTCAAGTTCCGGTTGGGCGGGATCCTTGGCATCGCCCCCCTGCTCTCAACAGCAGCCGCCGGATTTGCCGGAGTCCTCGGCGGCCTGCTCCACGTGCCCTGGAGCATCCTGCCTTATCTCCTCGTCAGCGCGGTTCTCGCCGCCGGAGCATTGGTCCTGACCCGTGGCGTTCCTTGGCGACTGACAACCCCCCACTGGCGGAAGTACTTGCCCTTCGCTGCACTTGCCCTCGCGACGTTGCCAATGACGTGGCGGTTTATCCAACTGGTGGGATCGCCGGCCCACCCGTCGCAAGTCTTCGATAATGTCTTTCACCTAAATGCCATCCGCTTCATCCTCGACAGTGGAAACGCCTCGTCACTGACTCTGGCGTCGATCCAGGGCGTGCAGGGCCTTGACGCGGTCTATCCCGCGGCGTGGCATTCTATTGCTGCCCTCCTGGTGCAGCTTGCTTCAGTGGATATTCCTACTGCTGAGAACGTTCTGAACCTGGTCATTGTCGTGCTCCTCTGGCCTGCCTCCTGTCTGTTCCTCGTCGCCAAGACCATCTCGCGCAGGCCGGCGGCCCTCATCATCGCTGCAGTGATCGCCGGCACACAAGTTGCCTTCCCCTACCTCATGATTGTCTGGGGCCCTTTGTTCCCCTACTCCATGGCCCTCAGCATGATGCCGGTTGTGATTGTCGAACTCGCAGCGCTGGTCCGCATCGGGCGGACGCGGACGGAACCACTTCTCAGCTGGGCAGCGGCGCTGGTGTTATCGCTGGCAGGTCTCGCATTTGCCCACACGAGTTCCATCAACATCACGGTGGCCCTTGGCCTTCCGATCCTCGCCATTTTGTGGTGGCGGATCATGCCGCGCCGGGAGATGCTGCGGGTGAACCCCGCCGGAGCCTGGTTGTTCCTTGCCGGGACCGTCGGGATCCTCGCGGTTGCCGCGGTCCTGTGGTTGAAGTTGCGCCCTGCCCCCTATGACAACTGGGGACCAACCGTGAAGCCGGGCGCCGCCGTCGGGGAAATACTCACAGCCAGCACGATGCAATCAGCCATACCGGCCGTAGTGGTTTCCATCCTGTCGGTCTGCGGTCTCCTCACCACCTTCAAGGTACGGAAGTGGCGCTGGATGGCTGCGTGCTACGCCGTACTCGGAGGGCTCTATATCGTTGCGGCGTCGTTCCCGAAAGGCAGCATCCGGGACATCCTGATCGGCACCTGGTACCAGGACACCTACCGCCTCGCGGCCCTCCTGCCGCTTCTTGTGACCCCGCTTGCCGTCATCGGAGGTCTGCGTCTGTGGGATTCAACCCGTTCCTCCCGCCCAGGCACGCGGACGTGGCAGGTATGGGAAGCTTCCATCGACCGGACAGGTGCGAGCGGGAAAACAGTACTGTCCACAGCAGCTATGGTGGTTTTCGCCCTCCTGGCTTCGTTCGCAGGCCCGCTGAGCCACTACATCAACGGCGCCTCGTCCGTTTACCGCTTCGACGCACAATCGGAGCTCCTGACACCGGATGAGCTTGCTTTAATACAGCGGCTCCCGTCCCGCGTCCCTTCCGATGCAGTCATAGCTGACAATCCGTGGAACGGGAGTTCACTCGCATATGCCTACACCGGCCGCCGCGTCCTGACAACTCACCTGTTTACAACGGACGACCCTGATACGGAACTGATTAATCAAAAGCTCGGAGAGGCCGCGGACAACCCTGCCGTCTGCGCGGCCCTGCGCAATAAAAACGTGCAGTACGTCCTGGATTTTGGGGCCCGTTACCTGATCGACCTGCCAGGGTCCGAAAAATACCCGGCGTTGACCAACCTTGCGCCGGGAAACGGATTAACCCTGGTGGATTCGCAAGGCCAGGACGCACGGCTATACCGGATTTCCGGTTGTGAATGAGTGTGCCCTTCACCGGCGTGGCGACGGCCGTGCCCATACTTGCAGTGCTTGACCACTAGGCTGGATAGGTGATTCCCGTTTCTCGACGAACTAAAATCGGTGCCGCTGTTGTGCTGTCCGCACTCCTGCCCCTGTCTGCATGCGCAACCATGCCTCCGGGGACAATCGAGGGTGCCCTGACCGGAATTGGGAGCAATGCAGGCCAGGGAGCTGTCAGTGCGTGGGGCCTCGCGTGGGGAAGCACGGTGAAGGGAACCTACGTCAGCTACTCCCCCGACGGGTCTGCGGCAGGGCTTAAAGCATTCCAGGACGGGCAGGCCCAGTTCGCTGTTGGTTCCGCCCCGCTCGCGGAAACCGAGGCTTCCGCAGTCCGGGGAATGTGCACATCCGAGGGTGCCATGTCCATAGCTGCCGGTGTGCTGCCCGTGGGTGTGGCCGTCAAGCTCAAGGGCGTCAACGATCTAATCCTGGATGCGAAAACCCTGGCGCAGATCCTTCAGGGGGCCGTCACGCGCTGGAATGACCCTAAAATAGCGGCACTGAATCCGGAGACCACCCTCCCCGACGTGGCTATCACCGTTCTCGTACAGGAAGGGCCCTCGGATACTGTCCGCCCGGTTAATTCCTACCTCAGAGACGCGGGAACCGACTGGAACGCGCCCGCCGAGGACCGATGGCCGGGCAGTGTAAAAGGTCAGGTCCAGTCTCCCCCCTTGGATCTCGCGAACAAGCTGGACGACACCAACGGAGGCCTGTCGATCCTTGATGGAAGCATCATCGGGAACAGGTTCATCGCTGCCCAGCTTGTTTTCGATGGCAAGCCCCGGCGGCTCCAGGCATCCTCGGTGGTCGACGCTGTGTCCACCGGTAACGTTACCGCGTCATCAACCGCAGTCACCCAGGCACTCGATGGGCGCTCGGGTTATGGCCTGGCCACCGTTATCTACCTGTACATGTGCAGGGAGTATACCGACGAAAATATGGGCCGGCTGGCCCGCTCGTTCGGTGAAAGCGCACTCAGCGAAGAAGCACAAAAGAACGCGAACGCATTCGCCTTCGTCATGTCGCCAAGCAAAAGGGCGGTGAACGAAGGGCGCGCCCTCGTCAATGCAATTGGAGACGGACAGTGAGTTTATTCCTAAGAAGTGTTCGCGCGCGTTCCCTTCCCCGACCCCTTCCCACCTTCGCTCTCCTGACTGCCATCTTCTTCCTGCTGTTTGGGCTGTGGTCCCTGGCAACACCCTTGATGGGCGTCCCCGACGAACCGGCTCACACCATCAAGGCAGCAGCCGTGGTTCGGGGGCAGGTTCTGGTTGAGGACGGCACATCATTTGGCCACGGCGTCCACGTCCGCGTTCCCAACTACATCGCCAGTCTTCATGCCCAGAGCTGCTACAAGTTCAACAGGGCACAGGCAGCCGACTGCGCAGCGCCCATCTATGTGGACGATACGTTCACGAACATCGGCGTCACGTCAGCAGGCTCCTACAACCCGATGTACTACTGGATAGTAGGGCTTCCTACCTTGTTCATGTCCGGCGCACCCGCAATCTACGGCATGCGCCTGGTCAGCGCGCTCTTGTGCGCTGTGTTCTTCGCCGCTGGGTTCACTGCCTTGACGGAGCTGAGGCGGCCAAAGTACGCCGTCCTTGTCGCAGCCCTTGCCATGACGCCCATGGTCCTGTTCCTCGGCGGAGGAATCAACCCCAACTCATTGGAGATTGCGGCCACGATGGCTGCCTTCTCAGGTTTCGTCGTCGTTCTGGACAACCGAAGGGGCACAAGGCGCGTGCTGCCCGCCCTGGCCACCGTCGCGGCCGCGACGGTGGTGCTGGCCAATGCGCGGCAAATATCGCTGGTGTGGCTGCTGTGCGCCCTCGTCGTAGGGGTTTGCTCCTTCCGTCTCCGCAGGGTCGGGACCGTCTTCAGGGACCGGCGGGTCCTCACGGCGGTAGCACTGGCCGTTCCAGGGGCCCTGCTGGGACTGCTGTGGATGTACATCGCAGCGAACGGCCCCGCCAACGTCGGCGTTGCTCCTGAGGGCATTGCCAGTCCGCACCCCGACGCCCCCCTCTACAGGGGCTTCATGATCATGCTTGACCAGACCTACGACTTCTTCCCGCAATACATTGGGACCATGGGCTGGCTGGACACGCCGGTCCCCGAGCTGGTTGCCCTTGTCTGGGGCGGCCTCATGATTGCAGGCCTGGTGGTCCCCTTCTGCGTCCGCCCGCTGCGGAACTGGACAGGTTACTGGGTGGCGCTCGCCATGCTGTACCTGGTCCCCGCGCTCCTGCAAACCGCGTTGTGGCGCGGGATGGGATTCATCTGGCAGGGCCGCTACACGCTTCCCTTGGTGGTAGTCCTGTTCATCAGTGTCGGACTTGGCCTGCGCAAGCTGCGATTCCCCGGCGGGGCTCTGGCGTTGCGCATTTCCAGGGTCTTCTTTTGGCTCATCGTCGCGTGCCACACGCTCGCCTTTGTCTATGTTCTGCGCCGCTACGTCGTCGGCATCAGCGAGATAGCCAACTGGCAGACGCTGTTTTCGTCACCGCACTGGCAGCCGCCCCTGGGCTGGCTGCCCCTTACCATCCTGTACCTGCTCGTGACAGCGGTCGGAGCCCTGCTCCTCTTCCGGTACCTCCACCCGGGGAGCCCGCTGGTGAAGGGGCCCCTGTCCCTGGACGGCGGAGCCCGGTCGAATTCAGGCCCTGAGTCAGGTATAACGGAGGAAATCACCGGTCGGGAGCCTGCACCGTCCGGTACCGCTGCTGTGGCTGAAGCGCAGATGAGCTCCGGCGAGAGCCTGCGGCCGGGAAAATAAACTGACCCGGGCCATCTCTGCGGACATGGGGACTTTACTTACGGGGCATCCGTGTGCCGCCCGTTATCAATGGATTACCCTTCAAACTGCCTGCCCGGTATCGAACGGCGGGCAGGCAGTTTTCGGGCAGCCGCACTGAGTCTTGGTCAGCCGTCCTGCAGGCCTGTCTCCTACACGGCGATTTCGCCGGACAAAATTAGGCGCGCCGGCCAGCGGGGGTGGAAGCCAGCAGCGCACCACCCGCGTTTTCTTATGAGCGCGTCTCTTCCGGTGAACGGGTCTCTTCCGGTGTACGCCGGAAAATCCAGTGCCGGTACAGGAAGTAATTCCACGCCGTCGTAAGGATGGTGGCAGCTGTCTTGCCAATGACGTAGGTCCAGCCCACGGCGTCGAACCCAGTGACGATGAGGTCGCTGACCAGGATGTTGACGATCACCAGCAGGACGTACTTCAGCGCACTGATGCTGCCGCTGTTGTTGGCGCGGAACGTGAACAGGCGCTGCAGGAGGAAATTGAAAACCAAGCTCACGATAAACGCGATTGGAGTCGCTATCCAGAGCGGGACATCGAAAATTTCGTGGAGGATGGCCAACAGCCCGAGGTCCAGGGCAAACGAAACGCCGCCAACAAGCAGGAACCTGACCACCGGGTGCCGGTAGAGCCCCATGACCATCCCCGGAACAGCTGGAGCAGCGTCGACGGGGGTTTCCGCTGATGAAGACGTGCCTGACGGCGGTGTTGGCATGGGTGGGTGATCCTCTCATGGTTGCGGAGTGTTCAGCCTCTGCACAGCCCGCCTCCAAGTATCCTTAAAGCTATCATGCCGTATTCCACTCGCCCCTTGCCCATGCCCAAAATCAGGACTGCCGGCCCGCGCCGCCTCCCGCCGTCGCCAATCCGGGTCCTCATCGTTGCCTGGCTGATTTTCGGCTCCATTGGCAGCGTGTGGAGTTTCGCGTCCCCGTTGATGTCCGTCCCTGACGAACCCGCGCACGCCATCAAGGCTGCTGCGGTGGCGAGGGGGCAACTTATGGGTACAGGGTCCGGCGTGCAGGGAGATCCTTTGGTTGTCCAGGTCCCGGGATACATTGCGAACCTGAATGTCCGCAGTTGCTTTGCCCAGCACTCGAACATCACGGCGGACTGCGCCCGGCCGATCGACGCCACCGACCGCGGCTGGACCGTAGGAAAGACGTCTGCCGGAAACTACAATCCTGTCTATTACGCGATCGTTGGCATGGGAAGCCGGGGCCTCAGCGGGGAGCCGGCAATTTATGCCATGAGAATCATCAGCAGCTGGCTTGTCGGATTCTTCCTGGCCGCAATCTTCGCGGCCGCCTTCTCGCTTCGCCACTTCAGGCGGCCCGTCATCGCCGCCGCTGTTGCCCTGACGCCGGCCGTATTCTTCCTCTCCGGATCCATCAACCCCAATGCTCTGGAAATTGCGACCACTGGCGCCCTCTTCCTCAGCCTGTGCGCCGTCTTTGAACAAGTGGCCGGCAGGATATCACTGCAACGACTCCCGCTGGTCCTCCTTACCCTTTCAGCTTCACTCTTGGCGCACACCCGTCCGCTTTCACTGCTGTGGCTGGCGCTTGCTGCGATCGCAGCCGTGCTCTGCTACGGTTTTGGGACTCTCATGAAAGCGCTGGCCCAGCGCGGCTTCCAAGTAGCGATGGGCATCACTGCGTTGTCGTGCGTGTTCGCTCTTTGGTGGGTCTTCTCCGCCAAGAGCTTCGACAGCCTTCTTGCCGGCGCACCCATGCGGGCAGAAGATGCGGCCGTCGCCATGCTGGATAAGACAGTGTTCTTCATGGTCGAGTACGTCGGTGTCCTCGGCTGGATTGACACCATGCCCCCGCCGGGCACCCTGTACACCTGGGTGCTCGGGTTTGGCGCCCTTCTGTTTCTCGCCTACACGGCGCGCCCCGTGCGCGGCCGCTGGGTCATGGCCCTGCTCACGGTCACGGTCATCGCCGTGCCCACCGCCCTCCAAGCCAGTTCGAGTGAAAAGCTCGGCTGGATCTGGCAGGGCCGCTACGCACTCGCCATGGTCGTGACCTTGATTCTGGCGGCCGGGGTAACCACGCGGTTCCGCCAGTTCCGGATCACACCGTGGTCCAAGTCCATGATCCGTTGGGGCCTGGTCCTGGGCGTCCTCGCCCACACGTACATCTTCCTGGAGGGACTGCGGCGCTACACCATCGGCATTCAGGACCACGTCAATTGGACCGAAATGTTTGATCCCCGTTGGCAGCCGCCGCTGACCTGGCAGGGACTCGCGGTCATCTACATCGCCCTTCTGGCCGCCGGTGCCGTGTGCCTGTACCGTCTGCTCACCGTGAAACGTGCAGAGTTCAGCCTGCCCCTTGCAGAGTCAGTATCCGCTGTGGACCGGGCGTGAGCCTTATCTAGAATGCCAAACGGCTGCCGGATGTGAATCCGGCAGCCGTTTCGTTGCTTAGGTGCAGCTACCCGTTCCCATGGAAGGTTTTCCGCCACGCCTCCATCGATACCAGATCCGCAAGCGCTGCGCGGTAGTCAGCTGCAAGCGCGTCCCAGTTCTTATAGAGCGCCGCGTGCTGAACAGCGGACTGGCCCAGCATGGCTTTCAGCTTTTTTGGGTCACGTTTGTACCAGGAGGCGGCTGTTCCCTCGGCGTTGGATACTACGACGGAATCAAACTGCGCTGTACGGAACCATCTGTTGTCGACGTGGGCAAGGTAACCCTGCGGGCGTTCAAGCGAGTCCGCGGAAGGCTGCTTGAGCAACTGCCGGGCCACTGTCGTCAGGCCCCACTTGATCATGTCCTTCTTCGCAGGCATCTGACTCTCTCCCCGGCCCGAAAGTCCTGCCCCAAGTGAAGGGGCCGGAAAATCGTCTATGTCTTCACGCAGCTGTGCATCGGGGAAGGAGTCCCGCAGCTTGTTGATGCTGTCCAGCTTGGTGGCGAGGGACGGATGCAGATGGGAGGGGCCGGTCAGCAGGTCCGACCTCGCCGTCAGCCGGTTCTGCACCGTGAAGTACTGAAGCGAGACGAGGTGCTTTACGTCTTCTTGAAAAGATTCCCGCAACACGGAGCCGCCCTTCGGTTGGGGGCTGTGAAGGAGGGCGGTTATCAGGCGGTTCCGATTGTGGAAATATGCCTGCCAGCCAACCAGGTCGTCTTTATCAATCCATGAGATGTGCCAGAGCGCCGCGCCGGGCAATGATACGGTCCGGTAGCCGGCGGCCCGGGCACGCAGCCCGTATTCCGAGTCGTCCCATTTGATGAACAACGGCAGTGGAAGACCAATATCGCGGATGACAGAAGTGGGTATCAGGCACATCCACCAGCCGTTGTAGTCGACGTCGACGCGCCTGTGCAGCCAAGGCGTTTGCCGGAGGTTCGACACACTGAAGTCGTGCCGCATCTGCATGTCCTGGTGCGGCTGGCTGGGTGAAAACCGCCGGGAATCAATCGTTTCGCCCATTGAATACAGCGTGCTGCGACTGTACAGGTCGAACATGTGGCCGCCGACAATGGTGGGCTTCCGGCAGCGGCCGGAGAACGCCATCATGCGCAGGATGCTTTCCGGTTCCATCACAACATCATCGTCAAGGAGCAGAACGTAGTCGCTGCCGTTTTCAACAGCTTCATACATTCCGCGGGCGAACCCTCCCGAACCACCCAGGTTCGCTTGGTCGATCACTCGAAGCTTGGGGCCGATGCTGGCTGCAACTTCAGCGAAGCCGGGTTGGTCAGCCACCTTGACGGTGCCCTGGTCAACGATCAGTACTTCCCGGGCAACCTCAAGCGCTTCCGGGTGTTCCGCCAAGGCACGGACGTTGGCGAGGCAGAAGTCCGGCTTGTTCATTGTGGTGATCTGAATTGTCGCCGTTTCAAGGGGTCGTTCTGCGGGCGCCCCCTCCCAGCGGGCCTCACCCAGGATAAGGTCGCCCCGGCTTGAGGCCAGATCGAACCAATACCACCCACCATCACCAAAGGGTTTGATGGAAAGATTGAATTCTGTTCGCGATTCGCCGTCGACCCGTGTGCCATCCACGCGTTGAATGGTGCCGCGCGCGTTTGATTTGTAGACGGTGATGGACCCGTGGCCGGACGTCTCGACCACCAGGCGAACCTCGCGCAGGTGTGTCCACCTCCGCCAGTAACTGGCGGGAAACGCGTTGAAATACGTTCCCAGCGAGATTTGCTCCCCTGAGCGCACGCGGATGGAGAACCGGGACAGCAGGTCGTCGAAGTGCACCTCCCGCTGGCTTGATCCCACGAGTTGCAGCTTGTCCTCTGCCCTTTTGGGATTCCGGGCCGACTCATCGCTTTCCCGGAAACGTATCCCTGTTGCCGGGCCGGGATCCGCATAGAGCGACATGGTGTCGACTCCGGATTCCGGCGGGAATATCACCCGCTGGAGTGTCGCCCAGCCCGGCGAAACGCTCATGCGTCCACGCCTCCGCTTTCCAGCTTCACGCCGCTTTCGAAGTGCGGCTTGATCTTGTTGTCGAACATGCTCAAAGCAGCTCCGATGGCCATATGCATGTCCAGGTACTTGTACGTTCCCAGCCGGCCGCCGAAGAGGACGTCCTTCTCGGCTGCCGCAAGATCGCGGTACTTGAGCAGGCGTTCCCGGTCCGCGGAGGTGTTCACGGGGTAGTAGGGCTCGTCGCCTTTTTCCGCGAACCGCGAGAACTCGCGCATGATGACCGTCTTTTCGGTCTGGTAATCGCGCTCGGGGTGGAAGTGGCGGGGTTCGATGATGCGGGTGTAGGGAACGTCGTCGTCGTTGTAGTTCACAACGGACGTGCCCTGGAAATCGCCCACCTCCAGGACTTCTTCTTCGAAATCGATGGTGCGCCAGGACAAGTCACCCTCGGCGTAGTCGAAGTAACGGTCAACCGGGCCCGTGTAGACGACGGGGATGTTGCCCACCACTTTGTTCTTGCTGTATTCGTGGGACTCGTCGAAGAAGTCGGTGTTGAGCCGCACCTCGATGTTGGGGTGCTCCGCCATCTTCTCGATCCACGCGGTGTAGCCGTTGGTGGGCAGGCCCTCGTACTTGTCGTTGAAGTACCTGTTGTCGTAGTTGTACCGGACGGGAAGCCGGGAGATGATTCCGGCCGGCAGGTCCTTGGGATCCGTCTGCCACTGCTTGCCGGTGTAGTGCTTGATGAACGCCTCGTACAGCGGCCGGCCGATCAGCTGGATGCCCTTGTCGTTCAGGTTCTGGGGGTCGGTTCCTGCCAGTTCGCCGGCCTGCTCCTGGATGAGGTCCCTGGCCTGCCCGGGCGTGAGGTTGGCCCGGAAGAACTGGTTGATGGTGGCGAGGTTGATGGGCAGGGAATAGACCTCGCCCTTGTGGACGCCGTAAACCTTGTGCACGTAGTCGGTGAAGGTGGTGAACCTGTTGACGTATTCCCACACGCGTTCGTTGGAGGTGTGGAACAGGTGGGCGCCGTACCGGTGGATCTCAATCCCGGTCTGCTCTTCCTTTTCGCTGTACGCGTTGCCGCCGATGTGGTGGCGGCGGTCGATGACGACGACCTTCAGGCCGAGCTCAGTGGCGGCCTGTTCTGCGATTGTCAGGCCAAAAAAGCCGGACCCTACGATGACGAGGTCAGCGGTCACAAAATCTCCTGGTTCGAATGCGGGCAGCGCAAAGGCGTGCATTGTCTGCCTCTCCAGCCTACCCGAGGGACTGCAGGGCCCGTCGAATCAATGGGCGCGCTGTGACCCGGCGCACAAGCTCCATCAGGCGGGGCGCAGCACTCCCCCGCTCTCGAAGTATGCGTCCCCCGTTGCCGGGCAAATCCACCGGTCATCCTCGCGTTGGAGCGGTTTGCCTGCCTTTCCCACCCATCCGATCCTGCGTGCGGGAACACCCGCCACGAGGGCAAAGTCAGGCACGTCTTTGGTGACGACGGCGCCTGCCGCCACCATCGCCCAGGCGCCAATGGTCAGGGGTGCTACACAGACGGCCCGGGCGCCGATGGCGGCTCCCCGCCTGATGGTCACACCAACTTTGTCCCAGTCATCTTCTGTCTTCAATGCCCCTTCCGGGGTCACCGCACGGGGAAAGACATCATTAGTCAGCACTACTGCCGGGCCAATGAAAACCCCGGCTTCCAAGACTGCGGGTTCGTACACCAATGCGTAATTTTGTACCTTGCAGTTCTCCCCCAGGGTCACACCCGGGCCTATGTAGGCACCGCGGCCTATAACGCAGTTCTCCCCCAGCCGCGCCGCTTCCCTGACCTGGGCAAGATGCCACACCCTGCTGCCGCGGCCTATGTGCGCCCCATCGCCGATGTCCGCGCTGTCAGCAATCGTGTTCAAAGGGACTCCTTCGCTGCTGCCGGACCGCTGGCAAGGTCCAGGGTGTAGTGATCCTAACCGGCCGGTCCCCGTCAGCGGACCACTGAAACCACACGTTTATCCACATAGGCAACGAAGCTCCTGACGGTGGCTGCGTCCTGTGGCTAGCGTGTGGGTACATGCACGAAGGATCCCAACCCATGATGCTCAACTGCACGCTGGTTGATGGCCCCGGATCAGCGCGGGGTCAGGCACCCGTGGAACTGTCCATTAGCGCCCCGGCCGGCACGGCAGGCTCCGTAATCCATGAACACTTGGTCCGGAAATTCCGTGCGGGCATCGTGGCCGTCAAGGGAGAGGACCTGCGATCCCTGGTCCTCGGAGTGGCTCCCCTTGTAGAAGCAGCGGTCCTTGTCGACGGCGGTACCTCCCTGCCCGCCGGGCGCACCCGCCAGCGGCCGGCTCCCGGCACGGCGCCTCCCCTGGTGCTTGCCGTTGACAGCGGACCAGCAGCGGGCACGGTCGTTCCTTTACGGCGCGGCAACTACAGCATCGGCAGAAGCGGAACGCGGATAGCCATCCCGGATCCGGAACTGTCGCGTGAGCACGCACGGATCGTGGTCACAGACACCGACATCCTGTTGATAGACCTGGACAGTGCCAACGGCACCTATGTCGACGGCGAAAGGATCCGGACCAGGGTCATCTCCACGGAGTCGAGCATCAGGTGCGGGCAGTCAACCCTGTCGCTGGTTGTTGCAGAACCGCCTGGCCGGGCCCTGGCTGACGCCGGATCGTCCGTAACGGAGCCCATCGTCGTCCAGGGCCGTGCAAACGCCGGCAACCGGACAGCCCTGGTCCTGGCTGCGGTCCTCCCGCTGGCAATCGGGGTGCTGCTGGCCATATTCACTGGAATGTGGATGTTCCTCGCCTTTTCCGCGGCGTCCGTAGTGTCTGTCCTGGTTTCTGCTGTTACCGGCACGCGGGAGAAAAGGGAGTTCTCCCATGCAACGAAGGCGGCTGTTGCGGAAGACCGGGAACGCCGACGGCGGAGCGCCCCTCCCCTGTCCCTCGTCGCATTGGCCGCACAGCCGGCTGATGGGACGTCCGGCCCGGGTGCACGCGGCGTGTGGTTGCGGCTGGGCCAGGCAGACCAGGCAGCCAATGTCAGGATCGAGGGTCAAGGTGCTGGTCGGGCGGCGCCGCCGCCGGCGGGCATGGTTCCGGTCGTCCTCGACCCTGACTGTCAGTTCACCGCAGTGAGCGGTCCGCGGTCCGCGACCGACGGCGCGATGCGGTCCGTCCTGATGCAACTGGCAGGCTACCCGCGTGCAGGAGCCACGCACGTTCTGGTCCATGGGAACCCGGAAAGCCTTCCCCTCGCCGCCCGGTACCTGCCCCGGGTGACCCTGGCCGCAACGCCACACGCGGCCATCGCTGTCGTGAACAAAGGGCATCCCCGCGGCTGCGAGCGCGGTGTCCTGCTGATCCAAGAAGACACCCCGGCAGAAGCCGCTGACCTCTCGATACGGGACGCGGCGATCCGGCGGGGATGGCAAGTGCTTCAGTTTCAGGCCCAGGACGGGGCTTCGCCAACTTCCAACGTCATCCTCGCCGAACGCGACTCTGTCCTGGCCCAGGATCACCGCGAGACCACCTTCGTCCCCGATCTGGTCCCGGAGGCTGTGTTCTCTGATTTTTGCCGGCATATGGCGGTCGTACGGAGGCAGGACAACGACCGGCCGGGCAACATTCCCGCTGTCTGCGGCCTTGGCGACGTCCTGCCATTGACGCCCGATGCCACCGCTGACCGCTGGCAGTCAAGCCTCGATAAGGATGGACTGGCCATACCGCTGGGCATCTGCGCATCAGGAACCAAGACCATTGATCTGCAGTACGACGGGCCCCACCTGTTGGTGGCGGGCACCACCGGCTCTGGGAAGTCGGAGCTGCTCCGGAGCCTCACCCTGGCACTCGCCCTGAGCTATCCGCCCGAGCGGGTCAATTTCTTCTTCATCGATTTCAAGGGCGGTTCAGGACTCAGCCCGCTCAGTGGCCTCGTCCACTGCGTGGGACTCCAGACCGACCTGGCCAGCTCCGACATGGAACGAACGCTGACCTCGTTGCGCGCCGAACTGCGCCTCCGGGAGAAGTGCCTTGCCGACGCCAACGTCCCGGACATAACCACGTACCGTTCCACCAGTGCGTCGGAGGATTTTGCCCTCCCACACCTCGTCATCGTCATCGACGAGTTCAGGATGCTGGTTGATGACCTGCCGGAGGTGCTCCGTGAATTGCTGAGGATCGCGTCAATCGGGCGCTCTTTGGGCATTCATCTGATCATGGCAACCCAGCGGCCGCAGGGGGCGCTGACAGCCGATATCCGCGCAAACGTGACCACAAGCATCGCCCTTCGCGTGCAATCCGATATGGAGTCGGTGGACATTATCAATTGCAGGAGCGCGGCCCAGATCAGCGTTGACGCTCCCGGCCGCGCCTTCCTTGTCCGTGGAACGGAGGCCGCCGAGGAGTTCCAGGGGGCTTCGCTGGCTTCGGTGGCAGCGGACCAAGTTCCGGGTTTCGTTTCTGTCCGCCGGACGACGGACTTCCTGGCCTGCCAGGTGGCCGGCCAGGCCACCGCACCGGCTCCTGTGTCTACTCCCGTGCAGGCAGTGGAACCACTGCTGGCATTGGTGCGGAACCTCTGCACCCACGAGGGCAAGAAGGCGCCAAGGAGGCCCGTTGCCCCCGCCCTGCCGGAGGACCTGGAAGAACCTGCTCCCCGCCCGTCACCAGCCTCTGGTGTCCCCGGCCTGTGGGCCCCGGAACACGTGGACGCGGCCTCCGGTGTTTGCCTCGGCCTGATGGATACGCCGGAGAAGCAACGGGTGGAACCCCTGGTGTGGGATCCCGCCCACCACGGCCACGCAGCGTTTATCGGCAGCCCCGCGTCCGGCTCGCAGGCAGCCCAGGAACTCGCCGTCCACAAGCTGCTCACCAGGCCCCAGGAAGCCCATTTCTATGTCCTGGACGCAGCGGGAAGTTTCCTCGGGCTGGCTGGCACAGGCCGGATGGGCGCCCGGGCCGGACTGGACGATCTGCGGAGGGGGGTGCGGATTCTTGAGCGGTTGGCCGGTGAGCTGGGCCGGCGGAGGAGCCATCCAGCGCCCGGACAGGTACGTATTGTCCTGGTCGTTTCGGGCTGGGGATCCTGGGTGTCGGCTTTCCGTTCGGGGCCGCTGGCCTGGGCTGAAGATTTGGTGCACGACCTTGTCCGTGACGGTGCCAAGGCAGGAATCACGGTTCTGCTCACGGGGGAGCGGGAACTTGTCACAGCCAGATTTTTCGGCGCCGTACCAAACCGTTTCTACTTCCCTGCCGGTTCCACCGAGGAGGGCCGCGCCATGTGGCCGCGAATTCCCTCGATGCCCGCCACCGAGGGACGGGCTGTTGCCTTCGGGCCGGTCTCAGGCGGCAGCCCTGCAATCTGTCAGATTTATCGGCGATGTGCCCCGGAGTGGCCGCTCGAAAGTGGCCAGGAGTATCCGGGCCATCTGGTACCTCCCATCCGGGTTGAGCCTCTCCCTGCGCTGATCACGGTCCGGGAGGTCGAAGCGATGGCACTGGCGGCAGTGGCACAGCCGCCAACAGTTCAGATCCCAGCAGGTCAGGGCCCCTCCGCCAGCGACCGCGGGACGGGTAGCACTCCCGTCCATGCGGTGCAGCGCGATAAGTTGCTGGGGGTGGCCGGAGACGAGGTTGCCGCCGCGTTTGTCCGCGTCCCGGGTAACACGGTAGTGGCCGTTCTTGGCGGCCCGGGAAGCGGTAAGAGCAACACACTGCGGGCACTGCAGGCGCTTAATCCATCCCAACCCTGGCGCGCACATCAAGGGCCACCGCACTCCACAGAAGAGTTTTGGGCCGGCATCCTCCGGCAGGCCGAAGACAGGTTATTCCCGCGGGAAACAACGTTGTTGGTCGACGACGCCGACCAACTTGCGCCGCAGGCACTAAGGGATTTGGGTCAACTGCATTCCTTGGGGCATTCCCTGGTGGTTTCTGCTGCCTACAGTCCCATGCTCCTCCAGCGCGTCCCGCTGATGATGACCGCCCGGGCTTCCGGCATCGGCCTGTTGCTCGGCCCGCGTTCCATGGCCGATGGCGACCTCTTCGGTGTCCGGTTCGATGTCGAATCCAATTCCCCACCGGGGCGGGCTGTCTTGATCTCCGGCGGTCGCGCAGTCCCGTTCCACGTGGCATGGGCTGGGACGGATGAGTGATTGCGTTCGTTCGTTGGCTCGATGCCGGCTGCTATGGCAATAACGGCATGTCCGCGATCAAAGCGTTGGCGGGGCGCTGCCTGTGCGGGACGCGTGGCTGACAACCTTATTGGTGAAAAGGAGGACGATGGCAATGACGGCAGGAACCAGCATCGCCAACCCTGCCAGGACCAGGCCGCTGGTTAAGGTGGGCATGCCTATGGTGAGGACGAACAACTGGGCAACCAGCGCGGCGGCCCTGGTCCACCGGTAACCGCGGTAGAGGAACACTGCCACCGCGTAAAGCCAGGCCGAGAAGGCGAGCAGGAGGCCCAGGGTAAAGACAGCTCCCCAAAAGGACAGCACCGGGCTGCCGCTGAGAAGTTCGTAGGCATACCAGCCGGCCGCCGCGAGGAGGGCCGTCGCCTCGGCACCAGCAATGGCTGCCACCGCCGTCGCAGGCCCTGGGACAGGGCCGCTCCGCCAACCAGTCCCGCCGGGGCTGCCGGGCTCGCTGGAGGGGGACGGAGTACCTGCTGGGTTTACCGGGGGTCTTGACACACTGGCACCCTACCGGACATAGTCGGACACTGGTGAGGGCCGGAGCCGCCACTGTGATGCATCGCTCAGGTTTCATGGGATATCAGGCGTTATTACCCCTTGTTTACACAGCGTTAACATGACAGGCTTGATGCAGATGACCAAGGGGGCCCAGAGGGCCCTTTTCCTTTGTAGCCACTAGTGAATAATTTCACAAAGGCACTTCCCAGAAATGGAGCTACTGATCAGCATGGATTGGCGTAACCGCGCAGCGTGCCTCGACAAGGACCCGGAACTGTTCTTCCCCGTAGGGAACACAGGACCGGCCCTGCTGCAGATCGAGGAAGCCAAAAGCGTCTGCCGCCGGTGCCCCGTTGTCGACACCTGCCTGCAGTGGGCCCTCGAATCCGGCCAGGACGCCGGCGTCTGGGGCGGCATGAGCGAAGATGAGCGCCGTGCCCTCAAGCGCCGCGCTGCCCGCGCACGCCGCGCTTCCTAGGAACCCCGCACCGGCATAACATCGTCCGGAGCAACGAAACCGACGCACAGAGGCCCCGGGACCATCCAGAAATGGATCGTCCCGGGGCCTCTGTCAGTTCCACTCCCCGCCGCGGCCAGGGCGGCAGCCCGCCGCGCCTGCGGGCCCCTACCTGCCGGCCAGGCTCAGCCGGATCTTGACCTCGGTGCCGCCGCCCTCACGGCGCTCCCACATAATCGTGCCGCCCAGCTCACTGGTAACGAGGGTCCGGACAATCTGCAGGCCAAGGCCCTCCACGTGCGGTGTCTGCGGGAGTCCCACGCCGTCGTCGGCAATGGTCACCGTCAGCTCCTCACCGTCTTCCCCTTCGGATCGGTCGGCCACGAGCCACACTGTGCCGGCCCTTCCTTCCAGGCCGTGCTCCACAGCATTGGTCACCAGTTCGTTGATGACCAGGGCCAGCGGAGTAGCAAGATCGCTTGGCAGTTCCCCGAAGCTGCCGGAGCGTTCAGTCCTGACCTGCTGCGAGGGGGAAGCCACTTCAGCGGACAGCCGGAACTGGCGCCCGATCAGTTCGTCGAAATCGACGCTCTGCGTCAGTCCCTGGGACAACGTCTCGTGGACCAGTGCAATGGTGGCCACCCGGCGCATCGCCTGCTCCAGGCCTTGCTTCGCTTCGTCGCTCACCATGCGCCGGGACTGCATCCGCAGCAACGCGGCCACGGTCTGCAGATTGTTCTTGACGCGGTGGTGGATTTCGCGGATGGTGGCGTCCTTGGTCACCAGCTCCATTTCACGGCGGCGCAGCTCTGAGACATCGCGGCAGAGGACCAACGCACCGAACCGCTGCTGCTCGTCGCGGAGCGGAATGGCCCGCAGGGACAGGCTCACCCCCCTGGACTCAATCTCGCTGCGCCAGGGCATTCGGCCGGTAACGACCAGCGGCAGGGTCTCGTCGACCAGCCGGCGGTCCTTGAGCAGGCCAGCGGTGACTTCAGCGAGCGAACGGCCTTCCAGGGATTCCCCGTCACCTAGGCGGCGAAAGGCTGAAACGCCGTTCGGGCTCGCGTACTGCACCACGCCGTCGGCATCGAGCCTGATCAGTCCGTCCCCGACGCGGGGGGCGCCGCGGCGGGATCCTGTGGGCGAGGCAAAGTCAGGCCATAGACCCAGCGTGCCCATCCGCAGGAGATCGTAGGCGCACTGCCGGTAGGTCAATTCCAGCCGCGACGGCATCCGTGAACTGGAGAGGTCCATGTGGGTGGTCACCACGGCCAGTGTCCTGCCGTTGCGCACCATAGGGACTGCCTCGACCCGCAGGGCCATCTCGCTGTTCCAGTTTGTCTCGCTGGAACGCTCGATGGATCTGCTGTTCCATGCCTTGTCCACAAGCGGCTGCAGATCGGAGCGGATGCCCTCACCAACGAAGTCGCTGTGGAATGCCGTGTGTGTGGTGGAAGGACGCACATGTGCCAGGGCAATGTAGCCAAGCTCCGGGTGGGGGAACCAGAGCGCAAGGTCGGCGAACGCAAGGTCCGCGACCATCTGCCAGTCCCCCACCAGGAGGTGCAGCCACTCAGCATCGCCAGGCCCGAAATCAGCGTGTTCCCTGATGGGGTCCGTAAAGATTGCCACTGCACCTCCAGTTGCGGCGCCGAAAACCTAGCGCCGGACGATTGACCTCAAGAGCCTCAATGCTACCGACAGCGAGGCCATGTCGTCCGCCTCGAGCGCGTTCACCTCGTCGAACATGCTCTTTGCCCGGCCCAACTGCTCGGCGTTTTGTCCTTCCCAGTCCTTGAGCCGCGCGTCCGGCGACTCAGCCGTGGACGTGGCGTCCAGCACCGCCGTCGTCATATCCGACACCGTCGAGTACAGGTCATCGCGCAAGGCCGCCCGCGCCAATGCCTGCCACCGGTCCTGCCGTGGGAGGCTGCTGATCCGCTCAAGGAGTGAGTCCGCATGGAACCGGTTGAACACGGTGTAGTAGACCGCCGCAATGTCCTCCACCCGGTCCTTCCGGGAGCGGGCGATCTTGGCGATGTCCAGCAGCACAAAGCTCTCGAACAGCTCGGCCCAGCGCAGCGCAAGGCCTTCGGGGAGTTCCCACTCCCGGCCCTTGGCCAGCCATGCCGCCACCCGCTCGCGGTCGTCCCCACGGAGGTAGTCCAACAGCCGGGCGCGCATGGGATCCATCAGCGGCTTGAACTCTGCCACAACCTCGGCGATGGGGCGAGAGACACTTTCCTGGCTCAAGAGCCAGCGGACTGCCCGGTCCAGGAGCCGCCGGATGTCCAGGTGCACAGTGCTCCAGTGCTCCGTTGGGAAGGATGCCGGCAGGCTGTTGAGCTCCGCCACCATGGCGTCGAGCTCGTACACCTCGCGAAGCGCCACGAATGCCTTGGCAACCGCTACCTCGCTGGCGGACGTTTCCTCCATGACCCGGAATGCGAAGGTGATGCCGCCGAGGTTGATCATGTCATTGGCCACCACCGTGGCGATGATTTCGCGCCGCAGCGGATGGGTGTCAAGCTCGGCGTCAAAACGCTCACGGAGCTGGTGCGGGAAGTAGGAACGCAGCGTGTCCCGGAACCAGGGGTCATCGGCAAGGTCGCTGTCCCTCAGGGCCGACGCCAACTCGATCTTTGCGTAGGCGGCCAGCACCGACAGCTCCGGAGAGGTCAGTCCCTGGCCCTGCTGGAGCCGCTCCCGCAGGGTCTCCGTGGTGGGCAAGGCCTCCAGCTCGCGCTTCAGGTCGGCGCTTTTCTCCAGCCAGTCCATGAGCCGCTCGTAGCTCGGGCTCCATTCCGCCACGCGCGTCCGGTCGTTCAGGAGCAGGATGTTCTGGTCGATGTTGTCCTCGAGGACCAGGCGTCCCACTTCATCGGTCATGGCGGCAAGGAACTCTGCGCGTTCCGCGGCCGGCAGCTTGCCGGCCGCGACCATCCGGTCAACGAAGATCTTGATGTTGACCTCGTGGTCGGAGCAGTCCACGCCGGCGGAGTTGTCGATGGCGTCGGTATTGAGGATGACGCCCTGCAAGGCTGCCTCAATCCGGCCGCGCTGGGTCATTCCCAGGTTCCCGCCTTCGCCCACTACCTTTACCCGCAGGTCGCGGCCGTTGACCCGGATGGCATCGTTGGCTTTGTCGCCCACGGAAGCGTTGGACTCGGACGACGCCTTGACGTAGGTCCCGATTCCGCCGTTGTAGAGCAGGTCGGCCGGCGCCAGCAGGATGGCACGCAGGAGCTCGGGCGGGCTAAGCTCTGCGGTTTCCGCCGGGATCCCCAGTGCGGCCCGGACCTGCGGCGACACGGGAATGGACTTGGCCTGGCGGGCGAAGACACCGCCGCCTTCACTGATCAGCGACTTGTCGTAGTCGTCCCAGGAGGACCTGGGGAGGTTGAACAGCCTCTGCCGCTCCGCAAACGAGGATTCCTCGTCAGGATTGGGGTCCAGGAAGATGTGGCGGTGGTCAAAGGCCGCCAACAGGCGGATGTGCCGGGAGAGCAGCATCCCGTTGCCGAACACGTCGCCGGACATGTCCCCTACGCCAACGACGGTGAAGGGTTCTCTCTGGGTGTCCAGGTCCAGCTCGCTGAAGTGGCGCTTCACCGATTCCCAGGCACCGCGGGCGGTGATGCCCATGGCCTTGTGGTCGTATCCCACGGAACCTCCGGAGGCAAAAGCGTCCCCCAGCCAGAAGCCGTACTCCGCCGACAGCCCGTTGGCGATGTCCGAGAAAGTAGCCGTGCCCTTGTCTGCCGCGACCACCAGGTAGGAGTCGTCGTCGTCATGCCGGACAACGTTCGACGGCGGCACAAGCCGCTCGCCGTCACCTTCAGTCAGGAGGTTGTCAGTGAGGTCCAGCAACCCGCGGATGAATGTCTTGTAGCTTTCCACGCCTTCCGCCATCCACGCCGCCCTGTCCGTGGAAGGGTCCGGGAGCTGCTTGGCGAAGAAGCCACCCTTGGCCCCCGTGGGCACGATGACGGCGTTTTTGACAGTCTGTGCCTTGACCAGGCCCAGGACCTCGGTGCGGAAGTCCTCCCGCCGGTCGGACCAGCGGAGCCCGCCGCGGGCCACCTTGCCGAACCGAAGGTGCACACCCTCGACCCGGGGTGCGTAAACCCAGATTTCGAACATGGGCCGGGGGAACGGCAGGCCTTCGATCCGGGCCGGATCGAGCTTGAAGCTCAGGTGCGGCTTGTCCTGGTAGAAGTTGGTCCTCAGGGTTGCCTCGATGAGGTTCACGAAGGTGCGCAGCACCCGGTCAGCATCAAGGGTGGCGACCTTTTCGATGGACGCTGCCAGTTCCTGCCGCACGGACGCCTGCGTCTCAGCGCGCTCAGTCTCACCGAGGGAGGGGTCGAAGCGGGCGGCGAAGAGCGCGGTCAGGCCCCTGGTGACATCGGGGTTGGCAAGGAGCGTGTCCGCCATGAAGCCGAAGGAGCTGCTGTTGCCCATTTGGCGCATGTAGCGGGCGTAGGCCCGCAGGACCGTGATCTGCCGCCAGTGCAGGCCTTCGCGCAGCACCAGGCGGTCGAAGTTGTCCGATTCCGCGGCACCGGTGACTGCCGCGCCGAAGGAGTCGGCAAGAAGGCCGCCAGTAGTCAGCGGATCGACTCCCGCCGGGTACTTCAGGCCCAGGTCGTAGAGGAAGAAGTCCCGGTGGTCTGCTGTTTCGATTTCAAAGGGCCGCTCGTCCAGGACCTCAAGGCCAAGGTTGTGGAAGAACGGCAGGATCTGGCTCAGGCTCTTGGGCTCCAGCATGTAGAGCTTGACCCGGGCATCCTCCTCAAGTGTTGCCCCTGCACCTTCGGGAAGGTACACGTGCACACCGGGACGGTCCTGCCTCTCGCCGGTGTTCCGCTCTGCAGCGGCCCCGTACTTTTCGAACCGCGCGATGTCTTCGAGGGCATCCTCGACTTCATAGTCCACCCGGTAGCTGGCCGGGAAGGCCTCGGCCCAGGTCGCTGCGAGTTCCTTGGCCTCGGCCGCGTCGCGGCCCTCGCGCAGGACCTCCGCGATGCCTTCACTCCACGACCTGGCCGCCCGGACCAGCCGCTTCTCCAGCTCGTCGCTGTTGACGTGGCTTACATCGGCATCCTTGGGCAGCCGGATCCGGAAGAACAGCCGCGCAAGTGCCGATTCAGTCATGCGGGCTTCATAGTCGATGGAGACTGCCTGGAAGGTTTCGCGCAGTTCCTGTTCGATGCGGAGCCTGACGTTGGTGGTGTACCTGTCCCGGGGAAGGTAGACCACGGCAGACATGAACCGGCCGTAGATATCGGGCCTCAGGAACAGCCGGGTGCGGCGTCGTTCCTGCAGTTTCTGGATTCCAAAGGCGGTCGCGGCGAGATCGGGGATTTCGATCTGGAAGAGTTCGTCGCGGGGGTACGTTTCCAGGATTCCCAGGAGGTCCTTGCCGGAATGCGAGTCAGGCGGGAAACCTGCGTTCTGCAGCACCGCGTCCACCTTTTCCCTGACGATGGGAATGTCGCGGACGGAACCCGCGTAGGCGCTGGTCGCGAAGAGCCCGATGAAGCGGCGTTCACCGTTGACGTTCCCGGCGGCGTCGAAGCTCTTGATGCCAATGTAATCAAGGTAGGCGGACCGGTGAACCGTGGACCGCGAGTTGGCCTTGGTGATCACGAGGGCGCGCTTCTCCCGGGCCTTTTTGCGGCCGGTGTCGGTGAGGTGCTGGATGTGGGGCGAATCCGCGGATGCCCGGAGCAGGCCGAGGCCGCTGTCCTCGCGCAGTTCGAGGACGTCTTCGCCGTCAACGTTGAGCAGGTCGTATTCGCGGTAGCCAAGGAACGTGAAGTTCCCGTCGTCGAGCCAGCGGAGCAGGTCCTTGGCCTGCCGCAGTTCGGCAATTTGGGCGGAGTTGGCCACCCGGTCCAGGCTCTCGGCGATCTCCAGCGCTTTTTGGCGCATCCTGGGCCAGTCCTCGACGGCCGCCCGGACGTCGTTCAGGACACGGGTCAGGCCCGCGAGCAGTGCGGCCTTGGCTTCGTCGGAGATGCGGTGGATTTCGACGGCGATCCAGGACTCCATGTGCGAGGCATTTTCACCCTGCGCAATGAGGTGGGAGAGGTTCGGCATCGCTGCCGTGTCACCACTTGAAATGCCCAGGTGCGTGGGAACCCTGTTGACCTTGACCAGTTCGCCGCTTTCCCGGTTCCTGGTGGCGACAAAGAGCGGATGGACTACCAGCCTGATGGCGGCATGCTGGCGGACAAGCTCGGCGTTGACGGAGTCGACAAGGAACGGCATGTCATCGGTGACAACAAAGACAACGCTGCTGTCTTCTTCGTCGACGATCGATACCTTTGCCTGCCCGGGCTGCCGGATGGATGCCGCCCGGCGATGCTCAGCGGCGCGCGCCTCCAGGACATTCCGGGGGTAGCTTCGGGCATCTTCCTCAGCCAGGTGCTGGTAGTAGTCCCCCATGAAGCCTTCAAAGCCTTCAATGGACAGGGGCTGGTCCTCCACACTGGATCCAGACGACATCAACAACGCCTCCATTAGAGATATTCGCTGCACCCTTGCAGCTCTTATGGCGAGCCTAGTCCTTTGCCCTTCGCCGTGGTGTGGAAGAAAATACAGATGATTTGGATTTTCGCTGGTCGGGTGCACAAACGAGATCGCGGATCGCGCGTCGCAGCGCCGAGTCCGGAGAAGCTTCAAGCAACAAGGACCCCGCCAGGAGCGCGGCGTCTGCGGCTGCGGCATCGTAGGGCAGAAAAGCCTTGAGCTCCGATGCCGGGCCGTAGCGTTCCCAGGCGTCCCGCAACTGGCGTTCGGGCGCCCTCCCCACGGAGGACGCCCGCACCTTGTTCATCACGACAGTCGGCGACGCCTGCGGCACGGCGCCCTCCAGTTCCGCCAGGGCGCGCACCATCCGGGGTACGCCTACGGGATCGGCAGCGCCAATGGCGTACACGGAGTCGGCAAGCTCCAGCGGACGCAGGGTGGCCGCATTCCGCCGCGGCGCCATGGTGTCAAAGCTAAGTTCTTCATCGGCCTCGAGGCAGAAGCCGGTGTCCACCACCACAACCTCCGCGATCTGCCGGGCCCGTTCAAGGACGAGTGCCAAGGCAGTGGTCCTCAGTTCCGTCCAACGATCGGCCCGGGTTATGCCCGTCAGCACCCGGAACGTCCCGGACGCCGTGGCAACCGTGGCGGCCACCTTCCGGAGGGCGTCCGAGTCCAGCAGGCCCTGGTCTGCAAGCCGGCACGCCTGGGCAAGTCCGGCTGACTCGTCCAGAAGTCCCAGCACCGCGGCGACGCTGGCCCCGTAGGTATCGGCGTCGACCAGCAGGACGTCCCGGCCATCGGCAGCCATCTCCCCGGCAATGTTCACGGCGACTGTGGTCCGGCCGGGCGACCCGGCAGGACCCCATACAACGATCAGCTCGCCGGAGGGGTGGCCCTCCGCGTCGGCATCGGGCTGCACTGGGTCCGCCGCCAGGGCCGCCCCGGTGTCAGCGGCCGCACTCAGGTTGGCGGGCCGGGCCGCACCGGTCAGCTGGGCGACGGCGTCGGCGATGCGCTCCGAAAGCTCCGCGGCCTCCACGCTTGCCAGGGTCGAGGCCACACCGATCTTCCGGAGCCGGGCTGCCTCGTCGGCATCGCCCGTCAGTGCAATGACCGCCACGCCGACAGCCCCAAGGCGGTCGACGAGGGAAGCTGTCAGGCCCTCGGACCCCTCGGCAATGACGGCAGCCCGTGCCAGTCCGCTTTGACAGGCCGCAAGAAGCTCGGGAAGTTCCGTACACCTCCGAACCACCGTAACGGGTCCGTGGAGCCTTTCGAGGCCGCCCACCAGATCCTCCTGGCGCTGGCCTACTGTCACCACCGGGATACTCATCGGACGCCGCCCGGGTTCCACACAACGGATATTTTCGCGTCATTGGCCTGCGCACCCAGCAGCGCCGGCATCTGCTTATCCTCCACCAGGACCATCAGCACCGTCGTCTTGGACGAGCCGAGGGCAGTTGAGCCAGTGGTGACCTCAGCAATTTCGGCTCCGGGAAGGATGAGCTTCGGCTCGCTGAATCCGTTCTTGGCATCAGGTTGCGCCACCCAGACGTCAACCCTGGCGCCGGCAGTTGCCTGGGACGGCAAAGTCTGCGTGATGCTGAGGGCAACGGGCTTTCGGTCCAGCCGGTCCGCACCGCCAACGCTTGCTTTGGCGACCAACTGGTCCTTTCCAATCCGCTGCACGGCGACAACATCCTTCGGCAGGCCTTCAGCTGCGGTGATGTAGTGCTGTTCCGTATCACCCAGGCGCACTTTGGCGCGGACAACGTTATCCGGAGTCAGCCGCTCCCCCACAGCAATGCCGTCCCTGGCAGCGAAGACCTCTGTGGTGCGGTCGGCACTCCCCACCAGGAAGGTAACGCCGGCGACAGACACCAGGACCAGAAGAACGCCCACCAGCAGCCGCGGATCCTTCCAGGATGGGCGCTTCAACCGTGGTGCAGTGGCGCTTGAATCTGGAACCATACCGCTCTCCCCCTAGGTATACGGACCTGCCGGTTCTGCCCGGACTCCTCATTGTTACCGCCAGGCCCGGGGAACAAAAGTCATTTACTCAAATAGTGACCATCTGTGGAAAACAGGCACAAATGATGCCAGATGATGGCAAAATGGATCCATGCCAAGGTTCCTCACACTCGCGGATGTCGCTGAGCAGCTCCAGATCAACTCCCCCGCCGCTTATGCCTTGGTCCGCAGCGGTGAGTTGAAGGCCATCCAGGTGGGCGGGCGCGGGCAGTGGCGTGTGGAAGAAAAGATGCTGGAGCAGTACATCGAGGAACGCTATGCCGAGGCCAGCCGCATGATCCAGGAGTCACGCTCCAAGTCGGTGTAACACCGCTACACTGAACCGGCCTTGGGTGACCTGATCATCGCCAGGGCGGTGAAAGGAATGACTGACACCTGGCCCACGCTGTGGGTCCTCCGGGCCTCCCCCGGACTGACCACTGCCAGGTCGATGTAGTCCCCGCCAACCCGGTCGATAACTCCCGTCAGCCGTCCGGCCCCACCATCGATCGTCACAGTCACTTCCGCCCGGTCGCGCGCCAGCGCCCGGAGGGAATGCGCCAGTCCCAGAGCCCGGCGGACTGCTGAACTCTCCGGCCGGACATGCCTGCCGAGACCCACGTATCGCGCTGCAGCCGCATAGGGAACCAGCACCTGATGCCGGCCTTCATCCAAGACCAGGGCATCCGCCCCGACGTGGGTCAGTTCGCCCGCCGCCGACTCGCCGCACAGCAGATGGACCCCGATCCTGCAGCCGAGAACTGCCCGCAGCCTGTCTTCGAGCCGCAGGCCAACCATCTCGGCCCGTGTCCGCTCACCGACCTCGGCGTCGAGCGCCAGCCGATCGGCCTCCGCGAGCTGGCTTTCCATGTCATTGAAGAGGGCATCCCAGCGCATCCCGCCAGCGTAGGATGCGCTGCGCCGCCAGTCAACGCGCATACTTTTCATTCCAACGTCTGGACAAACCTCGTCCAAGCAGTTCAAACTGAACCAAACAACATCTAATCGCATCAAACAGAGCCAAAGGTAGAAACATGAGTCGATTGAACTCCAGGGAGTGGCAGGATGCCGGCATGGTGATGGCCCTGCTGGTGCTCGGCTTCCTGCTCAGCGTCCTGGGATCAGGGCTGTTGGAACAATGGCGGGTTTCGACAGCCGGCGCGCAGGAAGCATCCGTTGAATTCCTCCTGGCTGCGGCCGCGGCCGCGGCCGGCATGGGGCTATTGCTGTGGTGGGTATTTTCGATGGGGTGTGCTGGAACTTCCCTCCTGCTGGAGCGGCTGGGACGGCACAGGGCCGCGGCCGCCACCCGCAAGCTCTCTCCCGCCTTCATGCGAAGGGCACTGGTCGCCGCCCTCTCGATACAGCTGTTGGCAGGGGCCGCAGCGCAGGCCGCCACCACCGGGCCGGGGCCGGAGTGGACACCAACTTACGGGCAATCCTCCGCGGCTCCTTCCACTCATGCATCGGCCGACGGCGTTCCGGCCCCGGACCAGGATGGCCAGCCCGGGATCCCTTCCCCAGCTCAACAGGTAAGCACGGAGACCCCACGGAGCGTTATGGAAGACGCGTCGCCCCATTGGCAGCCAACGGCCGGGACGCCCATCACCGCACTTACCCCAGGGTGGCAGCCCGCTTCCCCTGTCGTTGAACCTGGCCTGCTGGCCTCACCCCAACGCAGGACCACGGCGGGGCCGAAGCCGGGGGGTCCTGGAACGGATACCCAGCCGGACCAAGTTACCGTTCTCGCCGGGGACACGCTGTGGTCCATCGTGGCCGCCCAGTTGGGTCCGGGGGCATCGGATGTGGACATAGCCCTTGAGTGGCCGCGGTGGTATGCAGCGAACCGGGCGGTTATTGGTGGCAGTCCGGACGTCCTGCTTCCGGGCCAGATTCTTCAGGCGCCCGCAGGACCCTAGCGTTCACCGTCCCCGTTGCGCCCGCCCCGTGTCCGGCAGGACCGGGACGTCGCACCACTATGCCTTCACTCCGTACCTGCATGGCCGGCGGAGCCATCCAACGCCAATACAGCCGCTCAAACATCAGCTATCTGAAGCAAGGGGAAAACAATGACCGCAGTGACACCGGTACGGGCCGTCCGGGAGATGGCCGCCAACACCGTCAACGGCGGAACGGGCTTTGCCAAACCCCCGTCGGGGACAGGCAACGCGGCGCCCGCAGGCCCGCCCCCCGGTGCGAACGCGCCGTCACTGCGGCCAATCAACGAGGCAGCGGAAGTCAAGGCCATCACCAGGGGAACGGTCCAGGCCTCCATGGAAGTCCTTGCCGGGGTCCGGCCCATTCACCAGTTGGCTCGGCGCCTTGATCCGCGGTGCCTCGCATCGCTGCAGCACCGGGCCGCACTGATCAGGAGGGAACTTACAAGGACGGGGAATCCCGCGCTGGCCCGGCTCCACCGGAATTCCACTGTCCGCTCAGTGCGGGTGTGCGAGGTGGCCGAGGGGATCTACGAGGCAAGTGCCGTGGTGGTGGATGACGTCCGGGCACGTGCCGTTGCCGTCCGGCTTGAGCGCAGCAAGCAGGTTTGGCGGGTCGTTGAACTCGTTATCGGTTGACTCTCCGAAGGCAGCACGGGACAGAAACGCTGTCCGACAACCAATCAGGGCAGGGGCCCTGAGGCCCCTGCCCTGTTGACCAACGCCGTCAATGATTTTGCGACGCTGCCGCTACTTCTTCTTTTTCTTCGCGGGGCGCTTGGCCGCGTCCTGTGCAGCTGCCTTGGCAGGGTTGCCGGATCGTCCGCTTCCTGCGCGGGTTTCCACGCGGGTCTGGGTACCGCCGCTCTCGCTGGGAGCCGTGTACTGGAGCTGTGCCGGCTTTTCGGGGGCCTCGAGGCCGGCTGCATGAACCTGCGGGTCCACGTGTTCAGTGTGGCCGCCGGCGGCGTCCGGAACCACAACATCCTGTGCCGGCGTCACTTCCACCTCAAGGTTGTACAGGAATCCGACGCTTTCCTCCCGGATGGCTTCCATCATGCTTTGGAACATGGCGAAACCTTCGCGCTGGTACTCCACCAGCGGATCACGCTGCGCCATGGCGCGCAGGCCAATGCCCTCCTTGAGGTAATCCATCTCGTAGAGGTGTTCCTGCCATTTGCGGCCAATGACGGACAGGACCACACGGCGTTCGAGCTCGCGCATGCTTTCGGAGCCGATGACCTCCTCGCGGGACTGGTACACCAGCCGGGCGTCGGAAAGGATTTCCTCCTTCAGCAGTTCCACCGTGACCCTGGACTTGCCGCCGGCTTCTTCGATGATGTCTTCCGCGGTAACGCTGACAGGGTAGAGCGTTTTGAGGTTCGTCCACAGCTGGTGGAAGTCCCAGTCGTCCCCGTTCCCTTCTGCGGTAGCGGCGTCGATCAGGGCCGTGATGGTGTCCTCAATGAAGAACTGCACCTTCTCGTGGAGGTCGTCCCCCTCAAGGATGCGGCGGCGGTCGCTGTAGATGGCTTCGCGCTGGCGGTTGAGGACGTCGTCGTATTTCAGGACGTTCTTTCGCTGCTCGGCGTTCCGGCCCTCCACTTGTCCCTGGGCGGAGGCGATGGCCCGGGACACGAGCTTCGATTCCAGCGCAACGTCGTCCGGCACGGAGCTGTTCATCAACCGTTCCGCAGCGCCGGAGTTGAAGAGCCGCATGAGGTCATCGGTCAGCGACAGGTAGAAGCGGGACTCACCGGGGTCGCCCTGGCGGCCGGAGCGGCCGCGGAGCTGGTTGTCGATGCGGCGTGATTCGTGGCGCTCGGTGCCCAGGACGTAGAGGCCCCCGAGGTCCAGGACTTCCTCGTGTTCGTCTTTGACGGACTGCTTTGCTGCTTCGAGCGCCGCGGGCCACGCGGCCTCATACTCTTCGGAGTTCTCCTCCGGATCAAGCCCGCGCTTGGCAAGTTCGGCGACGGCCGTGAATTCGGCGTTGCCGCCCAGCATGATGTCCGTACCGCGGCCTGCCATGTTGGTGGCCACGGTAACAGCGCCCTTGCGTCCCGCCTGGGCGACGATGGCAGCTTCACGGGCGTGGTTCTTGGCGTTCAGAACCTCGTGGCGGATGCCTTCCTTGGCGAGGAGCTTGGACAGGTACTCGCTCTTCTCCACGCTGGTGGTGCCCACAAGGACAGGCTGGCCTTTTTCGTGGCGTTCGGCGATATCGCGCACCACGGCGTCGAACTTTACAACTTCGTTCTTGAAGACGAGGTCCGGCTGGTCGATCCGCTGCATGTCCCTGTTGGTGGGAATGGCAACGACGCCGAGCTTGTATGTGCTCATGAACTCGGCCGCCTCAGTCTCGGCGGTACCGGTCATGCCGGAAAGCTTGCCGTACATGCGGAAGTAGTTCTGCAGCGTCACGGTGGCGAGGGTCTGGTTTTCCGCCTTGATCTCGACGCCTTCCTTGGCCTCGATCGCCTGGTGCATGCCTTCGTTGTAGCGCCGGCCCGCCAGGATGCGGCCTGTGTGCTCATCCACGATCAGCACTTCGCCGTCCAGGATGACGTAGTCCTTGTCGCGCTTGAACAGTTCCTTGGCCTTGATGGCGTTGTTCAGGAACCCAATCAGGGGCGTGTTTGCTGACTCGTACAGGTTGGAGATGCCCAGGTAGTCTTCGACCTTCTCGATGCCGGTCTCCAGCACGCCCACCGTGCGCTTCTTTTCGTCGACCTCGTAGTCCTTGTCCGCCTGCAGCCGGAGCACGACCTTGGCGAATTCGCTGTACCAGCGGTTGGTGTCCCCCTGCGCCGGGCCGGAGATGATCAACGGCGTACGTGCCTCGTCGATGAGGATGGAGTCAACTTCGTCCACGATGGCGAAGTTGTGGCCACGCTGGACCAGCTCGGTCCGGTCCCACGCCATATTGTCGCGCAGGTAGTCGAACCCGAACTCGTTGTTGGTCCCGTAGGTGATGTCGGCTGCATACTGCTGGCGGCGGACAGCCGGATCCTGGTTGGCGAGAATAACGCCGCTCGTCAGCCCAAGGAAGCGGTAGACACGGCCCATGAGCTCGGACTGGTATTCGGCGAGGTAGTCGTTGACCGTGACCACATGGACGCCCTTGCCGGTGAGGGCGTTCAGGTAGGCGGGAGCGGTCGCCACCAGGGTCTTGCCTTCACCGGTCTTCATTTCGGCAATATTGCCAAGGTGCAGGGCGGCACCACCCATCAGCTGGACGTCGAAGTGGCGCATGCCCAAGGTACGGGACGACGCTTCGCGTACAGCGGCGAACGCTTCCGGAAGCAGGTCATCAAGCTTTTCGCCATCCTGGTGGCGTGCCCGGAGGCGGTCCGTTTCTTCCCGCAGTTCCGCGTCGGTAAAGGTCTTGAATGAGTCTTCGAGGGCGTTAATGGAATCGGCATAGTTCCGCAGCTGCCGGAGTGTTTTCTTGTCACCCGTGCGGAGAATTTTTTCGATAAGTGATGCCACGTGAAGATGCTCCCAGTCTGATGCCGCCGAATTCTGGCGTGTTCAGTCTACGGGAGAGACACGCGGCCGGTGCCCCTTTTCCCTGAGAGCGGATACTCCCTTGAGCCGCGCCAGCCCGTGGGCCACGGCGGCGGCAAGGTCCCCTGCCGGCTCCACTTCGACGTCGGGCAGGCCAAGCCATTGGGCCATGAGGGCCAGCTCAGCCGCGAGTTCGACCGGCGGTGTCCGGGGGTGCGTCCGGCTCGGCGAACGCGGACCTCACCAGAAGCCGCCCGGCTGCCCGGTCCGCTTTAAGGTCCACCCGTGCCACCATCCTGTCGCGCAGCAGGAAAGGGAGCACGTAGTAGCCGTAGCGCCGTTTGGGCTCCGGGGTGTAGATCTCGATCCGGTAATGGAACCCAAAGAGTTCGAACAGGCGCCGCCGCTCGAAGACCAGGGAATCGAACGGGCTCAGCAGTGCACGCCCGGTGGCCTGCCGCGGCAGCACGGAATCCACGTGCCTGAATACCTTCCGTTCCCAGCCGGCCACGGTGACGGGCTCCAGCCTGCCGTGCTCCACCAGATGCTGAACGGCCAGCGCCGTTGCCTTGACCGGAGTCCGGAAGTAGTCGGCGAAGCAGCGGACGCTGCCGATACCGTGTGCCTGGGCTGCCGCGTCGGTCAGGCGGCGGAGTGCGGCCACGGCATCACCGTCCGATGCCGCTGCCGCCAGGTGTGGGAGGACTTTGGAGGTCAGCGTGTACCGGCGTTCGAACTGGGCGGTCCTGGAAGCGGCCGATACCAGTCCTTCTTCGAAGAGGTGCTCCAGGACGCGCTTCACGGCGTTCCAGTTCCACCCCCAGTTCTCCGCCTGTCTATCTTCGACATGCCCGATCCGTGCCGTCAGTTCCGACGCCGTCATGGGTCGGGAGCTGGCGAGAACCGCCAGGATCCTGGCCGCCACGTCGTTGCGGAGCCCTGGGTCCATGCGGGAGGCGCCTACCCATGCCCGTTTCTGCCATAGAAGGAGGTCCCGGTAGTGCTCCGGCCGGATGAAGCTTGCTTCGTGGGCCCAATACTCGAGCATCCGCCGCGGTTGGCTGCCGGACATACGTTGCAGGATGTCCCGGTCGTAGTTGCCAAGACGTGAATAGAAGGGAAGGAAGTGGCTGCGGACCAGGACGTTGACGGAATCGATCTGGACGAGCTGGAGACGGGCAAAGGTGCGGCCCACCGTCCGTGCTGTCACGGGGCCGGTGGGCCGTCCTCTGTGGAGTCCCTGCGCTGCCAGTGCGATCCGCCGTGCCTGGTCCAGGCTCAGCGATGCCGGCAATTCAGTCCTCTCTGGTGGTTGATGCCGCCTTTAAGCGTTGGCGGGGGCGTCGTCCGAGCGGTAAGCGAGGACCTTTTCCTCAACCACCGTGTCCCCCGGTTCGCACTCGTGGTCCAGGGTGATGACGCCGTAGGTCCAGCCGCGGCGGCGGTATACGACCGATGGTGTGTTGGTGGCTTTGTCGACGAAGAGATAGAAGTCGTGGCCTACAAGCTCCATGTTGTCCACGGCGTCGTCAAGCGTCATGGAGGCAGCGGGAAAGACCTTGCGACGGATCAGCACCGGCGAATTCCCGGCCGGGATGTCGTTCTCGACATCGTAGGGGGACTTTTCCTCGGCTGCCTGCGAGGATTCGCTCCAGCGGTTGGCTTCAAGGTACAGCGGCTCGTGTGCGCTGGCGGGTTCGAGGGAAGCGGTGGCTTCACGGACAGCCTTGGGGGTGTGGCGGCCATGGTGGACCTTCTTGCGGTCCTTTGCGCGCCGGAGCCGCTCAAGCAACTTGTTGTAGGCGAGGTCAAAGGCGGCAAATTTGTCTGCGGCGCTCGCTTCGGCGCGGATTACAGGGCCCCTGCCCAGGACTGTCACCTCGACGGTCAACTGGTCGCCGGTCTGCCGGGCATTGGTCTCCTTGGAGACTTTCGTATCGACCCGCTGGATCTTGTCGCCAAGCGATTCGATCTTCGCGATCTTTTCCCCGGCGTACTCGCGGAACCGGTCTGAAACGGTCAGATTTCGTCCGCTGATCATAAACTCCATGGTGCCCTCCAAATGACTTCGGTGACACGACGGCGGCACTTCCTTGGGCCCAGCTGTCTGACAGTCGAGCCCCTCTCCGAGCCGCCATCGAAAGGTACATTCTGTTCTTGGTACCCACCACCGACGTTAGTTCATAGCCACCTGTTATTCATCCTTTCCCGGTTTATTTTTTTCTAAGTCATGGCTCCTCCCGTGCGGTATGGGGACCGGAGTGGCGGGGGCGGAGGCATCGGGCGGGCGTGTCGCCGCAAGCACCACAGCGCCCCTCACCTGGGCGCCGGCGACATGCAGGGCGCGGGCGGCTTCGCCAATGGTGGCACCGGTTGTCAGCACGTCATCGATGATGATGCAGGGACGGCCCAGGACCTTTTGGCGGTTGCCCGGACGGACCCGCATGGAACCTCTGACCCGTTGCGCACGGGCTCCCCTGCCCAGGCCTTTTTGGCCGCCCATCCGGCCGGGGAGCAGAAGGCCCGGTCCAGGCTTCTTGGCCAGGACATCCGCGACGTTGAGTCCAGGCAACTGCCGTGCCGCCTCTTTCAGGAGCAGGTGGACCGGGCTAAACCCCCGGTTGAGGTACGCGGCCGTGCCGGTAGGGACCGGAACCAGCAGCACCCCGCTGCCGTCCCGGGCTGCAGCCCTGACCGCCGCGGCAAGTGCCCGGCCCAGGCTCCTGCGAAGCTGGTGCTGGCCGTGCCGCTTGAAAGAAAGCAGGCCCTGTGCCAGTTCGTCCCGGTACACACCCGCGGCAACCACCGGAAGCATGATGGTCCCGTCGACGTCCACCAACGCGGGCGCACCGCTTTCAGCCCGGAAGGGGCTCCGGGCCAGCCGGCGGATGCGGCTGGCGCAGGATGCGCAGAGAGTGCGGTCCTCCGCACCGCAGCAGACGCAGTCAACCGGCACAGCCAGGGCCAGCAGATCCGCCGCTGCGCCGGACAACCAGTCCGTGAGCCGCAGGAGGACGGCCGCGTGCTCGTCCCTGTGCAAGGCAGGGAAAGGCGGTGGCGGGTGAAGGTCCGGGTCCATCCTCCGGGTACCCTCGGGGCCCGACCCCGTTGCGCCGCCTCCGCCTGATCTGCTGTTCATTCCTGAAGCATTCATCACGTGCGCCCGGTGGTCAGGGCCCCTGCGCAGCTATGTGGACAACTCCGCCGGCGGCTGAAGGCCAGCGGCGGAACGGGTCCGGCGGGGGCCGCGAGGGGATTTGAAACCGGCCTCAGCCAGGAAAAGCGGGATCGATCGGGCCCTTGATCTGTGGCGACCAACCGTTGCCGAGCCGCTGGAAGATGCCCTCTCCGGACTGGACGTAGATGTCGTCTGCACCGTTTCCGGCGCTGATGGCAACCAGCCCGGGCCAGGGCGCCAGCTGCTGCGGCTGCCCGGAGGTGAGCGAGAGAAGTTCCGGCGTGACGTTGGCCCCGGCTGCCCCCTTCATGACGACAACAGAGGTGCCATTCACCCACACCCCCTGGTCGGGATCGCCGGCAGTGGCCAGGGTGATCGGGGGTGTCAGTTCGCGCGGGGTGCCGTCGCCGGCGCGGATCACGCCCGTCACCTGCACCTTGGATTTCCCGTTCTGTTCAGAGATGACCAGGGCGCGCACGCCGTCGCGTGAGACGCGGAATTCCTTCACCGTCCGGCCGGCAAGCCACGACGGCGCCAGGGTCACCGACGGGACGGGCGCCCCCTCGGCCACGCCGGTGGGGTGGAACGCCACGACTTCGGTGGCGCCGGAGCCTCCCGGGCCGGCCGTCCACACCCAGTCGCTGACGCTGAAAGACGGCCTGCTGAGGGTGGTTCGGGTGGTCAGGGCACGCGCAGGTTGCCCCGGGCTGATGCTGTAAAGGGTGGTGCGGCCCTCGTTGAGGAAGGCTGCGGTCTGCGACACCGGAGATTCTGCGGGATAGCGCGGGTTGAGGGCCGAGACCGGCTGCATGTCAGGCAAGGGTGATACCCGGTTGTTCTCATAACGCACCAATTCGTTGCCGCTGACGGCGATCTGGCGCGACGGAACGGTCCTGTCCAGCACCGGAGGAAGGACCGATCCGTTGTCCTCCACGCGAACCAGGTCCTGGTTGGCGCGCAGTTCAACATTGACCACATCCGGCTGGCTGCGGAAGGTCAGGGTCAGCTGCATCTGCATGCGCAGCCGGTCCTCCGCCGAGGTTTCCGTCAGTTCCTTGGCGGTCAGGTCCACCTGCGCGGCCCCCGAGACCACAGGGACGGACTCACGGGCCAGCTTGATGCCGGAGGGGAACGCGCTGGCGACTGCGCCGCGCAGGTAGGGCGCCGGACCGGACAGCAGCGCGCTGGTCATCGCTTTGACGGTCTTGTTCTTCAGGAACCAGCGGACGTCGGGGATGGCGTAGGTAAAGGTGGGGTCGTAGAAGTAGATGGGATACGCGCCGTAGATCACTTTGAACGTTTCCTCGGCGATGGCGGTCCCGTCAGGAATTGCGGAGATGCGCCACTCGCCGTCCACCTGGGTCACGGTCACGGGAATACGTTCCACTGTGCCCGGCGGCGATTGGGTGGCGATGCCGTCAGCGTCCACCGTGTAGGAGACATCCAGCTCATAGTTGAAGACGTTTTCGGTGTCAGTGGGGACGACGCGCGCCTCGCGGTAGACGAGTGCGCGTTTGTCCGGTTTCCAGGACACGGCCGATGCCTGTGTCAGGTACTGTCGTGCCACCGCGTAGTCATCCTCGTAGCCGCTGCCGGCCCGGTAGAAGTAGTCGATGATGGTCTCGGGTGACGCGCCGGGCTGCGGCGCTGCGGGCAGGAAGACGGGTGCACTGACGTTGCCTGCACTGCTTTCGCTGCTCTTTCCGACCGGCCCGGAGGTGGGAATCCGTGCGCAACCCGCCAGGAGGACCATCAGCAGCGCAAGCAGCGCAGCGGGGTACCTGGCATGGCGCACCCCGGCCCTCATGGTGTCTCCTCGGGGGACTGGACCGGGGCAGGCGCGGCCGCACCTGCCTGCAACAGCAGCATGTTCTTGTAGTCCTGTTCCGCGGGGATGGTGCCCGGCGCTCCGGGTATGGTGGCGTCCTTCGGTTCCAGTTGGAGGGGCGACTCGGTAATCACACCGTCCTGGCGCAACGGCAAGGTCAGCCGGAAGTTGGCGCCGTCGCCCTTCCTCCCCCACGCCTGCAGCCAGCCGTGGTGCAGCTTGGTGTCCTCCATGGCAATGGAGAGCCCCAACCCGCTGCCTCCCGTCGTGCGGGCGCGGGCAGGATCGGCGCGCCAGAACCTGTCGAAGACCCTGGCGGCCTGGGCCTGGTCCATCCCGATGCCGTGGTCCCTGACGGCAACGCCTACGGCGGTGTCATTCACCGCAACGGTGACGGTCACCGGCCTGCCCTCACCGTGCTCCACGGCGTTCAGGATGAGGTTGCGCAGGATGCGGTCGATCCGCCGCGCGTCCATTTCCACGATGACGGCGTCTTTGGGTGCCGTAAAGAGGATTTCCGATCCGTACTCCGCGGCTACCGGGGCGGCGCCTTCGATGACGTGGGCAATGACTTGGGTGAGGTCCTCAGGTTCAGCATCGAGGACTGCGACGCCTGCATCGAACCGGCTGATTTCGAGCAGGTCCGAAAGGAGCGACTGGAACCGTTCCACCTGGTTGTAAAGCAGCTCGGCGGACCGTTTGTTGATCGGATCGAAGTCGTCACGGGCGTCATAGAGCACTTCCGCAGCCATCCGCACCGTGGTCAGGGGCGTCCTCAGCTCGTGCGAAACGTCCGACACAAAACGCTGCTGCATCTGCGAGAGCGTAGCCAGCTGGGTGATCTGCTCCTGCAGGCTGGCCGCCATGTGGTTGAAAGAGGCCCCAAGGCGGGCCACTTCGTCCTCGCCCTTGACCACCATGCGCTCCTGCAGTTGCCCGGCGGCGAGCTTTTCGGAAACCATGGCGGCGTGGCTTACGGGGCTGACCACGTTGCGCGTAACGTACCAGGCCACGGCGCCGATCAGCAGGACCAGTACCGCACCGCCGGCCCAGAGGACGCTTTGGATCTCATTCAGTGTTTGCTGCGCGGTGTTGAGGTCGTAGATAAGGTACAGCTCGTAGACGGTGCCGTTGAAGGTGACCTTGTTGCCAACGGCGATGCCCGGCCGGTCCTCGGTCCCCACCGGGATGACGGTGGAAGCCCAGTACTGGTCCTTGCCCGACTCCTGGACAGCCTTGCGCAGGTCCGGGGGAATGACGCTGACCGTCAATTGGTCGGACGCGCGGGACTCGACCCAGCGGTTGCGGGGCTTTGTCTGGTTTGGCATCGCCTCAAAAACGTAGCGGCGTTGGATGACCGAACCCCGGCCCTCCACGGCGCTGAGGGTGTCGGAGACCAGCGTGATGACGCTGGACTGGTCGGTGACCTGGGCGCCGTCGAACGTCTCCTGCACCTGCTTGACGTTGTAGCGCGTCTCAGACTCCGCTTGCGTCAGGCGCTCCTGGAAGAGGTTGTTGGCGATCTGGTTGGACAGGTATGCCCCGACGACGGCAAACGATGTGACGGCCAGCATCAGGGTGGTGAGGACGGTTCGGAACTGCAGCGACCGGCGCCAGCGCTGCTGCAGTGCCCGGCCCAGGTACCTTAGCCCCGGAAGGAACCGGCGGACACCGGTGCCGACCAGCCGTGCCACGCGCAGCGCCACGATGAGGGCGCGGCGCTGCCAGATCCGGGCGCGGAACGCCACGTGCCGAAGGTCGGGAGCCGGTGTGCTGCCGGGCCCAGGCACGTCATGCGGTTCGCCGGCCGGGGAAGTCCCGTCCTGGGCGGCGGGGTCAGACCCCTGCTTTGTAGCCGACACCACGCACCGTCAATACAACTTCCGGGGCCTCCGGGTCCTGTTCGATCTTGGACCGCAGGCGCTGGACATGGACGTTGACCAGGCGGGTATCGGCGGCGTGGCGGTAGCCCCACACCTGCTCCAGCAGCAGCTCCCGGGTGAAGACCTGCCATGGCTTGCGGGCCAGCGCCACCAGGAGGTCGAACTCCAGCGGGGTCAGGGAAATCCGCTCGCTGCCCCTGCTGACGGTGTGGCCGGCGACGTCGATGGTGATGTCCGCGATCTTCAGCGTTTCGGGGGCCTTCTGGTCGCCGGGGCGGAGGCGGGCGCGTACGCGTGCCACCAGCTCCGCGGGCTTGAACGGCTTCGGCACGTAGTCATCGGCACCGGATTCCAGCCCGCGAACGACGTCGGAGGTATCGGACTTGGCGGTCAGCATGACGATGGGGACATCGGACTCGCCGCGAATCTGCCGGCAGACCTCGATGCCGTCCATGCCGGGAAGCATGAGGTCGAGCAGGACAAGGTCGGGCCGCGATGACCGGAAAATATCGAGGGCCTGGGCGCCGTCAGCGCAAAAGACCGGCTCGAAGCCGTCATTACGGAGGACAATTCCAATCATCTCGGCCAGCGCTTCGTCATCATCTACCACCAGAATGCGTGCCTTCATAGCTATATATTCCCTTATCGGGATGGGTTTGTCGTGTTGAGCGGCCTCCCGGCATGGCGGGACACTAGGCCGCCCGACGCCGGAACTATAGTCTTGGGGTCATGCCCAGCACGGCCGGTGCGCACTTTCCGGTGTGAGGCCCGTGGGCAGGCGGACTGGTATGGGGGAGGAAATCAGTGTCACCACATGAGCCGGGTCACGGGAACCCGCCGGAAGAACGGGGCAAGGACCGCGGCGACGGCGACGGCGGCCCCACCGGCACAGGCGCTGGCATTCCTGGGCGGACCGCCCGGGATCAGCCGTGGGCGGCTCCGGCAGGACAGCCAGGCAATCCCCAGCAACCAGGCTGGCCGGCACCGGCGTGGAACGGACCTGGAACGTGGCAGCAGCCCACGCAGCCGCAGCAGTGGCCGCAGAACGCGCCCTACCCGAGCGGGGGAACCTCACGCCCCGGAGGGACCTATCCCGGAGCGCCCTATGCCGGGCAGCCCTACAACGGAGCACCCTATGCCGGGCAGCCTTACCCGGGCTCCCCCTATAACCAGCCGCCCCACTACGCCGGCCCTTTCGGAGCCGGCCCTTACGGGCAGGCCCGCTACGTGGCCCCGCCTAAACCAGGCATCATTCCCCTGCGTCCGCTGATGTTCGGGGAAATCCTGGATGGCTCGTTCCAGTCCCTCCGGCGCAACGCCAAGGCGATGCTCGGCGCGGGCCTCCTGGCCCAGTCACTGTCCGCCATCCTCGCCGCGGTGCTCACCGGAGTGCTCGCAACATCGTCCGGGACCATTGAATCCTGGGCGAAGACGGCCAGCAGGACCGACGTCGCGTCGTTAGGGATTGGGCTGATGGTGACCTTTGCCGTGCTGTCCATCCTTTCCGTGTTCATGTCCGTGGTCCTCCAGGGCGCCATGGTGGTCCCTGTGGCCCGGTCCGTCCTGAACCGTCCCACCGGCTTCCGGCGCATGCTGTCCCTGGTGCGTCCGCGGATCGGGGCGCTGGCCGGGCTTGCGGCGGTGCTGGTGGCGGCTGCGCTGGCCGCCATGGCGCTGTTCTTCGCCCTCATCGTCCTCCTGTTCTCCAACGTCCGGGGTGCGGCGGCCCTCCTGGTCATCCCGCTGATGTTCGGTTTCGCCGCCGTTTTCCTCTGGGTGGCGATCAAGCTCATGGTGGCACCTGCCGCCGTCGTCATCGAAGAATTGGGCGCCCTTGCCGGACTTCGCCGCTCGTGGGAACTGACCCGGACAAACTGGTGGCGGATCCTGGGCATCACCCTGGTCGTGGGAATCCTGGTCGCTGTCATCACCCAGGTGGTCCTGATCCCGGCAAGCCTGCTGCCCACGGTGCTGTCCGGGGTGGTCTCGCCCCATGGCGGCAGCGGCCAGGACGCAACGCTGACCGTTGCCGTCAGCATCATCACCGCGGTGGTCGGTGCGCTGGTGGGCGCGGTGGGCTACGCGTTCCAGACGTCCGTTATGGCGCTGCTCTACATGGACCTGCGCATGCGCAAGGACGGGTTGGATATCGCGCTGCTGCGCGACATGGAGACCGGCGCCGATCCTGACGGCATCCCCGGCCGGAAGGCCGTCGCTGCGAACCCGTACCCCGGATACGGAACGGCGCCGGGAGCATGGTCCGATGGCCGTTGAACCGCCGGTGCTGCCGGGTGCCGACGAGGCACAGCGGTGGGCAGCAGAAGAATTGGCCAAACCTGAATACCGGGACGCTGCCCCGTCCTGGCTGGACAGCTTGTGGCGGAACTTCCTGGACTGGCTGCAGTCCCTGGACGGCTCCCCAGGCGAGGCGGGTCCGGTGCCCAGCCCGGTCATTGCGCTGGTCATTGCCGCGATAATTGCGGCCGCGGTCATCCTTGCCCGTCCCCGGCTGAACGCCCGGGTCCGGCAGGCCAGGGACGTCTTCGAAAGGGAAACCGTCCTGACCGCCGCGGACTACCGGAACCGCGCTGAAACCGCAGCCGCAATCGGACAGTGGGGGGACGCCGTCGTCGACCGTTTCCGCGCGATGGTCCGCAGCGCCGAGAACCGGACCATTCTTGATCCTCAGCCTGGCAGGACCGCAGATGAGGCCGCGAACGCATTGTCCGTGCCGTTCGCCGGTGAAGCCGGGCGGCTTGCCCGGGCGGCGGCTACTTTTGACGGCATCCGTTTCGGGAGCCGCGCAGCGTGCAGCGCCGACTACCAGGACATGGTGGCCCTCGATGCCGCACTGGACGCCACGAAGCCCGCCATGGGCATGGTGCCGCTGCAATGAGCGGGCCAGCGACCACCAGCGCCGGGACGGCACAGGAAACACGGCAGTCCCCCGGCGCGCCAACGGTGGGCGGAAGCCTCCGGGCCGCAAGGTTCCTGGCCTGGCTGCGGCAGCACCGTGGCATGGCCGCAGCCGCGGTCGTGGTGGCAGGTGCGCTCGCCCTGATCATCGGCACGCAACTCGCCCCCAAGGGTGACACCTTCCCCCTCTCCGTCCACAACGCAGGGCCGGAGGGAGCCAGGGCGCTGGGCGAAATCCTGGGCCGGCACGGAGTTTCGGTCCGTACCCCCACCCGGTTCGACGCGGCGCTGCAGGACCTGCATTCAAGCTCCTCCCCCACCCTCCTGCTCTACGACAGGTACGGCGTCCTGGACGCACAGCAGCTGGCCGGCCTGGTGTCGGCTGCCGGCCGCGTGGTGGTGGTGACCCCCAGGCTGGAGACCCTTGCCGCCCTTGACAGCGGCATCCACCAGGCCGGCGTCGTCCCGGATGCCTCTCCGGTCCTCAACCCCGGTTGCGGCTACCCTGACGCCGAGACAGCGGGACAGGTGACAGGCGAGGGAGGATTTGTTTACGACGGCGGCACCACCTGTTACCGCGCGGCAGGCGCCGCCGGGATGCTTGCCGTCAGCGCTGACGGACGGCTGGCCGTGCTGGGCAGCACGGCTGTCCTGGGAAACGACAAACTGGACGAGCTGGGAAACGCTGCGCTGGCGGTCCGGACGCTCGGCGCCTCGCGGGACCTCGTCTGGTACCTGCCTTCGATCGAAGACGCAACCGCGGACGGCTCCGGGAAAACCCTCGACGACCTCGCACCGGGTTGGGCCCGTTTCCTTGGCCCCTGGCTGCTGGTGGTGGCGCTCGCCGCCATCGTATGGCGGGGCCGCAGGCACGGTCCGCTGGTGTTCGAGCCGTTGCCGGTGGTGGTCAAGGCTGTTGAGACGGCAGAGGGACGGGCACGGCTCTACCAGGACTCGCGTGCCGTCGAGCAGGCCCGGGACAACCTGCGGGCCGGCCTGCTGGTGCGGCTCGCCCGAAAACTGCGCCTTGGCCCGGGCGCCACTGCCGAGGAAACGATTGCGGCGGCGGCCCGGCTGCTTGGCAGGGATGCCGCCGGCGTCCGCATGTTGATTAACGAACGCCCCACAACTGAAGCCCGGCTGGTGGCCTGGTCCCAGGCCATGGACAAACTGGAGAAAGAGGTCATGACCCGATGAGCGAACAGAGCAGTGGCCCGGGAATCCTGAACCCCGTGGACCCCAACGTCCCGGCGGACGACGACGGCGCCCGCCAGGCGCTGCTGGCTGTCCGGCGCGAGGTGGCAAAGGCCGTGGTGGGTCAGGACGCCACCGTCACTGGCCTCCTGATTGCCCTGCTTTCGCAGGGCCATGTGTTGCTGGAGGGCGTACCGGGTGTTGCCAAGACCCTGCTGGTCAGGGCCCTTTCCTCCGCCTTGAGCCTGGATACCAAGCGGGTGCAGTTCACTCCGGACCTGATGCCGGGCGACGTCACCGGCTCGCTGGTTTACGACTCCCGCACGTCCGACTTCAGCTTCCGGGAGGGACCGGTCTTCACCAACCTCCTGCTGGCAGACGAGATCAACAGGACACCGCCAAAGACCCAGGCTTCGCTCCTGGAAGCCATGGAAGAGCGGCAAGTCTCCGTGGACGGGCTGTCCAGGCGGTTGCCGGCGCCGTTCCTGGTTGCAGCAACGCAGAATCCGGTGGAATACGAGGGCACCTATCCCCTCCCCGAAGCACAGCTGGACCGGTTCCTGCTGAAACTCACCATGCCCCTGCCCGGGCGCGGTGAGGAGATCGAGGTGATCCGACGCCATGCCGCCGGATTCGATCCCCGGGACCTGGCAGCAGCAGGCGTCCGGGCGGTGGCGGGCGCCGAAGACCTGCAAGGGGCGCGGGAAGCAGTGGCCCGGGTAGCGGTGGAGCCGGAAATCATCGGCTACATCGTGGACCTGGTGCGTGCCACCAGGGCGGCCCCCTCCTTCCAGCTTGGCGTCTCACCGCGAGGCGCCACTGCCCTGCTCAACACCTCCAGGTCCTGGGCCTGGCTCTCGGGGCGTCCGTTCGTCACCCCGGACGACGTCAAGGCGCTGGCCCTGCCATGCCTGCGGCACCGGGTGGCTTTACAGCCCGAAGCCCAGATGGATGGAGTGAGGGTGGACGACGTCCTGGGCAGCATCCTGGCATCCGTCCCCGTTCCACGCTGATGGCCATATCGGGGCGCTTCGTGGCAGTGGTGCTGCTGGGCCTGGTGCCGGTGCTGCTGTTTCCGGGATGGCCGACCATTCTCACCACGACCGCCGTGCTCGCTGCCATGCTGGGTACCGACCTGCTGTTTGCCGGGTCCCCCAAGCGGGTGGCCGCGGTACGCGCGGAACCCCAGAATGTTACCCTCGACAACGCGGTGGAGGCGGCCCTTACGCTCCGCAACGGAGGTTCCCGCCGGCTCCGGGGCTCGTTCAGGGACGGGTGGCAACCCTCCGCCGGGGCGCCGGACCCGGTCCAGGCCATCGACATCCCGGCCAGCGAAAGCAGACGGTTCACCGTCAGGCTCCAGCCGGCCCGGCGCGGGGACCTTAAGGCACCCCACGTGACTATAAGGTCGTATGGTCCGCTCGGCCTGGCAGCCAGGCAGCGGACCATCGATTGCCCGGGCTCGGTGCGGGTACTGCCGTCCTTCCATTCGCGCCGGCACCTGCCCTCCAAGCTGCGGAAGCTGCGCGAACTCGATGGAAAGGCCGCCGTCCAGATCCGCGGGGCCGGCACCGAGTTCGATTCCCTGCGGGACTACGTCCGCGGCGATGACGTGCGGTCCATCGACTGGCGCGCCACGGCACGGCGTTCCTCCGTGGTGGTCCGCACCTGGCGCCCGGAACGGGACCGGCGGGTGGTCATGGTCCTGGATACCTCCCGCACGTCCGCGGCGAGGATCGCCGACGAAACGCGGCTGGACACCGGGCTCGAGGCTGCGCTCCTCCTGGGCGTCCTGGCCGAACGGGGCGGCGACCGGGTGGACTTCCTGGCCTTTGACCGCAGGACCCGGGCCCGGACCGGTTCCGCAGGCCAGGGCAACATCCTGGGCCGGCTGGTCCAGGCCATGGCGCCCCTTGAAGCCGAGTTGATCGAGATGGACTGGCCGGCGGTGCCGGCGCAGGTCCGCGCTGCCTCCGCGCACCGGTCCCTCGTGGTGCTGCTGACCTCACTGGACAGCGGAGCGCCCGAGGAAGGGCTGCTGCCCGTGGCGGAGCGGCTGGCCGGCGGGCACACAGTGGTGGTGGCTGCCGTCCGCGACCCGCAGCTGGGCACCATGCTCCGGGAACGCAGCGACGCCACCGGCGTGTTCCGGGCGGCTGCCGCCGAGCGCGCACTCCTGCAGCGCGCCGCGGTTACCGCGGAACTGCGCCGCTACGGCGTCGAGGTGGTGGACGCGGAGCCGCATGACCTGCCGTCCCACCTCGCTGACATGTATATCCGGCTCAAGGCTGCCGGTAGATTGTGAAACCGGAGGCAGACAGCGCCGCCGCAGCCAACAGGAGGTCCACGTCATGAACGTCCCCATTTACCGGCAGGCCCTGGGCACGGAGTTCTCCCGGCTGCAGCCCGAGCTTCAGGAGTACTTCTCGCTGGCCCCGGGTTCCGGACAGTACGGGCTAGGGGAAGGAACGTTCGACGTCGTTGGGTGCCGCCAGCGGTGGCTGCGCCCGTTGCTGGGGCTGGCCGGCCGCGAAGAAGCCTTTTTCCCCGAATATGGTGAGAACATCCCGTTCCGGATTGAAAACCACGCCCACCAGGATCCGTTCGGCCGCTCCAGCCTCACGGCGCGCCGGGAAATCCGGTTCCCGGGGCGCACCAGGCTTTTCCAGGACACGACAAGCGTCACCAACCGGGAAGGCAGCCCCCAGCTGGTGGACTACGTGGGACGCTACCGGCGGCTGGTTACGGACCTGAACCTGAGCGTCACTGCCGAAGGAAGGCTGCGTGGCGTCTCGGAGGCGTCGAGGCTGTTCGCAGGCCCGTTCCGGGTCCCGCTTCCGGCTGCACTGGACGCCAAGGCCTACGCCGAGCAGTGGTGGGATCCGGCCGAGGGCAGTAACGGGCGGCACCGCATCCAGGTGAAGGTCATCCAGCCGCAGATCGGCCTGGTCCTGGTGTACGCCGGGGCCTTCGACTACCGCCTGCGTCCTTATGCCGGCGGCAGCTCCGCCCAAAGCTTCCTCCCCCGCTACGCCCAGCCGGACCGCTGGGAGAACAGGGTCTAGCTACCCCAGCGCCTGCTGGTTCAGGCCGTCCGCCACCTGGGTGAGCCTGTTCAGGACGGCAGTTGCTTCTGCGGGTGTCCTCGCGGCCAGCCCTGCCGACGGCGTCACCCGGACTGCGGGCAGCAGTGAGGGCGGCAGTCCCAGCTGCCGCCACGGCCGCCAGACTGCCTCCACGCAATCGGCAACCCTGGGCAGCGGACCCACGGCGGCCACCTCCAGGGCGCCGGCCCAGAATTGCTTGCCGGCCTCCACCGCTCCGGCCACCAGTTCCCATTGGCGGTTGGTCAGGGCCTTCAGCGGCAACGCGACGCCGTCGGCCCCGGATGTGAGGGCCAGCTCGATCGGGGCTTCGATTTCAGGTAACGACACCACAACTCCAGCGGCGCCTGCCCCGCGCAGGGCGTCCATCACAATGCGCCAGGACTCACGTACTTCCGATGCTGCAACTGCACGGAGGGTACGGTAACCGCTGGCCGTCGGGATTGTGCCGGCCAGCACGGCGGCGATGGCAGGTTCGTCCACCTGCACCACCAGCCGGGCGCCTGGAACGGCCGCTGCCACACGGGTGAGGTAGCCGCCAACTCCGGCTGCCAGCGAGGCTGCCAGATCCCGGCGGGCGCCGTGATCCAACAGGGCGCGTTCACCGTTGTGCAGGTACAGGCCGGCAGCAAGGCTCAGCGGTCCCACCAGCTGAACCTTCAGTTCATCCGGCGACACGTCTTCGGCGCCCGCGACGTCGGCCAGGACGTTCAGGTCGGTGGACAACGCCGATGCTGCCCGGCGCATGTCCTTGCCCGGGCGGTCCACGAGCCGCCAGCCGTGCGGCTGGACATCCACCGCGAGTTCTTCCAGGAGGGAGGCTGTGCGGCCCAGGGCGTCGGAACCGACACCCCGGTCCGGCAGTTCGGCCAGGAAGGGAAGGTGCGGGCTGCCAAGCTCGCCGCGGATGATGCGGGTGGCTTCGAGCGGGTCGTCACCCGGCCACGTCCCCAGGGCGGTGGCGGTGACTTCCCTGGCTGTGGTTTCTTCCTGGAGGGGCGCGGCCGGAAGCCTGCTGCCTCCTGGTCCGTGCTGTTCCCGGCTCACGCCAGCGCGGAGGTCTGCGGCCGCTGGCCTGATGAGGCCTGGTGGTCCTCTGCGATCGCCTCGTGGTGGCGGATCACCTCACCGATGATGAAGTTGAGGAACTTCTCCGCGAAGGCCGGGTCAAGGTGGGCGTCCTCGGCAAGCCGGCGCAACCGGGCGATCTGGGCGGCTTCACGTCCGGGGTCACCGGCGGGGAGCCGGTGGGCCGCTTTCAGGAAACCCACCTTTTGCGTGGCCTTGAAGCGCTCCGCGAGAAGGTAAACCAAGGTGGCATCAATGTTGTCAATGCTGGAGCGGATGGACAGCAGTTCAGCCATCACCGATTCGTCCACGTGGCCTGCAAGCGAGCTGGCGGAGGGATCAAAATCGTCGGCGCCAGGAGAGCTGGGGGTGTGCTGCGTCATTGCTCCAGTCTATGGGAGCGGAGGGAGCCGCCGCGGGTGTGAAGCGCCGGTGCCGGCCGTCTGCCGGTACCGGCGCTTCGTGCTGCGGCAATCCAGGGGTCAGATGCCCAGGAGTGCCCGGTGTTCCTCGCGCCGTTTTGCCTGTTCAGCCGGGTCGGGCACGGGCAGGGAGGCGATCAGCCGCCGCGTGTAGTCATGCTGCGGGTTGCCCATGACCTGGCTGCCGATCCCTTGTTCCACGAGCTTGCCCTTGTACAGGACGCCGACCCAGGACGACAGGATGTCGACCACTGCCAGGTCGTGGCTGATGAACAGGCAGCCAAAACCAAACTCCTCCTGGATGTCCCTGAACAGCTCCAGGACCTTCGCCTGGACCGATACGTCCAGGGCCGACGTCGGCTCATCAGCGATCAGCAGCCGCGGGTTCAGGCTCAGGGCACGCGCCAGCGAGGCCCGCTGCCGCTGGCCTCCGGAGAGTTCGTGCGGGTAGCGTCCCGCGTACGACGCCGGCAACTGGACCGATTCCAGCAGCTCACCGACGCGCTTGCGCGCCTGGGCCGGGCTGGGATTTGTGTGGATGACCATAGGTTCGGCGATGCATTCCCCGATGGTCAGCTGCGGGTTAAAGGAGGCGGCGGGGTCCTGGAACACGAAGCCGATGTCCTTGCGGAGCGGCTTGAAAGTGCGTTCGCGAAGGTTCAGCATTTCATAGCCGAGCACCTTGAGGCTTCCGCCGGTGGTCCGGTTGAGCCCGGCGATGGCCCGTCCGATCGTGGTCTTCCCGGACCCCGATTCGCCCACCAGGCCGAAGACCTCACCCCTGGACAGGGTGAAGCTGACGCCGTCCACGGCCTTGAAGGCCGGCGTCCCGAGCCGCCCGGGATACTCGATCACCAGGTTGTCGGCAGCCACAAGGACTTCCTCATCCTGGTAGCGCCGCTCGGTGAGGCCTTCCGACGCCGAGTTCCGGCCAAGGTGCGGCACCGCGGCAAGGAGGTTCCGGGTGTAGTTCTGCTTTGGTTCAGCGAACAGGGTGTTCGCCGGGGCTTCCTCGACGATGTAGCCCTGGTACATCACCACCACGCGGTCCGCCAGGTCCGCCACCACGCCCATGTTGTGCGTGATCAGCACGATGGAGGTGCCGTACTTGTCCCGCAGGTCCCGGAGGAGTTCCAGGATTTCCGCCTGCACGGTGACATCCAGGGCGGTGGTCGGTTCATCGGCCACAATGAGCCCTGGGTTCAAAGCCAGGGCTGCGGCGATCACCACGCGCTGCTTTTGGCCGCCGGAAAACTGGTGCGGGTAGTAGTTGACGCGGTGCTCAGGGTCGGGGATACCGACTTTGCCCAACGCTTCGATGGCACGGGCCTTGGCTTCCTTCGCGGATACCCGCCCCCCGCCGTTGGCATTGGCGTGGGCGCGAATCCCCTCGGCGATCTGCCAGCCCACTGTGAATACGGGGTTCAGGGCCGTGGACGGCTCCTGGAACACCATGGCCACATCCCGTCCGCGGATCTGCCGCAGCCTGTGCGGACTGAGGCTGATGACGTTGGCACCGTTGATCAGCACCGCACCGGAGCTCACCGCCGTTTCCGGCAGCAGGCCCAGGATGGTCTTGGCGGTGACCGTCTTCCCGGAACCGGACTCCCCCACGATGGCGAGGACCTCGCCCGCTTTGACGTCGAGGCTGACATCCTTGACGGCGTACACATCGCCGCCGTCCGTTGCGAACGTGACCTTCAGGTGATCGATATCGAGGACTGTCTTCCGTTCCGGGTCCTGTTGGCCCGGCACGGCTTCGCTGTTGACGGTCATTGTGCTCTCACTTCCAGTTCGATTGCCGCCTGTGCAGCGGAGGGACCACCGTCATCCTTGCGGCCCGACCGCTTGCGGCCGCGGAGCCGCGGATCGTTGAGGTCGTTGATGCTTTCGCCCACCAAGGTCAGCCCGAGGACCGTCCAGACGATGGCCAGGCCCGGGAACAGTCCCGTCCACCAGATTCCGGACGTGGTGTCCGCGAGTGCCTTGTTCAGGTCGAAGCCCCATTCCGCCGCCGAACTGGGTTCGATGCCGAAGCCCAGGAAGCCCAGCGCCGCCAGGGTCTGGATGGCTTCGGAGGCGTTGAGAGTGAAGATCAGCGGCAGCGTGCGTGTGGCGTTGCGGTAGATGTGGCGGGTCATGATGCGAATGTTCGAGGCGCCCACCACCTTGGCCGATTCGACGAAGGGTTCGGCCTTGAGCCGGATGGTCTCGGCGCGGATCACCCTAAAGTACTGCGGGATGAACACCACGGTGATGGAGATGGCCGCAGCCATAATGCCGCCGAACAGGCTGGACTGCCCGCCGCTGATCACGATGGCCATGACGATGGCAACCAGCAGTGACGGGAAGGCATAGATCGCGTCCGCCACGACCACCAGGATCCGGTCAAGCCAGCCCCCGATGTAACCGCTCACCAGGCCAAGGATGACACCGGCAAAAATGGAGAGCACAACAGCCACGATGATGACCAGGAGAGCCGTTTGGGTTCCCCAGATGACCCGGGAGAGGACGTCGTATCCGCCCACCGTGGTGCCGAGGAGGTGTTTGCCTCCAGGTGCCTGCTGGGTGGGGAAACTGCCGTCGGCATCCGACAGCTGCGCAAAGCCATAGGGCGCCAGCAGTGGGGCGGCCAGCGCGGTAATCAGGAAGATGCCGGTGAGGGCCAGGCCCACCACCAGCATGAAGCGTTGCAGGCCGACGCTCTTGTTGAAGTGCGAAATAACCGGCAGCCGCCGGAACAGGGGGGCCCGCGGGTTGGTGACGGGTTCAAGAGTTGTATTGGCGGACATTCCTAGTACCTCACGCGGGGGTCGATCAGCGCGGCGATGATGTCCACGATGAAGTTGGTGACGGCAACGATGACGGCCAGCAGCACCACAATGCCCTGGACGGCGACAAAGTCGCGCGCCGTAAGGTAGTTGGCCAGCTGGAAACCGAGGCCTTTCCATTCGAAGGTGGTCTCCGTCAGCACGGCTCCGCCGAGGAGGACAGCGATCTGCAGGCCCATGACCGTGATGATCGGGATCAAGGCCGGTTTGTAGGCGTGCTTGGTGACCAGCCGGAACTCGCTGACGCCGCGGGAGCGGCCGGCTTCCACGTAGTCCTTTCCGAGCGTGCCGATGACGTTGGTCCGGACCAGGCGCAGGAAGACCCCGGCGGTCAGGAATCCCAGGGCTACCGCCGGGAGGACCGCGTGGGAGATGACGTCGCTGAAGGCGGCCATGTTGCCACTGCGCAGGGCGTCCAGCCAGTAGATCCCGGTGGGAGCCTCCAGAGCAGTCAGCGACAGCTCTGTCCTGGTGCCCGCCCGCCCGGCGACCGGAAGCCAGCCCAGCCAGACGGAAAACACGAGCTTGAGCAGCATGCCGGCGAAGAAGACGGGGGTGGCGTAGAACAGGATGGCCAGGATCCGGAGCACCGCGTCCGGCAGGTGGTCACGGCGGGAGGCCGCGACCAGGCCCAGCGGGATGCCAACCAGCAGCGCGACGATGAGGGCGTTGACGGCCAGCTCAAGTGTTGCCGAGCCGTAGGTGGTCAGCATCTCGGTAACTTTGCGGTTGTCCGAGAGGGTGGTGCCGAAGTTCCCGGTGACCAGTTGGCCCAGGTACTCAAAGTACTGCACCAGCAGGGGCCGGTCGTAGCCGGCGGAATGGATGCGTTCCTGCAACTGCTCCGGAGGGAGCCGGCCGCCCATGGCGGCCGTAATGGGGTCACCGGTGATCCGCATGAGGAAAAACACCAAGGTGACGAGGATGAGGATGGTGGGGAAGATCAGCAGGAACCGGACCAGGATGTACTGGCCCAGCCCACCGCCTGACTGCTTTTTCTTGGGTGGAAGGAGAGCGTCGGCGTCACTGGGTGGCGCGTCAATCAAAGTTGTCATCGGTACCTGGATTCGTGGTGACCGGGAGCCAGCATTCCCCTCGGTGCTGGCTGGTGACGGGCGAAAGGCGGGACGCCGTTGCGGCGTCCCGCCTTTGGGCCGTCAGAGCCCGATGGGGGTGGAGTGCTTACTTGGACAGGACGCCCAGGCGGGTCTTGAAGGACGGGTCAAGCGTCTTCTCAACACCCTTGACGTCCTTCCCTGCCACCAGCAGCTGCGAGCCCTGGAGCAGCGGCAACGTCGAGAGGTCCTTGGCAACCGCCGTCTGGACATCACCGATCAGCTTCTGCCGTTCAGTCTTGTCCGGGGTGGTGAGCTGCTTCTGCACGAGGTCCGTGACAGTGGGGTTCTCGTAGTGGTTCTTCAGGAAGTTGCCCGGGATGAAGAACGGCGTGAGGTAGTTGTCAGCATCCGAGTAGTCCGGGAACCAGCCCAGCTGGTACACGGGGTAGGCGTCAGCGGTCCGGGCCTTGGAGTACGTAACCCACTCAGTGGACTGCAGGTCAACGGTGAACAGCCCCGACTTCTCCAGCTGTTCCTTGACCATGGCGTACTCGTCACCGGACGACTTGCCGTAATGGTCCGGGTTGTACTGCAGCTTGATGTTCACGGGGCCGGTGACGCCGGCATCGGACAAGGCCTTCTTGGCCTTGTCCAGGCTGGGCTTGCCGCTGCCGTCGCCGTACAGGTCCTTCATCGGCTGGCTTGCGCCAGGCAGACCATCGGGGACCACGGAGTACGCCGGGACGTAGGTGCCCTTGTAGACCTGGTCGGAGATGGCCTGGCGGTCCACGATGTCAGCCATCGCCTGGCGTACGGCGAGGGCCTTCGCAGGGTTGGCTTCGGGAGTCTTGGCTCCGAAGGGCATCGTGTCGAAGTTGAAGACGATGTAGCGCAATTCGCCGCCCGGGCCCTTGTAGACCTTGACCTTGGAATCCTTGTCCAGGTCTGCCGCGTCCGTCGCTGTCAGGCTGCGTCCGGCAACGTCGATGTTTCCGCCCTGGACATCCAGCTTGAGGTTGTTGGAGTCGGCGTAGTACTTGATGACGGCACTGTCATTGGCCGGCTTGCCCAGCAACCCGCTGTAATCCGCGTTTGCCTTGAGGCTGACAAGTTCGTTCTTCTTGTACGAATCGATGGTGTAGGGTCCCGCGAAGGGCTTGGCAGCAACGATGTCTTCGTCGCTCATCACCTTGTCGGCCGGGAAGACTTCCTCATCGATGATGGGGCCGGTGTTCGTGCCCAGGACGCTCGGGAACACCTGGTCGTTGCCCGCCTTGAGGTTGAAGACCACGGTGGTGTCATCCTTGGCGTCAACGGACTTGAGGTTGGAGAGCAGTGACGCGGGCCCGTTGGGATCGTTGATCTTCAGTACCCGGTCGTAGGAGAACTTCACGTCCGAGGCAGTCAGCGCGTGGCCGTTGGCAAACTTCAGGTTGGGCTTGAGCTTCACCGTGAATTCGGTGGGCGCCGTGAACGACGCCGACTCCGCGATGTCCGGGCTGACCTCGGCAGAACCGGGCTTGGAGTTCATCAGGAACGGGTAGACCTGGTTCATGACCAGGAAGGAGCCTGCGTCGTAGGAACCGGCGGGGTCGAGGGTGACGACCTTGTCCGTCGTTCCGAAGGTGATGGCACCGCCGCCGCTGCCGCCGCTGGCCGTCCCCCCGCCGCCGCCGCCCGATGGCCCGGTGCAGGCTGTCAGGGCCAGGGCGGAGATGCCTGCCAGCGCGATGGCGCGGTGCAGGGCCGTTGTGCTCTTGATCATCTGTGAACTTCTTTCCGATGAGTACGCGCACGCCGCGGTCACAGGTTGATGGCCCCGGACGCCGGCGTGCAGTGCTGATTCCTAGATTGAATCAGAGAGTCAGCCCTCGGGACTGCCGTTTCTGTGAGTTCGAACACAATATTTTCTTAAAAGTTACCCGGCAGGGTCCAGCAGCCCCCGGCGGAGGAGGGTACCCGGGCATGACAAAGCGCCACCCCGGGCAAGCCGGAGTGGCGCAAAAGGGGCCTGGGCTAAAGCGTTGCCCGCTGCAGCGACCGGGCGGCGTCTATTGTCGCCTGGCCCAGCACGCGGCTGCCCTGGTACAGCACTACCGTCTGGCCCGGCGCCACGCCGCGCAGCGGGGTCACCAACCGGACCACCAGCTGGCCTCCGGCTCCGTCCGTGGCAGGCTCCATCCTGGCGGTGGCCGGGACGGGATCCCCGTGCGCCCGGACCTGCGCGTAGCAATCAAATTCGGCCCCTGTTTCTACCTCGCCGATGGGAAGGCCGGCCCAGGAGACCTTGATGCCGCGGATTTCATCGATGGCCAGCAGGGCCTCCGGGCCCACCACCACCTTGTTTTCCTTGGGCCGGATTTCCAGGACGAAGCGGGGCTTTCCGTCAGCTGCCGGAGTTCCGAGCTTGAGCCCGCGCCGCTGGCCGACAGTGAAGGCGTTGGCGCCGGGGTGCTCCCCGACCTTGGCGCCGGTCTCATCCACGATGTCGCCGGAGGTCATCTCGATCTTTTCGGCAAGCCAGCCGGCGGTGTCGCCGTCGGGAATGAAACAGATATCGTGGCTGTCCGGCTTGTTGGCCACGGAGAGGCCCCGCCGCTCCGCCTCTGCCCGCACCTCGGCCTTTGACGGGGTGTCTGCCAGCGGGAACATGGAGTGCTTGAGCTGTTCATGTGTCAGCACCCCAAGGACGTAGCTCTGGTCCTTGGCCCAGTCCGCGGCGCGGTGCAGTTCCCTGTTGCCGTGGGCGTCTTCGATCACCTTGGCGTAGTGGCCGGTGCAGACGGCGTCGAACCCGAGGGCAATGGCCTTCTCCAGCAGGGCCGCGAACTTAATCCGTTCATTGCAGCGCATGCAGGGGTTGGGGGTCCGGCCGGCGGCGTATTCGTCAATGAAGTCCTGGACGACGTCTTCCTTGAAGCGCTCGGAGAAGTCCCACACGTAGTAGGGAATGCCCAGCACATCGCAGGCCCGCCACGCATCCCTGGAGTCCTCGATGGTGCAGCAGCCGCGGCTGCCCGTGCGCAGGGTGCCAGGCATCCGCGAAAGGGCCAGGTGGACGCCGACGACGTCGTGCCCGGCCTCTACTGCGCGGGCGGCGGCAACAGCGGAGTCCACTCCGCCGCTCATGGCTGCTAGTACTCGCATGCTGGCTTTCTGTCGGGGGATGCTTGCCGTCCGGGGCCGTGCTGGACGCATCGGCGGCGGAAACGATCTTCGCCTATCTATTCTACGGCGGCACGCAAATCAGCTGGTGGCGGGGTGCGCATCCACGGCCATCAGGCGCCGCGAAGGGCCTGCCGCGCCTGGGTCCCCGCGGTCTGGATCGAGGATTCGTGCCCGGCCATGCCTGCCTGGCGTGCCCGTGCGTACGCGTCCGGGAGCGCTGCCAGGAGGGCGTCGACGTCGGCCTGCGTGGAGGCGTGCCCGAGGCTGAACCGCTGGGCACCGCGGGCCGTCTCCTCGTCCAGGCCCATGGCCAGCAGCACATGCGAGGGGCGGGGCACCCCGGCCGTGCAGGCCGAACCCGTGGACGATTCGATGCCGGCCAGGTCGAGGAGGAACAGCAGCGAGTCCCCTTCGCAGCCCGGGAAGGTGAAGTGCGCATTGCCCGGAAGCCGGTGGTCGCCGGGGGCCCCGCGAAGAACCGCCTCCGGGACCCGCTCGCGGACACCGTCGATCAGCCGGTCACGCAGGGCAGCGATCCGCGCCGCTTCAGCGGGCAACGAAGCTGCAACGGACTCCGCAGCGGCAGCAAAAGCGGCAATGGAAGCGGTGTCGAGCGTGCCGGAGCGGACATCCCGCTCCTGGCCGCCGCCATGCTGCACCGGTGTCAGTTTGACGGCCCGACCCAGCAACAGCGCGCCAACCCCCACCGGACCGCCGATCTTATGTCCGGATATCGACATGGCGTCGAGTCCCGAATCCTTGAAGTGCACCGGCACCGAGCCGAACGCCTGGACCGCATCGGAGTGAACCGGCACGCCCGCAGCGTGCGCCAGTTCCACGATGCGCCCGATCGGCTGGACGGTGCCCACCTCGTTGTTGGCCCACATGACGGTCACCAGCGCCACGGTGCCGGGATCGCGGGACAGCTCGGCTTCGAGGACCCCGGGGTCCACCACTCCCTCGCCGTCCACGGGCAGCCACACCACGTCGGCGCCTTCGTGGCGTTCCAGCCATTCAACGGTGTCCAGCACTGCATGGTGTTCGACGGCGGAGCAGAGGATGCGCCGGCGCTTCGGGTCTTCTGCCACCCGGGACCAGTACATGCCCTTCACGGCAAGGTTGTCCGCCTCGGTGCCTCCGGATGTGAAGATGACCTCCGAGGGATGAGCCCCTGCCGCCGCGGCAATGGCTTCCCGTGCGTCCTCGACGGCACGGCGCGCCCGGCGTCCGGATCCGTGCAACGACGAAGGATTGCCGGTCCGCGCCAGCTCACGCGTCAAGGCGGCGAGCGCGGCCCCCGAAAGGGGCGTGGTGGCGGCATGGTCGAGGTAGGCGGGCATTCTCAAATTCTATCGCGGCAAGCTGGTGTTCCTCCGGCGTGGAGCGGTCACCTGCCGCCGGTAATCCGCGCGCAGCAGTGGCCCGGCACAGGGACAATACGCTCCTCGGCAGCGCCGCAGCCCACCGCTGCACCGCGCAGGAAAGCACCGTTCATGTCGCATACCACTGCCGCATGGGCCCGCGACAGCCGGTGGAAGGGGCAGTTGGGCAGCAGGTATCCCCCCTCCCCGTCCGGCTCTGGTTGGTATCCCGTTTCCGCCAGGAACTCCTCCAAGCCTGCGGCACCTGCTGCCAGTTCCCGGCCTTTCCGGAAGGCGACGGCGCGCAACGACTCCCCCACTGCCAGACCTTGGGACTGGGTGTCCTCGATTGCCGCAGCCATCAGCTCCCCGGCAAGGTCGTAGTTCCGGTCCGGCACGGAGGCTCCCACCTCACTTCCAACCGGCCGGTACATCTTGGCGGGGCGTCCCGACCCCGGTCCCGTCCTGCCCGCAGGCTTGTGGAATTCCACGGCCAACAGGCCGTCCTGGACCAGCCTGTCCAGATGGAAGGAAGCGGTGCTGCGCGCCATTCCTGCGGCTTCAGCCACTTCGTCGCGCCCCACGGGACGGGCAGATGCGGCGACCAGTTCGAAAAGCTGCAGCCTCTTGGCATCCGTCAGCGATGCAACCGCCGCGACCCTGTCCGCCCAAGGAAGTCGGTACATGGTGTCTCCAATTCCAAAGTCAAGATCTCTTGATTATAGACCGTGTAGTTTCTAAAATTGGCATACCTACTTTTAGAAGGAGAGCATCATGAAATCAGCATCCGCAATGAGGGCCCAGCATGCGCCATCGACAGTGCCGCCGGCTCGGCAGGCGTTCCTGCTGCTGCGAACTGTGTTCACCGTGGCACCGATCCTTTTCGGCCTGGACAAATTCACCAACATCCTCACGCACTGGACCATGTACCTGGCACCCCAGGCCACGGCCATCGTCCCGCTGCAGCCGCAGACCTTCATGTACATCGTGGGAGTGGTGGAAGTCATCGCAGGCCTGGCAGTGGCGGTGCGCCCCAAGTACGGCTCGGTGATCGTGGCCGCGTGGCTGGCAGGGATCATCGTCAACCTGCTCCTGCTGGGAAGTTTCTACGACGTTGCCCTGCGTGATTTCGGATTGCTGGTCGGCGCCCTGGCCCTGAACCGGCTGTCAGTGGGGGCGGCCCGGACCGCTGCGTGATTCCGGCAGCATTGCCAGGCGAGCGGACACCGCAGCCCCATGGATCCGCCGGCAGCTGAACCCTCCAGCCGCCGGCGGTTTCCTGTTTCAGGACCTGTCGGTACTCACGGGGCCGGAGGCACCAGCGGCAGGTAGCGGACAACGTCCTGGCGGGCAGCATCCAGGGTTGCCGCATCCGGACAGGATACGGAGAAGTAGGCCGACGAACCGGCAGTACCAAAAAGCCGTGCCAGCACCTCCGTGGAACGGCCGCCGGGAACGGCCTGCTCCAGCGCCAGTACTTCCACGTTCCGGCCCGGAGCTTCCGGCGTGCCGCCCCACTTCAAGGTTGCCGTCTTGAGGTAAGAAGGCTGGATGGCCGCATCCAGGTACTGGAACAGGGCAACGGTGGATTCCCTGTCATCTCCACGGACCAGCGGGGCCTGGCCTGTGCTGGTCCGGGCGGCAACCACGCAGCCATCGGCCTTGGCGTATTCGCTGCCGCCCGCCACGTTGTCCTTCACCATCCGCCACCCTGGTGCGCCCTTGAGGTCATCGGAAATCCCCACGGCCGTCCCGGGAGCCAGGTCGCCGCCGGCAGCGAAAGGCATGTCACGCGCTGCCACCGCGGCGGCATCATGGCCCGGAGTAATGGTCGGAGTGGCCAGGACCGGCGTACTGGCCGGCGCCGGGGTGGCCGAGGGATCCCGGACGTCCACGCTGCACCCGCCCAGAAGCAAGGCTCCCACGAAGCCAATGGCAAGAGGCACTCCCCCGCGCCGTCCCCTGACGGCCCGCTCCGCCGTCGTCGGCATGTCCATCTCCACTCCGTTACATCCCCTCCGGCCCGTGTCCGCACCACGCTGGCACGAGTCTAGACTCCGGTCTCCCGGGAACCGGCAGGCCCGGCCTGTTCGTTGTCACCGCAGGCGCACCGTCCATGCTGGCTAGACTGGGCGGGCACTCCGCTTTCCGGCCGGGAATCGGAAAGCCGGGCACCAAGAGAAGGAAGATTGCTTGACCGAGAGCAGCAGCTCCCATTACCAGGTCCTTCGGGTGGCCGTCACCGCCACCGAGAAAGAAATCAAGGTGGCCTACCGGCGCGCGGCCAGGACGGCGCACCCGGACCACGGCGGTGATGCCGCAACCTTCCGCCGGGTAACCGCCGCCTATGAGACCCTGATCGACCCGCAGCGCAGGAAGGCCTACGACCGTTCCTATGGCGCGGGCACGGCGCGTGAGGGTGCGTTCGACGCCGGCGCCCACTTTGACGCGCCGGCCGCCGGCAGCCGGGCGTCCGCCACGGTCCGCAGGCCCGACAACGGCCGGAACACGGCAGGGGACGCGCCCGTCTACGTTCCGCCCTACGAAGGAACCGACGTTCCCCTTATCCCCCTGGCGCAGGCCCGGCAGCAAGTGCACGGGATGCCCCGAAAGCGGGGAATCTTCGGCGCGGAGGCCCGTATCCAGCGGGAAATGCGCACCGTCCAGCTGCTGACCCGGCAGGTGCTTCCGGCCATCCCTGCGGCACGGCTGATCAACGGGCTGCAGTCACCGGCGGACAACAGCCACATCGACCATGCCGTCCTTTCCGGCTACCGGCTGGCCCTGGTCAACTCGATGCTCCTGCCCAAGGGCGCCTACGCCTGGGACGGCCGGACCCTCAACCACGGTGGCCGGGCGGTGGCACCCCCGCAGCTGGCCCGGGTGGTCTGGGCCATGCAGGACATTTTTCCCGAGCTCAACGTCACTGGCTGGACGGTAGTGCACAGCCCCGACGGCAACCTCCACGAACCGGTGATCGACCACCACCGCCGCCCCGCTGGAGCGCTGGAAACCGTCCAGATCGTCAACGCGGCGGGCATGGTGCGCGGGCTGAAGGAATTCCTGGCGTCCGGGCCGGCCCCCAATACCGTGAACATCCCGGTCCTGGCCAGGCTGCTGCGCGGCATGCACTGAGGCCGGGTGGCTAGGATGGGGAGGTGTTCCGCATCCTTTTCCATGAACCAGAAATCCCCGGCAATACCGGCAACGCCATCCGCCTTGCCGCCATCACCGGCGCCGAACTTCACTTGGTGGAACCCCTGGGCTTTGACTTCTCCGACGCCAAGCTGCGCCGCGCCGGCCTCGACTACCACGACCTCGCCGTCGTCACCGTCCACAAGAGCATCGAGGACGCGTGGGAGCACCTGCAGCCCGAACACGTCTACGCGTTCACGTCGGACGGCACCACCAGCTACACGGAGGTCGCCTACCGTTCGGGCGATGTCCTCATGTTTGGCCGCGAATCGGTGGGCCTGCCGGCGGAGCTGAAAACGGATCCGCACGTGTCCGCCACGGTCCGCCTGCCCATGCTCCCGGCCCTGCGTTCCCTGAACCTCGCCAATGCCGCATCCATTGCGGTGTACGAGGCCTGGCGCCAGCAGGGCTTCGCCGGCGCAAAAACCTAGAATTCCATTTGGGCCGGAGTCCCCCGGCCGGGCTGGAATGAAAAACTTTCCGGCCTGCCCATCCGACCTGTCCGCGGCGCCGAATGACTTTTGAAGACATTCGAGCGGACCAAAGGAGCGGCAGGTGACTCTACTGAAGGCAGCTTCCAGGCCCGACCACCGCATCCGGCACGGCACTGCTGAGGATACGCCGCCCCGGGACTTATGCTTGGACGTAATGGAAACTCCCAACGCGCCGAACTCCGAAGGCTCCGCCGCGGTGACTGACCCACCTGCAGACCTCAGCCAACGCCTCTCTGCCCTTCTGGCAGGCACCGCCCGCGGAGACCAGGCGGCGTTCGCCGAGTTCTACCAACTCACGTCCCGCAGGGTCTTCGGCATGGCCCGCCGCGTCCTGATCGATCCCGAGCTCAGTGAAGACACCACGCAGGAAGTCTTCCTTCAGGTCTGGCAGAACGCAGCAAAGTTCGATCCACAGGCGGGAAGCCCCCTGTCCTGGCTGATGACCATCGCCCACCGCCGGGCCGTGGACAAGGTCCGGTCCTCGCAGTCCGCCACGGACAGGGAAGCCAGGTACGGTGCCAGCACGCAGGAAATCGACCACGACACCGTGTCCGACGAAGTGGGCAGCCGGCTGGAGGCCGAAGCCGTGGTCCGCTGCCTGGGAACGCTGACCGAAACACAGCAGGAGTCCGTGCGCCTGGCCTACTACGGCGGCCTCACCTACCGGGAAGTCGCCGAACGGCTCAATGCCGCAGTTCCCACCATTAAGTCCCGCATCCGCGATGGACTGATCCGTTTGAAGACCTGTCTGGGGGTGAGTTGAGTTGAGTGGAATGGATGAAAACCCTGATGGCCGTTCGCGGGCCTTCGGGGACACCGTGGCCATGGACCTTGCGTCCGGGCATGCAGTGGACCTCGCTGAGCTCTACGCCCTCGATGCGGTGACGGAGCAGGAACGCGAGGCCATTGACAGCTACATCGCCACCGCCCCGGAGACCGAGCGCCGGGCCTTCCTTGAGCGCGTCCGGCAGTCCCGGGAGGCACTGGTCCGCACTTTCCGTGCCGAGGAAGAACCGCCGTCGGACCTCTTCCAGCGGATCATCGCCCAGCTTCCGGCCCAATCACCGGGCCAGGACGGACTCTCCGGCGGAGACGCGCAGGCGCCGGCCGCAGGCGCGGCCCCGGCTCCGCAGCAGCGGCCACTCGACGAACTGGCGCAGGCCCGCAAGCGCCGCGAGGAACGGCGGGGCCCGTCCGGCACGCGGCGCTGGCTGATCGGCGTGGCGGCGGCAGCAGCGATTGCCTTGGGCGGTGTGGGTGTCGGCTCATACCTGGCTGACCAGAACGATCCCGTTAACCAGGTGGCAAGGGCCAACGACCTCCGCGAAGCGTCCGTAAATGTGGCAGGCGGGGGCAAGGCCACCCTGCTGATCTCAGCGTCCGAGGACGCAGCCGTGGTCAAGATGAGCGGCGTGCCCGCTCCCCCGGCCGGCAAGGTCTACCAGATGTGGCTGATCCCCAAGGACGGCTCCGCGCCGGTCTCGCAGGGGTTGATGGATGAGCAGGCCCTGTCCAAGCCCGCCGTGGTCCAGGGCATCCACTCCGCGGCATCGCTGGGCATCACCGTTGAGCCCGCGGGCGGCTCCAAGGCTCCCACCCTGCCGACGGTCGCAGCGGCTCCGCTGGGCGCATAGCACCCTTTATCAACGCACCGTGCCCCGCTCCTTTGCACCAAAGGAGCGGGGCACTTTTTGCGTGGTTCAGAATCCCGCGATGGTACCGGGTCCGTTGATTGCCACCACGTGGAACGCCTCCGCGCTGCGCCCCTCGGGGAAGCCTGCCCTCACGGCGTTCAGGCGCATGCCCCGGCGGACGGTGGCCTCCATGGCCGCCACGTCCGGATGCTGGCTGACATGGACATGGATGGCGGCCAGCTTCGCGTCCACCTGGTCGGTGACGTCAACGAAGTAGTTCTCCCGTTCCCCGGGGCCGGCGTAGAGCCAGAGCCATGGCAGCTTGTACGCTTCCAGGCCTGCTTCTGCCAGTTCAGGGTAAGCAAAGGGATTCTCGAGGGCCGGGTACACCGCGCGGGTTACCGCCTCCCCCACGGCCAGGTGGTCGGGATGGCTTTTTTGGATCCGCTCCCAGTTCCGTTCCGGGTGCATGGCAAGGACGACGTCGGGACGGATTTCGCGGATCAGCCGCACTACCCCTTTCATCACCTCGTGCGACGGTTCGAGGTACCCGTCACGCTGGTGGAGGTAGTGGATGTCGGTGACGCCCACCAGCTCCGCGGCCCGCCGCTGCTCCGCGTCGCGCATGGCGATAATGTCCGCGCGGTGGGCCGGATCAAAACCGCCGGCGTCGCCGTCGGTCATGATGCAGTAGCTCACCTGCACGCCGGCTGCGGTCCACGCGGCGACAGTACCCGCAGCGCCGAAGTCGATGTCGTCAGGATGGGCCGCGAAACAGAGCACCCGCCCAACCCGGTGGATGTACGGGTTGAACGGGCTCTGTGCCTGCTCGTGGGAGGCTGTCAACGATTCAGCCTTTTCGCTTCTTGATCTCGGCGGTGGCCTGCGGGAGGACATCGAACACGTCGCCGATGATCCCGAAATCGGCGATCTCGAAGACCGGGGACTCGGCGTCCTTGTTGATGGCAACGATGACCTTGGAGGTCTGCATGCCGGCCTTCTGCTGGATGGCACCGGAGATGCCTGCCGAGATGTACAGCTGCGGAGAAACCGTCTTACCGGTCTGTCCCACCTGGGCGTCGTGGCTGATCCAGCCGGCGTCCGTGGCCGCACGCGATGCACCCACCGCAGCTCCCAAGGCATCAGCCAGTTCCTCGACCGGACCGAAGTCGCCGTCCATGCCGCGTCCGCCGGCCACCACGATGCGGGCATCGCTGAGGTCCGGGCGGCCGCTGGCCACCTTCTGCTCGCGGGCAGTGATGCGGGCGGCAGCGGCTACCGCCGGTACCTCCACGGATACCGTTTCAGGCGTGGTGGGTGCGGGAGAGGGTTCCGGTACCACGTTGTTGGCCTTGAGGGTCAGCACGGAAACGGCCGTCGTGGCCCTGCAGGCGGTGGTGTAGGAGCCGGCCAGGACGGACTTGTGTGCGGTGCCGTCCGGATCCACGGCGACGACGTCGGTGATGACGCCGGCGTTCAGGCGGATGCCCAGCCGTGCCGCAATTTCCTTGCCTTCCGGTGAGTTGTCCAGGAGCACAACGCCGGCACCGGTGCTTTCGGCAGCGGCGGCCAGGTAGGCGGCTTTGGGCGCCACCAGGAAGTCATCCAGGTTGTCCGTTGCCGGGCGCAGGATGGCCCCCACCCCGTACTCGCCGAACGTGGCGGCGGCGGCGTCGGACAGGTCTCCGTTGAGTGCCACGGTGCTCTCGCCCAGGGAACGGGCCAGGGTCAGCAGTTCGAGGCTGCTCTTCTTGAGCGAGGCGCCGGGGTTGTCGATGAATACAAGTACATTTGCCATGTCGGTGTCCCTCTTAGAGCAGCTTCTGGGCGGCCAGGAAGTCAACCAGCTTGATGCCGGCGTCGCCCTCGTCGGTGATGATGGTGCCGGCTGTCCTCGGCGGCCGCTCTTCGGCGCTGGTGACGGTGGTCCAGGACCCTGCAAAGCCAACCTGGGCGGGGTCCACACCGATGTCTGCGAGGGAGAGCGTGGTGATGCTCTTGCGCTTGGCGGCGATGATGCCCTTGAAGTTGGGGTACCGGGGTTCGTTGATCTGGTCCGTGACGGAGACGACGGCGGGCAGCGGCGCCTCTACCGTTTCGGACGTGGTGTCTGCATCGCGGCGGGCAACCAGCCGGCCGCCGTCGACCTCGAGCGTGGAAGCGAACGTCACCTGCGGAAGCCCCAGCCGCTCGGCCAGCTGTGCCGGCACCAGGGAGGTCTCCCCGTCGGTGGAGGCCATACCGGTGAGGACCAGGTCCACCCCGCCCAGGTGGCGGACGGCGGCGGCGAGCGCAAGCGAGGTGGCTGCGGCATCCGAGCCGGCCAGGGCGTCGTCCGTGAGGTGCACGCCCTCGGTGGCACCCATCTGCAGGGACTTCTTGACCGCGTTGACAGCTCCGGCAGGTCCCATGCTGAGGGCGATGACCTGGTTGCCCGCCTTGCTTCCGCCCCTTGCTTCGGCGAGCTGGAGTGCGGCCTCAAGCGCGTACTCGTCAAGCTCGGAAAGAATGCTTTCGTCGCGGTCCGCGGTGTACCCCTCCCCGTTGAGGTGGCGGTCGAACTGGGCGTCCGGTACATGTTTGACCAGGACTACGATCTTCAATGTCTCTTCCACTGTTTCTGCAGCAGCCTTCCATGCTTGTGGACAGCCAGCCGGGTGGGACGTGGCCGCGATATGCCCGGCAGGCGGGTAAACCCTAGCTAACCATATCGGCGGCGTCCCGCGCCCCCTTCCGTTAACGCCTGTGTCAGGCAATTTGCCGGGGCAGCAGAACGACGGCGGCGCCCCCTTTGGTGGGGACGCCGCCGTCGTCATGGCTTGCGTTGGTGGTGTCCTGCCTCAGCTGGCGGCCGCACCCAGCGTGACATCGAAAGTCTGCTCGCTGCCGCCGCGCTGCACGGTGATCTTCACCTTGGATCCCGCCGGCTGTTCGCGGACGGCCGCGGTCAACTGGTTGGGTTCGCCGATGGTGAGGTCATTGAACTTGGTGATCACGTCACCGGCTTTAATGCCGGCCTTCCCGGCCGGTGAGTTGGCGTCCACGGTGGCGACGTCGGCGCCCACGGAGAACTCGGAGTTTGCGCCGGAGGATGTCTTGGGCTTGACGCTGACACCCAGCTGGCCGTGTGAGGCCTTGCCCGTGTCAATGATCTCCTGGGCCACCCGCTTGGCATTGTTGATGGGGATGCTGAACCCGACGCCAATATTGCCGCTTTGGGACGTTGATGTGCCGGACCCTGCGGAGGCGATGGCCACGTTGACGCCAATGATCTCACCCTTGCTGTTCACCAGGGCGCCGCCGGAGTTCCCGGGGTTGATGGCCGCATCAGTCTGGATCACGTTGATGGCGATGGATCCCTGGCCGGCGCTTTGCTGGCTCTGGCCGCCGCCCGGAGGGGCGAACTGGAAGCCCTGGTCACCGCCCTGGCTGTTGTCGCCGCCCTGCGGAGCAGCCGACGAAGCGACGCTGATGGTGCGGTTCAGGGTGGAGACGATGCCGTCCGTGACCGTACCCGTCAGGCCGAGCGGGGAACCGATGGCGATGGCCGTATCACCCACGTTGAGCTTGGATGAGTCCCCCAGGGTGGCAGGGGTGAGGCCTGACGTGTCATCCACCTTTATCACGGCGAGGTCGGACAGCGGGTCGGTGCCCACCAGCTTCGCGGGCAGGACCTTCCCGTCGCTGGTGCGGATTTCCAGGGTGGCGTTCGCGGTCTGGCCGTCGAGGGTCACTACGTGCGTGTTGGTCAGGATGTGCCCCTGGTCGTCCAGGACGATGCCCGAACCGGTACCCCCTGAACCGCCGCTCGTGGCGCTGATGGTGACGACGCTCGGTGAGGCCTTCACCGCAGCTGCCGTAATAGCGTTCACGTCGTCCTTGTTGTTGACGATGACCGTGCCGGGCTGGTTGCTGCTGCCCACGGTTGAGGCGCTGGAGCCAGTGTGTCCGAACAGTTCACCGGAGCCCACCGTTGCCACGCCGCCACCCACGAGGCCTGCTGCGAGGATGCTTGCCACGAGGGTTCCTACGCCAAAGCTGGCCTTGCGGCGCGGCGCATCCTGGGGGTTGGGAGCCAGGCCTACGCTGCCGTTGGGCGCACCATGGCCCGTGCCGTGCATGGGCTGGCCGTACTGGTGCTGCTGCTGGCCGTACTGTCCGGACTGGCCGTAGAAAGGCTGCCGCTGCGGGTAGACGGGCCGCGGGGCTCCCGGCAGTTCCTGGGTATGGTTGCCGTTAGCTTCCGGCCGGTCCAGCCGTTCCGTGTTGTTCTGCGGCGCGGCGCTGTCCTGGGGTGCGGCGCTGTTTGGGCCGCCCGCCTGGCCGTACCGCTGGTCACCGGCGCCGTATCCGCGGTCCTGGCCCTCGCCGGCAGCGCCAGCGCTCCCATGCTGAGTGTTGGCCGGGCGGTTTCCGGGCTGCTGCGGGACCTGCTGCTGCCAAGGGCTCCGGCTGCTCCCCTGGTTGTCCTCCGGGACCGGTCCTGGGGTTTGATTCTCAGTCATGGGACTTCCTTTCATCCTCGTCTGCCATTAACTATGACCCGTCCCGCTGGAACAAGCTCGGATGTTTGCTGAAAGCTTCCTGAACGCCAAGCGGACCCGCGCACCGTTTCGCTGGCGGCATATTCGGCCGCATGGACTGGCTGTGGGGTGCACCATAGAATCAAGATGAATTGCCACAGCGACCTGCGGCTTCACACCAAGCGTGGGGGCGCTGCTGGATTCGACGACTGATTCGTCCCGAATCGGTGTCAGGCGTGCTGAAGGGTTGCACATGCGGTCAAAGTTCAAACGTATCCTCGCCGTGATCGGCCTTGCCGGCCTGCTTGCGGTCCCCGCCGGTGCTGCCTGGGCCGAAGACCCGGTAACCATTCCCCCCGGAACCAACATCGTTGACAATGCCAACGTTCTGGGCAACCGGAAGGGTGAGGTCCAGGATGCCATCCAGAAGCTGCTGAAGGACCACAAGTACAACCTTTACGTTGTCACCGTGAAGTCGTTCGAGAACCCTTCTGATCCCACCGCTTGGAGCCAGGCCGTGGCCACCTCCAAGGGCATGGGCAAGGCGGACGTCATCCTCGCCATCGCTACCGACCAGGGCAAGTACTACTTCTCCCCCAACTCGGCCAGCGCCATCTACTCCAAGCGCAGCAACATCACCCAGAATGCAGTGGTGGCCAACCTCGCCGGCGGCAAGAAGGACTACGCCCAAGCGGCCATTGACACCGCTGCCGCTGTAGGCGATGCCGCCGGCGGCGGAAGCGGCAGTGTCTCATCGGGTGGCGGTGCCGGCGCCGGCATCCTGGTGGGGGCAGGCGTGGTGGTCGCCGGTGGCGGCGCCTACCTGTTCTACCGCAACCGCCGGAAGAAGGCCGCAGGGCAGGCGGCATCCAGCGGAAGCTACGGCCCGCAGGGCGCCGAGCTGGACCCGCTGGCATCGCTCAGCGTCGAGGAATTGCGCCGCAAGAGCGGTTCCCTGCTGATCGAAGCGGATGACGCCATCAAATCCAGCGAGCAGGAACTCGGCTTCGCCCAGGCGCAGTACGGGGATTCCGCCGTCGGAAACTTCACCAAGGCCCTGGACGAAGCTAAAGCCCACATGACGGAATCCTTCAAGCTGCAGCAGCAGCTCGACGACCACATTCCGGATACGGAGGAACAGCAACGGACCTGGCTGGGCGAGATCATCCGCCGCTCCGAGGCCGCCCTCGAATCCCTCCAGGAGCAGAAGGCCGATTTCGATTCCCTGCGCGAGCTGGAGAAGAACGCACCCCAAGCCCTGGCAGCCGTCAATGCCGGGGCCCGCGAGGCCGACGGCAGGATCTCCAGCGCCGAAAACTCCCTGCAGGAAATGCGGTCCAAGTACGCGGACAGCGCGCTGGCCCAGGTCTCGGACAACATCGTGCAGGCCAAGGAACGGCTGGCCTTCGTGCAGAACGCTTCCGAAACCGCCCAGCAGAAGCTCAGTGAGGGGGAAGGAAGCCTGGCCGCCGTGGCCGTCCGCGCGGCCGAGGAAAGCCTGCACCAAACCAACGTCCTGGTGGAAGCGATCGCCAAAGTGGCCGCCAACCTTGATAAAGCACGGAACGGAATCGAAGCGGCCGTCGTGGACACATCCCAGGACCTGGCCCAGGCAAAGGCCATTATCCAGTCCGGCGCCCATCCTGAGCTGGCTGGTCCGGTAGCCGCGGTGGAGGCCGCCCTGGCCCAGGTGAAATCCGAAATCCAGGGCGGACGGATCGACCCCATCGCCACCCTGCAGCGGGTTGAAACCGCCCACCAATCCCTGGACCAGGCCCTTACCGGAATCCGCGACCAGCAGGAACAGGCCCGGCGTGCGCAGGCATCCCTGCAGCAGACCATCATGTCGGCACAGGCCCAGATCAGCGCCACCTCCGACTACATCACGGCCCGGCGCGGCGGCGTGGGCACCGAGGCACGCACCCGGCTGGCTGAGTCCCAGCGGAACCTCGACTACGCACTGTCCATCTCCCGCACCGATCCGGTGACGGCGCTCACCTACGCACAGCAGGCACATGCCCTGGCAGCGCAGGCCGCGCAACTGGCGCAGGCCGATGTGGACCACTTCGACGGGTACGCCAACCAGGGCTTCGGCCGCGGCGGCATGTTCGGCGGCGGAGGCGGCGGCGGACTGGGCGGCGCCATCCTGGGCGGCATCCTGATCAACTCCATCCTCAACGGGGGCCACGGAGGCTGGGGCGGCGGCGGTGGCGGCGGCTGGGGTGACGGCGGCGGCGGTGGCGGCTGGGGCGGGGACTCAGGTGGATTCGGCGGCGGCGATTTCGGCGGCGGCGACTCCGGCAGTTTCTAGAGACTTCCGCCGGACACGCCGGAAGATCCCGGCTGGCGGACAGACGCAGGACACCACTGTGCACCGGTTCCAGTGGTCAACACAGAGCAGGACGAAAGGCAAACACCATGGTTAAACAGTCCATTTTCGGCCGGATCGCGCAGCTGGCAAAGGCGAACATCAACTCCTTGCTGGACAACGCCGAAGATCCGCAGAAGATGCTGGACCAGATGGTCCGCGACTACACCAACAACATCGCGGAAGCCGAGTCGGCCGTGGCGCAGACCATCGGCAACCTCCGGATGCTGGAAGACGATTACAACGAGGACGTCAAGAACGCCCACGATTGGGGAAACAAGGCACTTGCCGCCTCGCGCAAGGCAGACGAATTCCGTGCGGCCGGCGACGCAGCCGACGCCGAGAAGTTCGACAACCTGGCCAAGGTTGCGCTGCAGCGCCAGATGGCGGCCGAAAGCGAAGCCAAGGGTGCCGAGCCCAGCATTGCCTCCCAGCGGGAAGTGGTGGACAAGCTGAAGACCGGCCTTGAGCAGATGAAGAACAAGCTCAACCAGCTGACCAGCAAGCGCAACGAGCTCGTTGCCAGGTCCAAGACTGCAGCGGCGCAGTCCCAGGTCCATGACGCCATCAAGAGCATCGACATCATGGACCCCACCAGCGAGGTTGGCCGCTTCGAGGAAAAGATCCGCCGCGAAGAAGCCAAGGTCCGCGGACAGCAGGAGCTTGCAGCCTCCAGTTTGGACGCCCAGTTCAACCAACTCGAGGACCTGGGCGAGCAGACGGAAATCGAAGCCCGGCTGGCGGCCCTCAAGGCCGGAAACTCCAAGCCGGCTCTGGGCGCCGCGAGCCCCGCATCGACCGGATCCACCGTCGACGAAGCCGACTTCGACAAACTCTGAAGTCCGGAGCAGGGCTTCGGCGGAATGACGGCAATGGCCGGGACCGGGGTCCCGACCATTGCTGCGTCCGCTGTGTGTAGCGTGGTGCCATGACTTCTTCCGATGGCACATCCCTGGTCTGGCTGCGCGATGACCTGCGACTGGACGACAACCCTGCAATGGCAGAGGCCGCCCGCCGGGGCGCACCACTGACGGTGGCCTACATCCTGGACGAGGAATCCGACGGCGTGCGGCCCCTTGGCGGGGCTGCGCGCTGGTGGCTGCACCACTCCCTGGCCGCACTGGCCGCAGATCTTGAAAGCAAGGGATCCCGGCTGGTCCTCCGGCGTGGTCCGGCCGCGGACGTCATCAAGGACCTTGCCGTCCGGACGCAGGCCAGCCACATCTTCTGGAACCGCCGCTACGGGCAACCCGAACGCACTATCGACGCCGGGCTCAAGGACTGGGCGGCCGGGAACGGGATCGAGGCCGCCAGCTACCAGGCGAACCTCCTCTTCGAGCCCTGGACGGTGAAGACAGGGGCGGGCGGGCCCTACAAGGTCTATTCGCCCTTCTGGCGGGCGTGCCTGGCATCCCAGGACATCCGTGACCCCCACGAGGCACCGGACGCGTTACCTGGTCCTGCGCCTGCCGGGAAAGGCCTGCCGGGCAGCGAGACTCTCAGCAGCTGGGAGCTCCTGCCATCCAAACCCGATTGGAGCGCCGGACTGGCCGCCACGTGGATACCCGGCGAAAAAGGGGCCCTGGACCGGCTTGAGGACTTCCTTGACGGTCCCATCGAGGAATACGGCACAGGCCGGAACCTGCCTGGAACCGAGGGCACCAGCCGGCTGTCACCGCATCTGCGCTTCGGTGAGGTGAGCCCGTTCCGCGTGTGGCGGGAGATCCGGCGCCGGCATCCACGCAAGGTGCCCTCGGACGTAGGTACCTACCGGGCCGAACTGGGCTGGCGGGAGTTCAACTGGCACCTGCTGTACCACAACCCCGACCTGGCCACCCGGAACTTCCGGCCCGCCTTCGACAACTTCCCGTGGGCCTCCCCCAACCGTCAGGAGCTCACCGCGTGGCAGCAGGGAAACACCGGCTACCCCCTGGTGGACGCCGGCATGCGGCAACTCTGGCAGACAGGTTGGATGCACAACCGGGTGAGGATGGCCGCCGCTTCATTCCTGGTCAAGAACCTGCTGACCGACTGGAGGATCGGGGAGGAATGGTTCTGGGACACCCTGGTTGACGCCGACGCTGCGAACAACCCCGCCAACTGGCAGTGGGTGGCGGGCTCGGGCGCGGACGCCTCACCGTACTACCGGATCTTCAACCCGGTGACCCAAAGCAAGAAGTTCGACGCCGACGGCCGCTACCTGCGGGCCTTCATCCCCGAACTCCGGGAACTCAAAGGCAAGGAAATCCACGAACCATGGGCAGCGGACACCGACGGCTACCCCCAGCCGCTCGTGGACCTGCCGGAATCCCGGGAGCGGGCCCTGGACGCCTACCAGACGATCAAGAACGCCTGACCGCGCCGGATCCGCGTCAGCGGCTGACTTTGCCCATCAGGGAGGCGATGGGCCGCAGGAAGATCGGCCGCGCCAGGAACCAGGCTGCCACCATGACCGCCACGGACGCGGCAAAGACCCAGAACCCGAACCAGCCGTCGTCGTCGCTCCCCCCGTACATGTGGTTCAGGTTCCGCAGCGCACCCGTGGCAAGCACCAGGAAGACGTGGACCACGATGAACGCCACAAAGTAGACCATCACCGGGAAATGGACCGCGCGGGCCCACTCGATCGGGTAGGCCTTGTTCAGGGCCGGCGCCTTCTTGGGCCACGCCGACGACATCCGCAGCCCGGTGATGAACGCCAGTGGCGCGGCGATGAAGACGGTCGCGAAGTACGAAAGGAGCTGCAGCGCGTTGTAGTTGATCCACCCGTCCTCGGTGGGCCAGTCCAGCGACGCGTACTGCAGCGCGGCGGACACGGCATTGGGGAAGACATCCCAGCTGGTGGGGACAATGCGCATCCACTGGCCGCTGGCGAAGAGCAGGACCGCGAACACGAGCCCATTAAGGATCCAGAGCGCATCCAGGGTCAGGTGAAACCAGAGCTCAAGGCTGATCTTGGTAGGAGCGTTCCTGGTACGGATCAGGCCCTTGTTGTTCCGGGTCCAGTGACCGCTGGGGCGCGTGGTGGTCCGCACCTGCCACCCGGTACGGATGATCAGGAGCAGGAAGAACGCGTTAAGGAAGTGCTGCCACGCCAGCCATGCCGGGAAGCCCACGGGCGCGTCATCCGGCAGCTGGGACTGGCCCGGATAGTCTGCCAGGAAGGATGCCACGGCCGGCAGCCCCACGATCAGCCTGGCGACCAGGACCACCAAGACCAGTGCCACAAGGACGGCGGGAACCATCCAGTAAAGCCGGGACCGCTTACCCGTCGCGGAGCCGGGCTTCTTGGTGGGTGTGGCCATCGAACAACATACCTCTCAGGAATGACTGGGGGCTGCCCGCAGATCGCGGACCCTTCGAAAGAGAATACTAGGAACTGGCCGCTTCCAAGGAAAAGGAAAGGCCCCGGCCGGCATAACTGCCGGCCGGGGCCTTCATAAGTTGCGGGGACAGGATTTGAACCTGTGACCTCTGGGTTATGAGCCCAGCGAGCTACCGAACTGCTCCACCCCGCGTCGCTTGATCAACACTACCCTACTTTGGCGGCGCCTCCGACCACAGGCCCGCAATCCACGCCAGGGAAACACCACTGCAGCGGGAAAGCAAAAGGCCCGGACATTGTTTCCAATGACCGGGCCCTTCCTCAGTTGCGGGGACAGGATTTGAACCTGTGACCTCTGGGTTATGAGCCCAGCGAGCTACCGAACTGCTCCACCCCGCGTCGCAGAATCTACTTTACCGGGAGGTGAACCGCAGGCCAAATCGTGGCGGCGTGACGTCCAACACGCCGCCACGGCACCCGGTCCTGCCGGACCGGATGCCGTGGGGCCGTCGTCGTACTACTGCCCTGCCGACGGGGACGGCGACGCAGAAGGCGACCCGGAAGGCGAAGGAGCCGGGCTGGCCGCAGGAGCGGTGGCCGGGATCTTCGCCTCGGCATCCATCGCCTTCTTCAGCGCAGCCGAAACCTTCTTCTGCGCGTCGCCGTAAGCGGCGAAGTCACCCGCAGCCAGCGCCGTCTGGCCTGCCTGGATAGCGGAGTTTGCCTCGTCCAACGCCGCCTTCAGCTGGGCCTTGGCATCCGCCTCCGCGGGGGTTGCAGGGGCAGACGGGCCGGCCGGTGTTTGGCCGTTGTTGGCGGAGTCTCCCGCGGCTGCTCCCGAATCACCGCCGAAAAGCTGCTTGAGGGCCGCGTCGAGGGTTGGCGCGAAGCCCACCTTGTCACCGAAGGCCACCAGCACGCGCTGCAAGGTGGGGTATGACGTCTCACCGGTCGACTTGAGGTAGACCGGCTGGACGTAGAGGATGCCGCCGCCCACCGGCAAGGTGAGCAGGTTGCCGTTCAGCACGTCGGACGCACCCTGCCGCAGCAGGTTGAGTGCCTGGGAGACGGTGGGATCGGAGTTGAACTTGTTTTGCGCCTGTCCCGGACCGGGCACCTGTGTTTCCGGCGGGATCTGGAGCAGCCGCAGCTTTCCATAGCCGTCAGCCTTAACGCCGGCCTGGTTGCCGGCATCCGAATCCGCGGCGAGGAACCCGTACAGGACGTTGCGGGCATTGCCGTTCACGATCTGCGGGATGAAGGACGACGTCAGCTGGAATGCCGGCTTTTGCTGGTCCGGCATCTGCAGCGACATGTAGAACGGCGGCTGCTTGACGTCCGTCGACACGGTGGGGTCAGCCGGCGTGCTCCAGACGTCGTTGTTCTTGTAGAAGCTGGTGGGATCCGTGACGTGGTACTGCCCCAGGAGCTCCCGCTGGACCTTGAACAGGTCCTCCGGGTAGCGGACGTGGCTCATCAGTGCGCCAGACATCTCCGAGTATGGCTTCAGCGATGAGGGGAAGACCTTCTGCCACGCCTTGAGGACCGGGTCCGTGTCGTCCCAGGCATAAAGGGTGACCGAGCCGTCGTAGGCGTCCACGGTGGCCTTGACCGAGTTGCGGATGTAGTTCACCGTGCTGTTGGGCAGGGCCACGGCGCGGCCGGAGCTCGTCTGCGAATCGGCGGTGGCATCCGACAACTGCTTCTGCTGCGAGTAGGGGAAGTACTGGCTGGTGGTGTAGCCGTCCACGATCCACTTCACACGGCCGTCCACCAGCGCCGGGTAGGCGCCGCCGTCAACCGTCAGGTACGGGGCCACCTTCTGGACCCGCTCCCGGGGGCTGCGGTCGTAGAGGATCTGCGACTCCGGGTTCACGCCATCGGAGAGCAGCAGGTCCGAAGACTGGAACTTGATGGCGTAGAGGATCTTGTTGAAGAACGAGCCGACGTTCGGGCCGCCGTTGCCCTTGAACGTGTATTGGGTCTCACCCTCCCCTTCCTTGCCGGAGGGGCGGTCCTGCTCGCGCGGCGTGGCGCCGTCGGGCGCGCCCACGATTGAATACTCAGGAGACGACTCACCGAAGTAGATCCGCGGTTCGTAGGTGGTGTCGTTGCCCAGCACGCCGGTGGAGGGAATGCCGGACTGGAGGAATTCCGGCTTGCCGTCGACGGTGAACTTGTTGCCCTTGGCCGCCACCACCCCGTAGCCGTGGGTGTACACCACGTGCTGGTTCAGCCAGCCCTGCTGGTTGGTGGCCACGTTGGCGGGGTTCAGTTCCCGCACCGCGATCACGGTGTCCTGGATCTTTCCGTCCACCTCGTAGCGGTCCACGTTCAGGGCCTTGGGGAACTGGTAGTACGGGCGGTACTGTTCCAGCTGCGCGAACGCGTCGGAAATCAGGTTCGGGTCCAGGAGCCGGATGTTGGCCGTGGTCTGCGCGTCCGGCGCGAGGGCACCAGTGGTGGCGTTGTTGGTGGCGTCGTACCGGGTTTCCTGGATGGCGTCCAGGCCGTAGGCCTTACGGGTGTTTTCGATGTTGCGCTGGATGTACTGGCTTTCCAGTGTCTGCTCAGAAGGCCGGACCTGGAACTGCTGGATCACCCACGGGTAGACACCGCCGGCCAGGATGGAGGTGATGATCAGCATGGCGGTACCGATCACCGGCAGGCGCCAGCGGCCAATGACGGCGGCAACGATAAAGAGGATGGCTACCAGGGCGGCCGCGACGGCGAGGATGGCCTTGGTGGGGATGACGGCGTTGACATCGGTGTAGAGGGCGCCGGCCCAGCGGCCGCCGTTGCTCTGCACGGACGAATAACGGTCCAGCCAGAAGTTGACGCCTAGGAGCACCAGGAACGCGGCTCCGGTAACAGCGATGTGGATCTGGGCCGCGCGGCTGGTGAACACGCCGCGCTCCATCAGCCGGATGCTGCCGTAGAGGTAGTGGGTGAGGATGCCGGCGATGCCTGCGATCACCACGACGCTGATCAGGAACCCTGTGACGAAGCCAAGGAAAGGCAGGGTCATCAGGTAGAAGCTGATGTCCATCTTGAACTGCGGATCGGTCTGCCCGAAGCCGACCTGGTTAAAGAAGAGCAGGACTTTCTGCCACTGGCTGGCGGCTGCGCTGCCCGCAAAGAGTCCGAAGAGGACCGGCAGGCCCACCATCACGATCCTGCGGACCGGCTCCAGCTGGGCCTGGTAGCGGTTGAGGTTGTCCCGGACCTCAGAGTCCGGGGCGTAGACGGGGCGGGCGTTGTAGGCGATGCGGATGGAGAAGAACACCGCCGCGAACATGATGGCGAAGCCGGCCACGAAGGTGGCGATCTTGGCGAGGTTTTCGGTGATGAAAACCTGGATGAAGCCCAGTTGCCGGTACCAGAGGACGTCGGTCCAGACGTTGGCGAAGAAAATGAAGCCCACTACCACCAGGGCGACGACGATGAGGGTGGGCGTCAGGGCTCCCCGTCGCGATGGGGGCCTTCCTGTGGACGTGGTGCTGGCGGGACGGGACAAACTGGGTACCTCATAGCTGGTCGTCGAGACATTCGAAGCGTGCGAGCGACGTACGGTACCGGTCAAACGGCTGGTTTCGTCCGTCATCAGTGCCACGAGTGGCGGTAAAGCTTAGTTCCTGTCGAAACTGTTTGGGCCCAGTCTATGCATGGCGCAGGCGGCCTATTTGCCCGTGCACGCCGGGAGGGCGGATGTGTCCTGCCCGCTCCCGGCAAGTTCCACGGCGTGCCGGGCCTCCCCGAGGTTCTCCACGCGCACCACTTGGAGGCCGCCCGGGATGTGGCCGGCGACCTCGTCGCAGTTGCCGGCGGGCGCCAGGAAGAGGGTGGCACCGGAGGACCGCGCGCCCCGCATCTTCTGCCCGATGCCGCCAATGGGGCCCACCGTTCCGTCCGGCGATATGGTGCCCGTGCCGGCGATGTGCTTGCCGCCGGTGAGGTCGCCCGGCGTCACCGTATCGATAATCCCCAGTGAAAACATCAGGCCGGCGCTGGGGCCGCCCACCTTGTCCAGCGAGATCTGCACCTGGAACGGGAAGCTGAACAAGTACTTCAGCATGACACCGAGAATGAAGCGGCCCTGGCCATTGTCTTTGGGCGTCACCTCAAGGGCGACAGGCTGGCCGGCGCGTTCCACCGTCACCGCGGCCGGGGCTCCCTTCCCTGCAGCCAGTTCATCCTGGATGACGGCGAGCGAGGTGATGTCCTTGCCGTTGATGGACTTGAGGATGTCCCCCTGCTGGATCTTTCCCGCGGATGCGGAGTCCTTGGACAGCCCCGCGGCCTGCAGCTGCTGGCCGAAAGGAATCTTGAGTTCGTTCAGGGCGGAGGCCACGGCGTTCTCCTGGGACGTGGCCATGGCCACGGCGCTCTGCTCCTGGGCCTCCTCCTTGGTGGTTCCCGTGGGGTAGATCAGTTCCACCGGGTAGACGGCCTTGGAGCTGTCCAGCCATGCGGAGAAGGCGTTGAGGATGCTTACGGATCCGGTGGGTCCGCCGTCGACGTACACCGTTGTCAGGTCCAGGTTCCCGGCAGCGGGATACGTTTCGTGGCCGCTGACGTTGATCACGGGATGCCCCTGGCTTTGCCCCAGCGTGTTGTAGGTAGGCCCCGGCGATTCGATGACATACGGCACTGGAAGTGTGCCCACCGCTATTCCCAGCCCCAACGCCGCCAGCCCGGCAACCATCATCGTGGACAGCCGTCTGCGGGGGCGCCCGCCGTCGTCCTCCCCGGGACTGTGGCCTGCAACCGCCGTGCCGGCGCTGGATAACGGGGAAAGGCCTGGAACGTGGTCCTCGGAGGGGTGGCCGCCACGGGTTGTAGTCACCCACCAACAGTACGCGGTGGAGGCACGCCGGGGTGCTTTGCCTAGAGCGAACGACGGCGGCGGGCGGCAGACAGCCGACCCCCACCGGGGTACCGTGAAGGTTGATCAACAGTCACACCATCGATCGGCGGGACCATGACCTCCAACCCACTCAATCCGTCCAACGGCGACGACACCCCCAAGGATCCGTTGACCGAAATGCTGCAGAACCTCATGGGCGGCAAGGGGATGGAAAACTTCGACCCCTCTGAGCTGGCCAAGGCTGCCGGCCTGCCGGACGACCCCAACCTGCTGGCCCAGATGTTCTCCCAGGTGCAGGCCATGATGAGCGCCCCATCAGAGGGCCCCGTGAACTGGACCCTGGCCCACGACAACGCCCGGCGCGTGGCCGCCGGAACCTCCGACCCGTCGGTTTCGGCGCAGCAGTCCCGGGACGTGGACGAGGCCCTTCGCCTTGCCGAACTGTGGCTGGACCCGGTCACCGACCTGCCCGCCACCGGCCTGATCGGCAAAGCCTGGTCGCGGGCGGAATGGGTGGAGGCTACCCTGGGCACCTGGAAGCGGTTGACCGAACCCGTGGCCAACAGCATCGCCAACGCCCTCTCTTCCGCCATGACGGAGCAGATGCCGGAGGAGATGAAGTCCATGATGGGCGGCGCCTCCTCCATGCTGCAGAACATGGGCGGCGCGATCTTCGGCATGCAGCTGGGCCAGGCCATAGGTGCCCTGTCCAAGGACGTAGTGAGCTCCACCGATATCGGTGTCCCGCTCGCCGACCTCGAGATGGCGCTGCTGCCGGCAAACGTTGCGGCCTTCGGCGAGGGCCTGTCCCTGCCGGAGAACGACATCCGCCTGTTCCTGGCTGTGCGGGAAGCAGCCCACGCGCGGCTCTTCGTGCAGGTTCCCTGGCTGCGCGGACACCTGCTGGGCGCCATCGAGGCTTACGCCCGCGGCATCCACATCGACACCTCGCGCATCGAGGAACTGGCCCGCGACCTTGATCCGAGCAACCCCGAGGGCATCCAGGAAGCCCTGTCCCAGGGTGTCTTCATGCCGCAGCGGACCCCCGCGCAGGAACAGGCCCTGGAGAAGCTCGAGACGGCGCTGGCCCTGGTGGAGGGCTGGGTGGACGAACTGACTGCGGCGGCCACCGAGAAGGTGCTGCCATCAGCCGGTGCGCTGCGGGAGACCGTACGGCGCCGCAGGGCAACCGGCGGCCCGGCGGAGCACGCCTTCGCTTCCCTGGTGGGGCTGGAGCTGCGGCCAAGGAGGCTGCGCGATGCCGCCACCTTGTGGGCCACACTGAAGGACGAACGCGGCATCGAGGGCCGCGACGCCATTTGGCACCACCCCGACCTCCTGCCCACCGCCGAGGACCTGGACGATCCCAAGGGCTTCAGCTCACGCCGCAAGCTCGCCGAAGCCAGCGACAGCGAAGTGGATGACGCGCTGCAGAAACTGCTCAGTGGCGGGTTTGACGATACCTCCGCCGAAGAGGGCGGCGCCCCGGACACCGGGGACGCCGCCAAGGACGCCGGGGACGCCGGCGGGAAGGACGACGACGGCGAAACCGGCCACCCCAAAAGCTGATGGATAGCAGCAGATGAACGCCCCGGCGGGCCAGGAAGGTCCTGGCCCGCCGGGGCGTTTAAGTCCGCTCGATGGTCCGGACTTGGACTAGTCGGCGTCGCCGCTGCCTGCCGAGCCGTCCCTGCCCAGGCCCCGGGCCGTGGCGAAGGAAACACCCTCAAGGAATGCTTTGGCCCGCCGGGTTTCCGGGTAGGCCTCCAACAGCTCCCAGAACGCCGCGTTGTGGGAGGCCACCAGGAGATGGGCCAGTTCGTGCAACAGCACGTAGTCGATAACCCACTGCGGCATGGGCCGCAGTTTGTCCGACAGCCGGATAGTCCCGTCAGCGGGCGTAGCCGAGCCCCACCGGGAGTTCTGGTTGCTGACCCAGCGCACGGATGTGGGAACTGGCCGGCCGCCGAGGTACTGTGCCGACAGCCGAGCGGCGTGGGCGGCAAGATCATCGTCACCCGCGGGGCGGCGGCGCCCCGCTGCAGCGCGCCGCTCCCCCTGCCTGTGCAGCTTCGCCAGCATGCGCTGCACCCACTCCCGTTCCTGGGCTGCGGTAAAGCGGGCAGGTATGGCGACCACCGCCGTTCCGTCCTCCCAGAAGGCAGCCACCGTCCGCGTCCGCCGGGCGGAGCGCCGCACCTCCACGGGGACGCCGTCGGGGGTGACCTGTGGTGCTGGCTGCTGCGCGCCGCTGCCGGCCGGTGTGCCCCGGCTCACAGGACGGAGCTTTCGACCAGGACCCGGAGGACCTCCTCGCCGTACTTTTCCAGCTTGGAGGGGCCGACGCCGGCAAGGGCTGCCAGTTCCTCCAGCGAGGCAGGCCGGGCCTCGGCAATCGCAGTAAGGGTGGCGTCGGTGAACACGACGAACGCGGGGACGTCCGCGGACTGGGCGACGTCGCGGCGCCAGTTCCGCAGGGCGTCGAAGGTCTGTTCCTCGTAGCTGGGCGGACACGCGTTGCAGCGGCCCACTTTGCGCTCGGCCCCGGTGGCGAGCATGGTGCCGCACACCCGGCATACGGCAGGCGCGGCAGCCTTCCGGCGGGGCGGGGCACCCTTCCCGCGGACACTTGAACTGGCCACCGAGTCAGGCCGCAGTCCGTCCAGGAACCGGGACGGCTTCCGGTTGGCGCGGCCGCCGGGAGTCCTTGCTGTGCTCCAGGAGAGGTAGAGGTGTTCACGGGCGCGGGTGATGCCGACATAGAGCAGTCGCCGTTCCTCATCCACGGATTCGGGTGAATCCGCAAAGGAGATGGGCATCAGGCCTTCGCTGAGCCCCACCAGGAAGACCGCATCCCATTCCAGGCCCTTGGCTGCGTGGAGGGACGCCAGGGTAACGCCCTGGACTGTCGGCGCATGCTGGGCCAGGGAGCGTTCCTGGAGCTCGTTGACGAAGTCCGCCAGGCCGAACTGGGGGCCGCGGTTTTGGACGAGTTCGTCGGCGAGCGCCACCAGCGCCGCCAAGGATTCCCACCGCTCGCGCAAGGCCCCGCCGCTGTGCGGAGCGGAATCCGTATAGCCCAGGGAGGAGACGATGTCCCGCACCAGCTGGCCCAGGGGTTCCGGCGCGTCGGTTTCGGAAACAGCCCGGGTGGCTGCGCGGAGCTGGAGGATGGCGTCCCGGACCTCCTTGCGGGCAAAAAAGCGTTCGCCGCCCCGGAGCTGGTAGCCGATTCCTGCCGCAGCCAACGCCTGTTCGTAGGCCTCGGACTGGCCGTTGGTGCGGAAAAGGACCGCTACTTCGCTCGCCGGCGTCCCGGCGTCGAGCAGCGCCTTGATCTTCTGGGCCACCGTGGCGGCCTCTGCCTCGTCATCCGTGCATTCGGTGAACTGGGGCACCGGGCCGGCGGGGCGCTGCGCCACGAGCTGAAGGGGGGCGGCCCAGGCGGCGTCGGCGGCGGGGCCGCCACTGCGCCGTCCGGCCAGCAGGTCGTTGGCCAGTTTCACCACCTGCGGGGTGGACCGGTAGTCCCGGACGAGCTTGACCACGTTGGCCTGCGGATAACGGGCCTTGAAGTCCAGCAGGTGCCTGGGCGATGCGCCGGTGAAGGAGTAGATGGTCTGGCTGGCATCACCCACTACGCACAATTCGTCACGGCCGCCCAACCAGAGCTCCAGGAGCCGCTGCTGGAGCGGGGAAACGTCCTGGTACTCATCCACCACGAAGTGGCGGTACTGTTCCCGGACCGTGGCAGCCACCTTCTCGTCCTCCTGCAGGATGCCCACCGTGATCAGCAGGACGTCCTCGAAGTCGATCACGTTGCGGTCCGTCTTGACGTCCTCGTACGACTGGAAAACGCGGGCCACGGCAGTGAGGTCGAATCCCCCGGGCGCGCCCCTCCCCTGGGCGTTTTCGAGGTAATTGGCCGGGGTCAACATCGAGACTTTGGCCCATTCGATCTCGGAGGCAAGATCCCGGATTGAAGCCCGGTCCGTGCTGAGCCGGAGCCGCCGGGCGGCCTCGGCAAGCAGCTGGGCCTTGTGGTCCAGCAAGTTCGGCAAGGTGCCGCCGACGGCCTGCGGCCAGAAGAACTGCAGCTGCCGCAGCGCCGCGGCGTGGAAAGTGCGGGCCTGCACGTTTCCCGCACCCAGATCCCGCAGGCGGCTGCGCATCTCCGCCGCCGCCCGGGCAGTGAACGTCACCGCGAGCAGGCGCTGCGGGCTGTACACACCGGAGTGCACGCCATAGGCAATGCGGTGGGTGATGGCACGGGTCTTTCCGGTCCCCGCGCCGGCCAGCACGCACAACGGGCCGCCCAGCGTACTGGCCACCTCACGCTGTTCAGCATCGAGCCCGCCAAGGATCCGGTCCTCCAGGGAGGCTGCTCCGTCAAAATGTTCTGTAGTCACTTCTGCTGCTTTATTTCTCGACTACCGCGTGCTGGAGTCTGGTGGATGAATAACTTAGGCGCCGGCCAGGTCCTGGATCCGGCCGCCGTACCAGTGCTCAATCAGGGAGCGGGCAATGGAGAGCCTGCTGGAAATCGTGATCTCGCCACTAAGCACCGCTTCCTGGAGCTCCTCGCGGCTGAACCAGCGGGCCCTGGTGACCTCCACGCCGTCGGGCGTTGCCTGGGCGTCCTCGGTGACGGCGGTAAATCCAAGCATAAGGGAGGCCGGGAACGGCCACGACTGGGAGCCGAGGTATTGGCAGCCGGTCACCCGGACACCAACCTCTTCGTGGATCTCGCGGACTACGGCTTCCTCCAGGGACTCCCCCGGCTCCACGAACCCGGCCAGCGTGGAGTAGTTCCGGGCATCCACGGGGCCGCCGCCGCCAAGGAGCAGCCGGCCGTCCGGGCCGACGACGGTGACGATGATGGCGGGATCAGTCCGGGGATAGTGCTCAGAATTGTCCGCCGGGCACCGGCGTACCCAGCCGCCGGCTTCAACATCGGTGGGCGTTCCGCAGCGGGGACAATGCGTATGGGCTGAGTGCCAGTTGGCAATCGCGCTGGCTTCAACGAACAAGGCTGTGGAAGTGGCGGTCAGGCCCCCGGCGACTTCCCGGAAGCCTGCCCAGGACGCATCCGCGGGAATGCCGGCGGTGCCGGGCTCCGGAGGTGCAGGCAGGACAAACAGCAGCAGTTCGGTCCCGGCCGGGATGTCCGCGGCAGGCAGTGCGGATCCCAGGTACACCACCAGTTCCGGAGCTGATCCTGCCTCTTGGAGCCGGTCCAGGAGCTCCCTGGCGTTGACCAGGACGAGGTTGCTCCCACGCACCAGGCCCTGCCGCCTTGAAAGTATTGCCGCCACCGCGTCTGTCCCGGCCAGCAGGTCATCGATCATCCCGGGCCTGATGCGTGCGGCGGACCCGCGGTCCACCAGTGCCGGCCTCACCGGGAGCAGGGTGTCCACGAGGTGGTTCGCCGGCAGCGGGGCCGGCACAGCCTGGTGGACGGGTAGGACGGACTCCGTGTGGCTCATGCTTCCACCGTACTGACTGCCACCGACATTTCACATTCAGGGCTGGGCTCGTTCGTACTGCGGGTACCCCCTAATTGCAGCTATCTGGAGACTCGCCGCGGCCAGACCGCCGTCTGGGACGGCGCGCAATCTACCGTGGAACGGTGAGAAGAAAACCGATTGAACTGGCGGCGATTGCAACCGCGGCAGTCCCTGGGCTGACCCCGACAGCTGTTAGCTCCGCGCCGGATGACCCCGCGGACTTCGATTCGGCCCTGCTCCTTGATTCGGAAGGCAAGCGCTGGCGGGTCCGGTCGCCGCGGCACGCCGAAGCCAGTGCACGGCTGGAAACGGAGTTCCTGGTGCTCCGTGCCTTTGCTCCTGCCGTCCGGGCGGAACTGCCGTTCCTGATGCCCACCGTCGCCGGCAGCGTCCGGCTGGGAAGCCTTACCACGTTCGTCTACTCACACCTGTCCGGGAGCACTCGCAGCGTCGAGGAGCTGACGTCCGGACCGGCCGGGCTCGCCCGCGAAATCGGCTCGGCGCTGGCCGCGGTCCACGACCTCCCCCGGTCCCTGGTCAGCAATGCCGACCTGCCCAGCTACACCCCCAACGAGTTCCGCCAACGGCGGCTGAACGAACTGGACCAGGCAGCAACCACGGGCAAGATTCCCGCCGCACTGCTGCGCCGCTGGGAACATGCCATGGAGGACGTGTCCCTCTGGCGGTTCAACCCGTGCGTGGTCCACGGCGACCTGCACGAAGACAACCTGCTGGTCGAATCGGGACGGGTTACCGCAGTAACCGGCTGGACAGACCTTCGCATCGGCGACCCGGCAGACGACTTCGCCTGGCTGGTGGCCTCCAACGAACAGGACTTCATTGACGCTGTCCTGAAGTCCTACACCTCCAGCCGCCGCGACGTGCCGGACCAGCACTTGCTGCGCCGGGCCGCACTGTCTGCCGAGTTTGCCCTGGCACAATACCTGGTCAAGGGGCTTGCGGCCGGGGACCAGGACATGGTCCGCGAGGCCGAAGACATGCTGGAGAGCCTTGCCGGCGACATCGCCGAATTCGGGGGCCAGCCGATCAGCGTCGAACCGCTCCCGGCCAAGGACACGCCCGCCGGTACCGCGGTGCCCGCGCCGGCGCAGCCTGGAACCGGGGCAACCGCCCCCGCACCCCAGGGCGGCAGTTCTGCTGTCAGCCCCGCCGTGACCGTCATCCCGCTACCCGCCAAACCGGCAGCAGGGGACAAGCCCGGTCCGCAGACACTGCCTGCCATGGCGGCAGAGCCCGCCGTGCACGTGACGCCCATCCCCGTGGAGCCAGCCCCGGCGGAAGTTGCCGGCGGGGAATCCCGGCCTGGCGAAACCAAGGGTCCGGACGACACGTCCACGGCTGCCATCTCGGTCATCAACGCCAACCGGGGCTGACAGGACCGGGCGGCCCGCCCGGCCGCCATCAGGGGTTCCCCTGACGGCCGGGCCGGCTCAAGGTTTGGCAAGCGCAGCGGCGACGATTCCTTCCAGCTCGGCCGCCGTCCCAAGGTCGTGCGGCCGCACCACGGCGTTGTCGGCAACGTAGAAGAATGCGGCCCGCACTTCTTTCAGCGGAACATCCTTGAGGCGTGCCCACGCGAGCCGGTAGACCGCCAGCTGTACCGACCGGATCTTCAGCTGCGCGGCGGACGGCCGGCGTCCGGTCTTCCAGTCCACCAGGTCCCAGCGCCCGTCGGCATCCTGGAACACAGCGTCAACCCGGCCACGCACCACCACTTCCCCCACCCGGGTTTCCACGGGGACCTCCACGAAGGCCGGTGACCGGTCAGCCCAGGGGGAAGCCTTGAATGTGGCCACCATCTGGTCCAGGTCGTAGGCAGCGTCGATGTGGTCGTCCGAGCCAGGCGCTTCGCCGAGGTCCAGCATCCCGGCCCGGCCGAAATATTCCTCTACCCAGGCGTGGAAAGCCGTGCCCTTCCGGGCCGACATGCCGGGTTCGCGTGGTACCGGACGGCGCAGCCTGCCAAGGACCGCCTGGGGGTCGTCCCCGAGGTCAACCAGCGTGGAAGCTGAAATGTGGGTGGGCAGGTGCACGTCCTGGCCGCTTGACCTCCTTGCCCTGCGCTCCAGCAGCAGCGAAGCTTCGTGGGCCCAACCTGCCGCTGCCCCCGTAAGTCCGGGCAGCGGACTGCCGTCCGTCCCTGGGCTGTTCCCCTCTGCTGCACCGCCGCCCCGATCGGTCTGGGTATCACCGGTGTCCAGTATTCCGAGCACCCGCTGGGCCGCAGCTTCCATGGCTGTCCTGCGCCCGCGGGCCAACCGAAGGCGTTCACCGGTCCGCGGGTCCACGGGTCCCTCCAGGGGATCGTAGGGCCAGCGGGCTTCTTCAGTTTCCAGCGTCAACGGGCTCTGGAGCGGCAAAGCGGCCTCGTCGAGCGACAGCTTGTGGACGACTGCGCTCGGCGGCCCGCCATCAGCCGGCTGCGTCAGGGCTTCAAGCTCTGCGAGGAACGGAGACATTTCCGCGCGTCCGGCCCGCGATCCCACCCACGCGGCACTGGAGACCCACAGGACATGCTTGGCCCTGGTGTAGGCAACGTAAGCCAGCCGGCGTTCCTCCGATTCCCCGTGGGCCTGGACGCCGGCCTTGTATTCCTTCTCGGCATCCAGCCAGCCTTTCTGGTCCGGCTGGTCGAGGTCCCACTGCGGCAGGTCTGCGCGGTCACCGCGGAGGGGCCACGGAAGCGCGGCGGACCCGCTGCTCCAGCGCGAGTCCCGGTCGCTGGGAAACGCTCCCGCGTTCATGCCCGGGACAAACACAACGTCCCACTCGAGGCCTTTGGAAGCGTGCACCGTCAGCAACTGGACGGCTTCGCGGTTTACGTCACTGGCCGGCGCTTCCAACCCGTTTTCTTCCGCCGACGCCGCCTCAAGCCAAGACAGGAAGGCGAGGATGTCCACCCGCTGCGAGGTGCGGAGGAACCCGGCGGCCGCATCCTGGAAAGCATCGAGGTTGCGGCGCGCCTGGTGGATGCTGATTCCGGGCCGGGCCGCCACTTCGATATCCAGCAGCATGGCCCGTTCCACCTCCCCCAGAAGCGTTGTGAGGTCGTCTCCCAGGTAGCCGCGGAGCTGCCTTAACTCGAGCGACAATTTCGCCAGCCTGCTGCGGGCCTCCATGCTGAGGGTGCGGCCATTGGATGAGGTCCACCCTTCCCGTGGCAGGAAATCAAGTGCCTCCACCAGGCTGGCGGCGTCGGTCAGGTCCCCTTCGAGGACCGGGTCCTCTGCCTCGCCACCGTTGTCCTGGTCGTCGGGCTCGAACCCCTGCGGGGCCCTTCCGCGGCTCCGTGCGAGCTGGCTCGACCAGTCGCGCAGGGCCATGAGGTCGGCCGGGCCGATGCGCCACCGGGCGCCTGCGATCAGCCGCATGAGGGCATCGGAGCGGCCGGGATCGGCAAGGACGCGCAGGGTGGCTACTAGGTCCACTATCTCCGGGGTGTCCAGAAGCCCCCCGAGGCCCACGATTTCGTAGGGAATCCCCCGGGCTTCGAACTGACGCCGGACCGGCTCCATCTGGGCGCGCCTGCGGCACAGTACGGCAAGCGCCGGCGGTTCGGCCGTGCCATCGGGATTCAGCTCGAAGTCAGTCAGCCGGTACCTCAGGACGTCGTCGGCCAGCGCAGCAGCTTCTTCGACATCGCTGGCGAAACGCCCCAGCACTACTGTTCCGTCCACTGCATGGGGACTCGGCCGCAGTGGAGGGACTTCGGCAGCGGGCGTCCTGCTTCCGGCTGGCCCGTTGGAGGCCGCCGCCCGGCCCAGGGACTGCGACATGACATTGGCTGCTGCAAGGATGGACCGGCCATTACGCCAGGCCGTGGTCAGGTAGGAGGTTGGCGCGGGCGCCCAGCAGCCTTCTTCCTCCGCCGCTCCGGTGCGCATCGGGAACTCGCGGACGAAATGAAACAACTGCCCTGCCGAAGCACCACGAAACCCGTAAATGGACTGATTGGGGTCTCCGACAGCCGTCACGGCGTGGCCGCCGCCGAACAGCCGGGAAAAGAGCACCAACTGGGCGTACGAGGTGTCCTGGAATTCGTCAAGGAGAACCACCTTGTACCGTTGCCGCTCCATCTGGGCCGCCAGCGGCACGTCCTGCGCCACCTTGGCGGCAAGGGCAACCAGGTCACCGAAATCCAGTGCCCCGCGCGCCCGTTTGGCCGCGGCGTAGCGGCCCACCATGTCGGCAACGCTTGCCCTGGTCCGCAACATCCCGCCAAGGTCCAATGCTGCCTTTGGCGTGCTCTTCTTCTTGTCGGCCAGGTAGGGCAGGGATTCGAACTCGGACAGGCGGGCCATCAGCCACGCCTCCACATCCTCGGGCTCCTGGAGGTGCTCTGCGCATTCCCCGGCCAGCTGGATCACGGCCTTCACCAGGGTGGATTTAGCGGCCCGGAAGTGCTGGTATTCGCCGTCGTACGCTTCAACCACTTCGCTGGCCAGCTGCCAGGCCTGCGCACCGCCGAGCAGAACAACGTCCCGCTCCACGCCAAGCCGCAGCCCATAGTCGGACACGACGCCACTGGCAAACGAATGGTAGGTGGACACCTTGGGCTCCAGGGCCTCGCTGCTGAGCAAGCCCTCCGGAAAGACCTCATGCGCGCTGTCCTTGGCAGCAATACGCTGCAGCGCCAGGAGCTTTGACCGGATCCGGCTGGCGAGTTCGCCGGCTGCCTTGCGGGTGAACGTCACGCCCAGGACTTCCTCGGGGGTGACCCAACCGTTGGCCACCAGCCACACCACCCGGTCCGCCATGGTGGCGGTTTTACCCGAGCCGGCGCCCGCAATGACCAGCCGTGGCGCCAAGGGGGACGAAATGATGGCGGATTGCTCGGGCGTGGGGGTGTTCTTCTCGCCAAGCAGCGCGGAGAGTTCCCCGGGGCTGAAACGCACGGCCGGAGCGGCGACCGCGACGGCGGCCGGCAGCCCGCTCATTCGGTCACCTGCCGTCCACGCACGCACAGCGGGCACACCTCGGGAAGCCGGCAGCCGTGGCCGCCGTGACTGCCTTTGGCGGGGTCATGGCGCGCGATGAATTCGCTTCCGCCCATGACGGCGGCAGCCTCCTTGACCATGTCCATGGCCCAGTTCTCCTCGGGGTTGAGTGGTTCCTGCTGCTGGATGGCCGGGCTCTTCGCCCCGGTCCCAAGCTGCGCCAGCACGGCGCCGCCGGACAGTCCCTGCCCGCCTCCGGAGGCGGCGTTGAACCCGCCGGCAAGGACAGCAGCCTGGTAGGCGCCCAGCTGCGGGTGGCGGGACAGTTCGTCCTTGCCGGGCTGCCGTTTTCCGGTCTTGAGGTCAACCACCACCAGGCGGCCTTCGCCATCGATTTCCAAGCGGTCCACCTGGCCGCGGAGTACCGCTTCCCGCGGTGCAGCGTCATCCACCGCCACGGCGCCGAGGGCCACTTCAAAGTCCTGTTCGACGCCCAGCAGGCTGCGGCCCTCACCCCTCATGGAGAGCACATAGTGCGCCAACTTTCGCACCATCACTTCGGCTCGCTGGAAGTCCAGGCGCCCCTCCCAGTTGTCCTTCATACCGAGCGCCGGCCACCGCCGCACCAGTTCGGCGACGTACTCGGATCCTGCCGCGTCCGGCATGTCCTGGGCGATTCCGTGCACCAGGGTCCCCAGGCTCCGGGCGAAGTCGGTGGCAGGCTCCCCTCCGGCTGCCTGGACGAACCAGTCCAACGGCGACTTCTGCACCGTCTCGACCTTTGACGGCGATACGGACACCGTGCCCCCGGGCGGGACCACCGCGTCGGCGGAGGTCAGCGGGACCAGGCCCCACCAGCTGTCCGGGTGCGCTCCGGCAACGGCTGGCTCGGCCGCGGCGAGATGGGCCAGGACCCTCGCCGCTTCCGCAGCCTGCGGCGTCCCGCCGTCGAGCTGGGCATGCTGCCGAAGCTCGGCAACCAGGGCCCGCAGCGTCATGGGCCGTTCCACCTGGGTGAAAGCCCGGCCGCCTTCGTCCGGTCCCAGCGGTGCAACGAAATCCAGGAATGACGACGGCTGGTGGTCCTCCGACGAGACCGCGGTGCAGACCAGCAGTTCGCGTGCCCTGGACACGGCCGTGGAGAAACTGCGCAACTCGTCATAGCGGATATCCCGCAGCCGGCTAAGGGGGTCGCGCTGGAGGGCGTACTCCGGACCGTGCTCCACGGCGTCCGCATACAGGGTGCTGCCGAGCAGCTCACCACGGAGCCTCGTGTTGGGCCACACCCCTTCCTGCAGGCCCGCAATGATCACCACGGGCCATTCCCGGCCCGCCGCACTGGCCGGCGTCATTAGCTCCACTGCGTCCTCGAGCTGGGCACGGGCGGCCAGGGTATCCATGGGAAGCTCCTGGTTGAGGAGGTACTCGAGGAACTGTTCGGGGCCGGCGCCGGGCATCTGGTCCACGTAGCGTTCGGCCGTATGGAACAGCGCCATCATGGCGTCAAGGTCGCGGTCAGCCCGTGCCCCGTGCGGACCCCCCAACAAGGCCGTCCGTGTCCAGGCCGCCGAAAGCCCTGTCGAGTCCCAGAGCGCCCACAGTACCGATTCTGCGTTGGCACCCGGCATTCCAGCCGCCTCCCGCCCCGCGTGGATCATCCGCGCCGTGCGCCGTGCAGCGCGCCCTTCGATCCCCAACGCGCCCAGCGCACCCGGCTCAAGCAGGGCCTGGACCAGCAGCGCATCACTGGCCCGGCCCCCGCCGCCCAGCAATTCCTCGCGCCGCAGTGATTGCCGGAGCCTGCGCAGTTCGATGGAGGTGGCGCCTCCGATCCGTGAGGTAAGAAGGGATACCGCCGCTTCGGGTGTCAGAAGCTCCGGGTCCAGGGCGATGGCGAAGGCGTCCAGGAGCGGGCGTACGGCTACTTCGTCGCGGACCGCCGATTCCGCCACGGGTACCCGGACGGGAATCCCCTGGCCGGACAAGTAGCGCTGCAGTTCGCTGACCTGGCCGCCATTGCGCACGATGACAGCCATGTCTGCCAAATCACGGTTGTGGTTTATGTGCTGGTCCAGGATCCGCTGGGCGACGTACCGCAGCTCATGCACCGGTGTAGGAACCAGGTGCGCCTCCACGCTGCCGGGGTGGCCGGCTTGTGCGGGCTCCGTGAGACGGCGCGCCAGCTGGCCCCCGGCACGTTGGGAGATGCGGCCAGCGACGTTGAGCCAGGCCTCCGCCACCGCGGGCGACAGTCCGTGCGCATACCCCAGCGGACGCTCGATGATGGTGTTCTGCGTGGCCAGCAGCCGGGGCAGTTCAGCCACAAGATCCGGCCGGGCTCCCCTGAATCCCTGGACCACCGTGTCCGGCGACGCCGTCACGTAGCAGTCCTTGCCTGCCGCAATATCGGCCAGCAACTCAAAGATGGCGGGGTTTGCTTCCTGGATATCGTCCACCAGGACCACCTGCAGCCTTGCGCGTTCGGCAGCGAGGAATTCCGGCGCGTCCTGGAAGATCTGCCGGGCGGCTGTGATGATTCCGGCGGGGTCGAAGGCCTCAGGCATCCGCAGGTCAAGAACGTCACGGTATTCGGCGTAGAGCGCTGCCGCGGCTTTCCAGTCCGGCCGGCCGCAGGCGTCCGCCAAGTTTGCAAGGTCCTCCGCCGTGCGGCCAGATTCGATAATGCGGTCAAAGAGTTGCCGCACCTCCTGGCGGAAGCCCCTGGTGTCGAGGGCGCCGTCCAGATCGCTGGGCCACGGCAGCTCCAGGCCCGGCAGCCTGTGGCCCTCGAGGAGTTCCTTGATGATGAGGTCCTGCTCCGGGCCCGACAGCAGGCGGGGCGGCCTGGGCAGGGATATGACGCCTTCAGCCTTGGCTCGGCGGATCAGGTCGAATGCGTACGAGGCCCAGGTCCTGGCCGGCGTAGTGCTCAGGCTCCGGTCCAGCCGGGCAGTAAAACTGTCCCGGAGGAAATCGGCAGCAAGGCGGGTGGGCGCGAGGATCAGCATGCGTTCGGGGTCGACGCCGTCGCGGAAGACCCGCTGGACAGCGGCATCAACGAGCACTGTGGTCTTTCCCGTGCCCGGTGCACCCGGGACCAGGACCGGTCCGGATCCTTGGGTAACGTCGACCGCCGCCTGCTGGTCCGGTGTAAGCCGAAGCAACCCGGCGTGCATCCGGCGTGGCGGCAGGAGCCGAAGCGCGGGAGGGGCCGGCAGGGCGCCGCCGTCGGTGTGTCCAGGAGTGGAGAACCCAGGCTCCCGGCCAGCCTCCGGCTCCTGCCAGTGCGGGTCCCAGGGTCCGGTCAAAGGGATTGTTACGGTCACAAAACCATTCCATCATCAGGTACCGACAACCGGTGGAGCCGACGCTCCAGGTCCTCTGCAACTGCATCGATATTGTCAAAATCACTGTCGGTCGGTGCCCAGCGGGCGGCGGCCAGGTCCACCCGCCACCGCCCCTCTCCGGTACGGAGGAACGACTCGTGATCGCCCACCAGTGGAGTGCCTTCTTCGAGGTAGAGGAGCAAAGCCTCGGCCTCGTGTCCCGGGGGCGCATGGCCGCTGGCCTTCAGGACCCGCCACCACGGGGCGCCGCCGCCATGATGGCTCATCACGGACCCGACCTGGCGCGGGCCGCCCGAGCCAAGAAGCTCGGCCACGTCGCCGTAGGATACGGCCGTCCCTGCCGGCACCAGCCTCACGACGGCCAGGACAGCTTGGACGTACTCATTCCGCATTGATCCAATCTAGCCGCAGTGGCGCTCCACGGAATTGTCGGTGGGCCCCCTTAGCGTTGAAGCATGAGTTCCTGGAACAGCCTCCCCCGCGCCGCCTTCGATCTGGAAACCACGGGCCGTAATTCCCGCGCAGCGAGAATCGTTACGGCCTCGATCACCGTGGTGGACCACCAGGGCGAGGTCATTAAGGAACATGAGTGGCTGGCCGATCCGGGGGTAGAGATTCCGGCAGAGGCAAGTGACGTCCACGGGATCACCACCGAACAGGCCAGGCGTGATGGGCGTCCCGCCCACGAGGTCACACGGGAGGTCGCGGCCGTGCTGCAGGGCCTGTTCGATTCCGGGACTCCGGTCATCGCTTTCAACGCCAGCTACGACTTCACGGTCCTTGCTGCCGAGTCCGCACGGTACGGGATTCCGCAGCTGTCCCGCTTCCCGGTCCTGGATCCGTACATCATGAACAAGCAGGTTGACCGCTACCGGAAGGGCAAGCGGACATTGACTGCATTGTGCGAGGAGTACGGTGTGGTCCTGGACAATGCACACACCTCCGCGGCCGATGCCCTGGCTACCCTCAGGGTGCTGGACGCGATGGCGGGCAAGTTCCCCAAGCTGATGATGCCGGCAAGCCAACTGCACCAGCTGCAGGTGGACTGGGCGGTGAGCCAGGCGTCCGATTTCCAGGAGTACCTGCGCAAGACGAAGCCGGCCGCCGTCATTGAAGGAGACTGGCCGGTGCTCCCTCCCCAGGACGCCACCACAGGGGGCTTCTAGGCTAACCCCCGGCGCACTCCCTTTTTGGGAGGCATGTCACAGTCACGCCGGTTAACAAACGTCGGGATATTGCAGGTGGCATCCTTCGCCCGCGGGACCTAAGCACCCTTCAGCTGCGTGCCGCTGTGCCGCTGAAGCGGAATTAAATTCGGCAGAAATCATAAGAGCCTCCGCATTGTTCATTCCACTTCCAGTATTTACCCGGGTGAGACAATAAAGTTTTGCGGTCACCCCTGCCCCGGACTGCTGGACCAGCGCCGGGCAGGTGCCAGGCGCCACAGCGCTGCCTTGCGGCCCGGTCGACGTATGCCTCATATGAAAGTGACAACCTGATGAAAATCAAAGCGATGAAGTGGCTCACTACCGCTCCCGTTGCGCTGGCCCTCGCGGTTTCCCTCGCAGCCTGCGGCGGCGGATCTTCCCAGCCCAGCGGCACCCCCACCGATGCCCTGAAGGGCAGCGACCAGCAGACGCTGGACAAGTACACCACTGCGGACGTGACGCCGATCGACAAGATCGACAAGACCAAGCTCGGCCTCATCACCGAGGGCACCCTGCGCGTGGGCACCCTTTCGGACGCACCGCCCAACATCTTCATCGACCCCTCCGGCAAGTTCACCGGCTACGACAACGAACTGCTGCGCGCCATTGGCGACAAGCTGGGCCTCAAGGTCGAATTCGCCTCCACCGATTTCTCGGCCCTGTTGTCCCAGGTGGCCAATAAGCAGTTCGACGTCGGATCCTCCTCGATTTCCACCACGGACAAGCGCCGTGAGACGGTCGGCTTCACGAACGGCTATGACTTCGGCTACATGGCTGTGGTCACCAAGAACGATTCCAAGGTCAAGGGCTTCGCCGACCTCAAGGACGGCGTGCGCATCGGCGTGGTCCAGGGCACCGTTCAGGACGACTACGTCACCAACACCCTCGGCCTTGAACCGGTCCGTTTCCCGGATTACAACACTGTCTATGCCAACGTGAAGTCCGGCCAGGTCGACGCCTGGGTGGCACCCTCGCAGCAGGCCACCGGCCAGGTGAAGGACGGCGATAACACCAAGATCGCCGAAAAGGTTGTTAACACCCAGAACTTCACCGCGTACGCAGTGAACAAGGACAACAAGCCGCTGATTGACGCCCTGAACGCGGGCCTGGATGCCGTCATTGCTGACGGTACGTGGACCAAGCTCACCGCCCAGTGGTACACGGACCGGCCCACCGCCAAGGAGCAGACCCCGCAGGGCTGGAAGCCGGGCAGCAAAGCCGTCCAGGTTCCCGCGAAGTAACCCGGGCGTTCCATGGATATCCTCAAACTGCTCTCCGATACCTTCCTTGACTGGAAGGCGATCGGCGCCGTCCTGCCCAAAATGTTCGCCGTCGGGCTTCCGAATACGCTCGTTTTGGCTGTTTCGTCCGGCGTCATCGGAACAGTACTTGGCATGCTGCTTGCCCTGATGGGGATTTCCCGGAACGCCGGGGCCCGCTGGGTTGCTCGCATCTACACGGATGTGCTCCGCGGGCTGCCGCCCATCCTCACCATCCTGGTGATTGGGCTCGGATTCGGGCCGATCGTCCGGCAATGGACCGGATCCACCAGCCCATACCCAATGGCGATCGCCGCGCTGTCCCTGATGTCGGCCGCCTACATCGGCGAAATCTTCCGCTCCGGCATCCAGAGCGTGGACAAGGGCCAGCTCGAAGCAACCCGTGCCCTGGGGTTCGGCTACGGCCCCGCCATGCGCCTGGTAGTAGTACCCCAGGGCGTCCGGCGGGTGCTTCCGGCCCTGGTCAACCAGTTCATCGCCTTGATCAAGGAGTCCTCCCTGGTCTTCATGCTCGGGCTGCTGGCCAGCGAACGCGAGATCTTCCAGATCGGCAAGGACGCGGCGTCCACCAGCGGCAACTTGTCGCCCTACGTCGCTGCGGCGGTGTTCTACCTGGCATTGACCGTTCCGCTGACCCACTTCGTGAACTGGATCGACCGGCGCCTCCGCACCGGCCGGCCCGAAAAGAAAGAACCGGACGAGGCCGCAGCCGTCGTTGGAAAGGGAGCCCAGGCATGAGCGAGTTCGCATCCGGCACACTGAGCGCCAGGAACATCCACCTTTCCTTCGGCAGCAACCACGTGCTGCGGGGCATCGACCTGCACGTTCCCCAGGGCACTACCGCGTCGGTCATCGGCCCGTCAGGTTCGGGCAAGTCCACCCTGCTGCGGGTCATGAACCGGCTGATCGAACCTGACCAGGGGGACATCCTCTTGGACGGGCGTTCTGTCCTGAAGGACAACCCGGATGAACTCCGGCGCCGGATCGGGATGGTGTTCCAGCAGTTCAACCTGTTCCCGCACAAAACGGTGGTGGAAAACGTCTCCCTTGCCCTGCGGAAACTGCGCAAGCTCTCCAAGGAGGAAGCGCAGGCCGAGGCCCTGGAGCAGTTGGACCTTGTCGGGTTGAAGCACAAGGCTGATTCCCGGCCCGCCAACCTCTCCGGCGGCCAGCAGCAGCGCGTGGCCATCGCCCGTGCGCTGGCCATGAAGCCCGAGGTGATGTTCTTCGACGAGGCCACTTCTGCCTTGGACCCCGAGCTGGTCAAGGGCGTCCTGGCCTTGATGGCGGACCTCGCCAAGGGCGGCATGACCATGGTGGTGGTGACCCACGAAATGGGCTTCTCCCGCAACGTCTCCGATGCCGTGACATTCATGGACGCCGGTGTTGTGGTGGAGTCCGGGCCGCCCGAGCAGCTGTTCACCGAGCCAAAGACCGACCGGCTCAAGGGCTTCCTCTCGGATGTCCTGTAACGCCCACGGCATAAAGAAATCCCCGGCTGCAGCCTGCAGCCGGGGATTTCTTTTTGTCTTCCGCGAGATGGCGACGGCGGGACGCGCCTGTCGCCCGCGGCGGCGCTAGCCCTGGGCGGCTGCGGCCGCCTGGGCCGCGGCAGGCAGTGCGTCGTAAATCCGGTTCATGGCGTCGTCGTCGTGCGCGGCCGACAGGAACCAGGCCTCGAAGACGGACGGCGGCAGGTAGACCCCGGAGTCCAGCATCGAGTGGAAGAACGGCGCATAGCGGAAAGCTTCCTGTGCCTGGGCGTCGGCGTAGTTGTGGACGCCGTTGGCCGAGGTGCCGAAGGCCACCGAGAAGAGGTTCCCGGCGAACTGGATGGAGTGGTCCACCCCTGCGGCGTCCAGGGCGCTGGAGAGGGCCGAGGACAGTTCCAGCGAGCGGACGTCGATGAAGGAGTAGACGTCGCGGGTCGCATGGGTCAGGGTTGCCACGCCGGCAGCCATGGCCACCGGGTTTCCGGACAGTGTACCGGCCTGGTAGACGGGGCCGGTGGGCGCGAGGTGGTCCATGACGTCGGCACGTCCGCCGAGGGCCGCCGTCGGCATCCCGCCGCCGATGACCTTGCCAAAGGTGAGCAGGTCAGGGGTCCATGGTTCCTCGGCATCCGGTGCACCGCCGGTAAGGCCCCAGTAGCCGGAGTAGCCGGTGCGGAATCCGGTCAGGACCTCGTCGACGATGAGGAGTGCGCCGTGCTCCCGCGTGATCTGCGAAAGTCCGTGGTTGAATCCCTCGCCGGGGGTGACGACGCCCATGTTCGCCGGCGCTGCTTCGGTGATGACGGCGGCAATATTGGGGCCGTGGACAGCGAAGGCTTCCTTGACGGCCGCGAGGTCATTGTAGGGCAGCACCAGCGTCTCCGCCGCGGTCGCTTCCGTGACGCCGGCGGACCCGGGCAGGGCCAGGGTTGCCAGCCCGGAGCCGGCCGCGGCCAGGAGTCCGTCGAGGTGGCCGTGGTAGCAGCCGGCGAATTTGATGATCAGGTTGCGGCCGGTGAACCCGCGGGCCAGCCGGACAGCGGTCATGGTGGCTTCGGTTCCGGTGGACACCATCCGGAGGCGTTCGACGGCAGGGACGCGCTCCTGGACGATCTCCGCCAGGTTTGCCTCGTCCGGGGTGGACGCGCCAAAGGAGAGTCCCCGGTCGACGGCGGCATGCACGGCCTCCAGCACGGCCGAATGGGCGTGTCCGAGCAGGGCAGGTCCCCATGAGCAGACCAGGTCCACGTATTCCTTGCCGTCGGCATCCGTCAGGTACGGTCCCTTGGCGGAGACCATGAAGCGCGGGGTCCCGCCCACGGAGCCAAAAGCCCGCACCGGCGAGTTGACGCCGCCCGGCATCAACTGGCGGGCGCGGTCGAAGAGTGCCTCATTGCGAGGATTGCTGGAAGTCATGGTTCCTATTCTCTCAGTAAGCGGGAAAGCTCAAGTTAGCCGCAAGGGCCCCCTTGGCAGGGTCAGCCGGCGAGCAGCTCGGCCACGCGGGGCGCCACCGCCGTGCCCATCAGTTCGATCGAGCGCATCATGGCCGTGTGCGGCAGAGGCCCGTTGCTGTATTTGAGGTCAAAACGGTCAACCCCCAGGTTCCGCTTCAGCCGGACAATTTTTTGGGCCACGGTTTCCGGTGATCCGACGTAGAGTGCGCCTTCTGTGGAACAGAGTGCATCGAACTCACCGCGGCCGGCCGGACCCCAGCCACGCTCGGCTCCAAGCCTGTTCCGGAGTGCCAGCCAGTGGGGATAGAGCTCTTCCCGTGCCTGTTCGTCCGTATCGGCAACATGGCCGGGAGAGTGGGTGGCCATCTGCTGCATCGGGTGCCCGTACTTGCCCATCGCTTCCCGGTAAAGGTCGGCCAGGGGCCGGAAGCCCCGCGGCTGGCCGCCGATAATGGCGAAGATGATCGGATACCCGTACTGGGCACACCGGAGGACAGATTCCGGTGTGCCGCCCACGCCGATCCAGGTGGGCAGCAGGTGGTGCTCCAGGGGCGGATAGACGCTCAGGCCGGCGAGGGCCGGGCGGGTGCGGCCTTCCCAGTGCACAGGCTTCTGTGCGCGGACCTTGTCGAACAGTTCAAGTTTTTCCTCGAACAGGACTTCGTAGTCCGCCAGGTCCAGGCCGAACAGCGGGAAGGATTCGATAAAGGATCCGCGCCCCAGCATGACTTCCGCCCGGCCGTTGGAGATGGCGTCCACGGTGGCGAAGCGCTGGAACACCCTGATGGGATCGTCCGAGCTCAGCACCGTCACCGCGGAGCCCAGGCGGATGCGGGACGTGCGGGCGGCGGCAGCGGCAAGGAAGACCTCCGGCGCGGACACGGCGTAGTCCTTGCGGTGGTGCTCCCCTACGCCGAAGGCATGGAGGCCGACGGCGTCAGCCAGTTCAGCCTGTTCCAGCAGCTGGCGCAGGACCTGGGCATGCGGCTGCGGGCTGCCGTCGGGGGCCTCACCGACGTCGCCGAAGGTGTTCAGGCCGAGGAGGATGCGGTCTTCCCCCACGGGTGCGGTGGGAGAGCCGGACGGGTCGGTCACCGGGTTTCCTTCAGCCAGCCGGCCAGTTCGGTGGCCCAGTAGGTGAGCACCGTGTGCGCTCCGGCCCGGCGGATGCCCAGCACGGATTCGGTGATAGCCGACCGGCGGTCGATCCACCCGTTGGCGGCGGCGGCCTCGATCATCGCGTATTCGCCGGAGATTTGATAAGCGGACACGGGCACCGGGCTCATGGCGGCCACGTCTGCCACGATGTCCAGGTAGCTCATGGCCGGCTTGACCATGATGATGTCGGCACCTTCGTCCAGGTCCAGTTCCACCTCGCGCAGCGCTTCGGTGCGGTTCCCGGCATCCATCTGGTAGGTCCGCCGGTCACCCGTGAGCTGGGAGTCCACCGCTTCGCGGAAAGGACCGTAGAACGCGGAGGCGTACTTCGCGGCGTAGGCGATGACAGAAGTGTTGACGTGGCCGGCCTCATCCAGTGCTGCGCGGATGGCGGCGATCTGGCCGTCCATCATCCCGGAGGGGCCCAGCATGTGCGCGCCGGCCTCAGCCTGCGCCACTGCCATCCTGGCGTAGATCTCAACGGTGCGGTCGTTGTCCACGTAACCGTCGGCGTCGAGCACCCCGCAGTGGCCGTGGTCGGTGAATTCGTCCAGGCAGACGTCACTCATGATCACCAGGTCGTCGCCCACTTCGGCGCGGACGTCCCGGATGGCCTTGTTCAGCACGCCGTCCGGGTCAAGGGAAGCCGAGCCTTCAGGATCGCGTGTTTCAGGAATGCCGAAGAGCATGATTCCGCCCAGCCCAAGTTCAACGGCCTCGGCCGCGGCCCGTTTCAGCGTGTCGGTGGTGTGCTGGACCACGCCGGGCATGGACGTGATGGGGTTGGGCTCGGCGAGTCCTTCCCTGATGAAGGCCGGAAGGATGAGTTCGGCCGGTGAAAGGCGCGTTTCGGCGGTCATCCGGCGCATGGCGGGGGTGGTGCGCAGGCGGCGGGGGCGTTGGGTGGGGAAAGTCATGGGTCCTGTCCTTCGCATTGGTTGTGAAGCATTTGGGGAAGCGTGCCTGTCACCGTCAGGGCGGGCTGAGCGCCTTGGCCACGGCCGCTACCAAGCCCTCCGGCGTCGGCTCAGCCGCCACCGCCGCAACGTCGAGGTCCAGGGCAGCGGCCTGTTCCGCCGTCGACCGTCCTATGGCCACCAGCCGGCACCCGCCCAGAGGCCCCAGCGCGGCGATCCGGCGCACGGCGCTCGGGGAGGCCGCGATCACGGCGTGAAGGCGTCCGCCGGCGATGTCCGCGGCGGCGGTTTGCGGCGTCAGGAGGGAGTACGACGACGGCAGCGGACCGGCGTCGCCGTCCTCCGCCTGCATGGCAAGCCGCCGTTCCGCTGCCGCCGGATAGTCGACAGTGCGGTAGGCGGTCACGGCGGTAACAGTGCCGCCTGCGGCCGCCAGGCCCTCCGAAAGGGTGCCGGCGGCGATATCCGCCTGTGGCAGCAGGATCCTGCCTCCTCCCGGCCAGACGGCGAGCAGCCCGGCGGCCGACTGTTCTCCGGGCGGGGTCAGTGCCACGGTGAGGCCGCCGGCCTCAAGGAGCCGCCGCGTTGCGGGACCGACGGCGGCGATCCGCGTCCCTGGCGGTACCAGCTGGCCCAGGCGCAGACCCCGCTCTGCCGCTTTCTCCATCAGGACGTGGACGGTGGTGGCGCTGCTGACCACCAGCCAGTCAAAGGCGGCAGCTGCGAGCGCGTCAAAGGCAACATCCAGCATGTGCTGGTCAGGCGCCCGTTCAAAGTCGATGAGCGGCAGCAGCACAGGTTCCGCGCCGGCTGCTGCCAGCGCCTCCACCAGGGCAGCCGAACGTTCAGGGCTGCGCGTCACCAGGACCCGGACGCCGCCAAGCGGAGTCCGGGGCGTGGTGCCGCTGGAAGGCTGCGTCATTGCCAGGTCAGGATGCCTGCAGGTCGGCGATGTCGGCGGCTCCCGCGGCAAGGAGCAGCTCAGCCAGTTCGATGCCCAGCAGGGTTGCTCCCACCTCCGTCAGCCCGTCGGTGGCCCGCTTGTCCCGCACGGTGGCGGTGCCGTCCACGGCGCACACCACTGCTTCAAGGTGCAGCATGCTGCCCCTGCGGTAGGCGTAGGCCCCAACGGGCGCTGCGCAGCCCGCTTCGAGCCGGGCCAGCAGGGCGCGTTCGGCGGTGACGGCCAGGCGGGTGTCAGGATCATCCAGCGCGGCAAGGGCCTGGGCCAGGACTCCGCCCGGCCCCGGTTTCGCAGGAGCGTCCGCCGTTCGGCATTCGATGGCCAGAGATCCCTGACCCGCTGCAGGCAGCATCACGTCGGTTTCCAGGTATTCGGACACCACATCCAGCCGGCCGATCCTCTCCAGGCCGGCAGCCGCAAGCACCACGGCATCCAGGTCGCAGGATTTTCCGGGCACCACCTGGTCGGTGGAGTTGCCGGGCAGCCCGGGAACCCGGCCCAGGCGGGTGTCCACGTTGCCGCGGATGTCCACGATGTCCAGGTCAGCGCGGGCGGCCCGCAACTGGGCTGCGCGCCGCGGCGAACCGGTGCCGATGCGGGCCCCGGCCGGCAGGTCTGCCAACTTGAGTCCGCCGCGGGCGCACAGGACGTCGCGGACGTCCACGCGGCGCGGAGTGGCGGCAAGGCTGAGCCCTACCGCGGCCCCGGTGGGAAGGTCCTTGAGCGAGTGCACGGCAACGTCGCACTCGTCGCGCAGCAGTGCATCGCGCAGGGCAGCGACAAAGACGCCCGTGCCGCCCATCTGGGACAGCGACCCCGTCAGGACGTCGCCGTCGGTGCGGACGTGCACCAGTTCCACCGGAAAACCGCCGACGGCGGCCAGCTGGTCCGCGGTCTGCTGGGTCTGGGTAAGCGCCAGCTTGCTGGCGCGAGTTCCGATCCGGACCGTCACAGCTGGGCCGTTTCCGCGGCACCGCCGGACGGGTACGGGTCATGGCCGGTGCCCACAGTGGTGTCAGCCGCCGCGATGGTGGGCTTTTCGCCGCGGAAGTTGGCGCAGCATCCCGGCCGGCAGACGTCGTACCAGGGACCAAGGTCCGTCAGGGCGGGGCGGTCGCTGATGTTGTTGGCCACCGTCCGCTCGCAGATGAGGTCCACCAGGCCGTCAACGAACTTACGGTGCGTGCCGGGCGTGGGGACACGGGTGGCGGCCAGGCCCAGGTTGGCGCAGGTTTCCATCGCTTCGGTATCCAGGTCCCAGACAACTTCCATGTGATCGCTGACGAAGCCGAGCGGGACGATGACGATGCCCTTGACGCCCTGGCCGGCCAGTTCCTCGATGGCATCGTTGATGTCCGGTTCCAGCCACGGCACGTGCGGAGCACCGGAGCGGGACTGGTACACCAGGGACCACGGTGCGGTCAGCCCGGATTCCTTCCCGACCCGCTCAATGACGGCGGCCGCGTTGGCGAGGTGCTGGGCCACGTAGGCGGAGCCTTCCTCGAACACGCGCGGCTCCCCCTCGGAGCGGCCAGCCGCCTCGGCGTCCCGGGTGGGGATGGAGTGGGTGGCGAACAGGATATGGATGGGTGCATCCGGGGTGCCCGCTTCGGCAAGCTTGGCGCGGACCTCCACCAGGCCGGCGGCGGTTCCTTCGACGAACGGCTCCACGAAGCCCGGGTGGTCGAAGTACTGGCGGACCTTGTCCACTTCCAGTTTGCCGTCCAGGCCGGTTTCGGTCAGCGCCATGCCGATGTCCTCGCGGTACTGGCGGCAGCTGGAGTAGCAGGAGTAGGCACTTGTGGTGAGCATGAGCACCCGGCGGTGCCCGGTGTCGTACGCTTCCTGCAGGGTCTGCGGGATGTACGGTGCCCAGTTGCGGTTGCCCCACAGCACGGGCAGCTCGATGCCGCGGGCAGCCAGCTCGGCCTCCAGCGCTGCCTTCAGCTCGCGGTTCTGCTGGTTGATGGGGCTGATGCCGCCGTTGGCACGGTAGTGGTGCGAGACTTCCTCCAGCCGCTCGTCCGGGATTCCCCGGCCGCGGGTGACGTTGCGGAGGAACGGGATGACGTCATCCTGGCCTTCCGGTCCGCCGAAGGAGGCCAGCAGGACGGCGTCGTAGTTTTTGGGGGCCATGCGTCCGGCCTCGGTCACCGGGTTGATGGCGGTGGCTGCCTGCTGCTCGGGGCTCATGCGAGCACCTCGGCAACCTCGTCTGCGGAGATGCGGCGTCCGGTATAGAACGGCACTTCCTCCCGCACGTGGTTGCGCGCCTCGGTGGCGCGGAGGTGGCGCATCAGGTCCACGAGGTCCACCAGTTCCGGCGCTTCCAGGCCCAGGATCCACTCCCAGTCGCCCAGGGCGAAGGAGGAAACGGTGTTGGAAATGACCTGCGGGAAGTCCCGTCCCAGCAGTCCATGGTCGCGGAGCATCTTGCCGCGCTCGGCCTCCGGCAGGATGTACCACTCGTAGGACCGGACGAACGGGTACACGCACAGCCACTCGGCCGGTGCGACGCCGCGGGAGTAGGCGGGGGTGTGGTTCTTGGCGAATTCGGCTTCGCGGTGGACACCCATGGCAGACCAGACGATCTCCGTGCCGGCGAAGAGGGTGCTGCGGCGGATGTCGCGGATGGCCTGCTGCAGCGCCTCCGGCCTGGGTCCATGGAGCCACACCATGACGTCGGCGTCGGCGCGCATGGCCGAGACGTCGTAGCTGCCCCGGTGCGTGACACCGGCGGCGGCGAGACGCTCCAGCAGCGCTTCGAAGTCGGCGGCGGCATCCGCACTGCGGACCACTGACTCCGACCGCTTGAAGACCGTCCAGAGGGTAAAGAACTGCTCGGCTGATTCTTCGGTTTTAGTGACAGATTCGGCAGAAGTGTGGCTCATGGTTACAAGTTTGCCCCTTCCCTGCCCCCAAGGCGAAACCGAAGAGTTCTACAGCTCGTAGAAGTGATTAAAGTCACCTTCCGGAGCACGTCAGGCCAACGGACAGGCCGCCCTTAGGGGCGGCGCATGCGGAGGAATACCAGCCCTGCGGCGGCACCTACGCCAACCAGTCCGGCGCCCAGCCACACCATGGCATCGGGCACGCCGGGCAGCGGACCGGTGGAGGAAACTGCCTGTCCCGGTCCTTCCGGTGCTCCGGCGGCCTGCGGCGCCCGCGTGGGCTGGGACTGGCGCGCGTTGATGGACAGCGACGTTGGCAGGACGGGGCCCGGCGTGGAAACCGGGCCGGCGGCCGGCGCGTCGTCCCCCACACGGCCAGCCTCGCCGGTCCCGGTGGCGTCGGCCGCCGCGGCGCCGCCGGCGGACGCTCCACCGGACCCCGGCACCGTGGCCCGCGTCCCGGACAGCGGGACAGGACCTCCCCCGGCTGCTCCGGGCGCCGTTGCAGCGGACGTGGCAACGGCCTCCGGAGCGGAGCCGCCCGCCGCTGTCGAAGGACCGGTTCCAGGGGCAGCTGCCGGCCCGGACGCCGCGGGGGACCCGGACCTGCCGGGAGCCGGGGAAGCGGTGGCCGCGGCTGTGGTCTGTGGCCGGGGTGCCAGGGGCGTCCCGGAGTCCGTCGGAGCGGGCGAGGCAGTGGAGGTCGAGCCTGCGGACAGGGACGCGGCAATCGTCGGAAGCAGCGAAGCAGGCAACGGGAGCAGCGTCGAAGCGGTCCGGGGTGCCGGGGTTGCCGGGGCCGGGGCGCTCGGTTCGCCTGTGCCCTGCCCTCGATGCCAGGCTCCGCCTTGGGATGCCACGTCTTGCGGAGGCGGGACCGCGTCGTCCGCCAAGGACGCCTGGACGCCGGTGGAAAGAACCAGTACCGCTCCGACGGCCGCTGCTGCGGTGCCGCGCCGGAGTCCCCCATGGATACCGGTCCGGGACATTGAGAGCTCGGACCTGTGTTGAACCATAGTCATCGACCCTAACCAGAAGGCTTGGCCGATTGGAAACTGAACGGGACGCCGTACCGGGCGCGGCGCGGGTGCCGCGGGCCCGGCTCGGAGCGCTGACCAGCAGGAATGCTCAGGCGGCAGTGAGTTGGGCGATTTGCTCACGTGTGTCGGCCACCACAGCGGCCAGGCCGTTCCCGGCTACCCATCCGCCCACGACGGCCAGGCCGCCGGCAGCGCTGCAGGACCGCCGGATGTCCGCTGCCCGGGCACGGTGCCCGACGGCGGCGAACGGCAGGGCTCCGCGCCAGCGGACCACATCCCAGCCCCGTATGTCCTCCCCCGCGATGCGGACGCCCAACAGGGCGGAAGCGTCGCGCAAGGCGGCCGCGAACAGCTCATCATCCGATTGCGGGCCGGAGGCCTGCACGGACGCTCCGTCCACCCGGCCGTAGGAAAGGCGCACCACATGGCGCCCGGTCCCGGCAGCGGCAGCCAGCCAATCCCATTTTCCGGTGGCATGCGTGAGCGCCTTAGCATCGATCCCCGGCGTTTGCGGGGCCACCAGGATCCCCGTTCCACGCGGCCGCCCGTCAAGGTCCGGATTGTCCAGGACCAGTGTCACCAGCTTGACGTCCGGCCCGGAGGCAGGCTTTTTTCCAGAAATTGCAGGGACGGCATGTTCCAGCAGTTCGACGGCGGCCGGTCCCTCCACTGCCATGACCAGCAGTGCAGCACTGAAGGCCGCCCCGCCGGCGTCGACCCGCCAGCCGCCAGGAGTGCGGGAGACCGTCGTCGCGGCAGTGCCCGGCAAAAGGACCACACCACGGCGCAGAAGATCCGCCACCAAGGCATCCACCAGGGTGTGCATGCCGCCTTCGAGGCCGGCGACGGCGGACCCGGCTTTTGCGGGCTGGCCGGGCTGCTGCGGGTGCCCGGGTGTCCCCGCTCGGCGCCGCTGCGCCGAGACCGCGGCAGCGAGGGAACCGTGTTGCCGCAATCCGGCACGGAGGCCGGGGGCCACCATGTCGACGTCGAGCAGGCCGGGATCGGCGGAGTGGACGCCGCCTACTACCGGGGAGACCAGGCGTTCCAGCACCCGCGACCCCATCCGGGCCCGGACCAGCGCGGCGACGCTGGTGACACCGGCCCCGGCGCCGACGGAGGCAGGCAGGAGGCGGTCCACGGAGGCGCGCAGCGAGCCGAGGACGCCCAGGGTGCGCCGCACCTCAGGGTCCCAAGGATTGGCGGGAATGCCCAGGACGCCGGTCCGGGGCAGCTCGCGGGGCCCATCCGGCAGCTGCACCCAGGCACCTCCGGGGCGCGGGGGAACGATCTTCCCGCCAAGGCCCAGTTCCGCGCAGAGCCGGGCGACGGCGTCGGACCTGGTGGCGAAGGACTCGGCGCCGCTGTCCAGGGTGAGCCCGGCCACCGTATGGCTGCCCACGCAGCCGCCCCACGCCGTCCCGGCTTCCAGGACGGTCACTTCATGTCCGGCTGCTGCGAGTTCCCGGGCGGAGAGCAGCCCGGAGATCCCGCCGCCCACCACCAGCGCCTTGCCGGGTGTTGCCGGGGAGCCGCGCACGGGTTACGCCGGAGAGATGGAGTGGATGAGCTCCACTACCCGGGTGAGGACGTCAGGGTCCGTCCCGGGCGGTACGCCGTGCCCCAGGTTCAGGACGTGGCCGGGTGCGGCGGAGCCGGCGGCGATGACCTCGCGGACGTGCGCTTCCAGGATGTCCCAGGGTGCTTCCAGCAGCGCAGGGTCGATGTTTCCCTGCAGGGGCACCGTCCCGCCGAGCCGGCGGTTTGCTTCATCCAGCGGGAGCCGGTAGTCAACGCCCACCACGTCCACTCCCACGTCCCGCATGGCCACGAGGAGTTCGGACGTGCCGGTGCCGAAGTGGATGAGCGGGGCACCCAGGTGGCGCACGTGGTCCAGGGCCCGGGCCGACGCCGGCGCAACGTACTTGGTGTAGTCGGCCAGTCCCAGCGAACCCGCCCAGGAGTCGAAAAGCTGGGCGGCGGAGGCCCCGGCCTCCAGCTGCGCCTGGAGGAACATGCCGGAGGCGTCGGCGGCCCAGTTGGCCAGCGCGGTCCACGTTTCCGCATCCGCGTGCATCATGGTCCGCGGGCCCAGGTGGTCGCGGGACGGCTTGCCTTCCACCATGTAGGCGGCCAGGGTGAACGGCGCCCCGGCGAAACCGATCAATGGTGTCTTGCCCAGTTCGGCCACCGTGAGGCGGACTGCTTCGCGGATGGGTTCCAGGGCTTCCCAGGTCAGCTGCGGCAGGGCGGCGACATCGGCGGCAGTGCGCACGGGCTTATCAAGGACCGGCCCCACCCCGGGAACAATGTCCACGCCCACGCCGGCAAGCTTCAAGGGGATGACAATGTCCGAAAAGAAGATCCCGGCGTCCACGTCATGCCGGCGGACGGGCTGGAGCGTGATCTCGGAGGCCAACTCCGGCCGGAGGCAGGAGTCCAGCATGGCGATTCCCTCGCGCACCTTAAGGTATTCGGGCAGCGAGCGGCCGGCCTGCCGCATGAACCACACGGGACGGCGGGACGGCTTGCCGCCGCGGTAGGCCGTGATCAGCGGAGAGTCTGCTGTGCGGCCGTCCATCAGGGGATGGTCTGCGGCGAGGGCGCCGGCAGCGGAGACGGCAGGGCTAGGAGTCATGCCTTTGATTGTGCCCAAAAAGAGCCGCAAAAGATAACGACAACCTGTCGCTGAAGCCCCGGAAAAGCGGGAGGTGGCGGGGATCACGCCCCACTGTGGCGACTATCCTTTCCGATGGTTGTTCTACCGGGTAACGAAAAAGCTATGATTGGTCTGCTGTGGTTCTTTTTTCATTGGTGGCTACACACGCCGACATCGATCTTGAAACCGTTGCTCAGTTGAGCAACGGTTCCTCCGGGATTGCCGCTTCCGCGCTCACTGAATCACCCGCCGTCGCCGGCGCGGTGGTCCTGGCCACCTGCAACCGTTATGAAATCTACGGCGAGGCCGCGAATCCGGACGATGTTGAAGCGGCCCGGGCTGCCCTCGTCTCGCGGATCAGCGAAGCCAGCGGACTGGCGGAGCCGCTCGTGTCCCGCTCCTTCAGCACCCGCACCGGGCCTGAGGTGACCCAGCACCTGTTTGCCGTCAGCGCGGGGCTGGACTCCGCCGTCGTCGGTGAGCGCGAGATCGCCGGGCAAGTTCGCCGCGCCCTCATCACCGCACAGCACGACGGTACTGCCAGCGCCGGACTCGTCCGGCTGTTCCAGGCCGCGTCCAAAACCGCCAAGGATGTGGGCGCGCAGACTGCCCTGGGTTCGCGGGGCCTGTCCATCGTTTCGGTGGCACTCGACCTGGCCACTGACCTTTCCGAAAACCCGGACTGGTCAACCAAGAAAGTTGTCCTGTTCGGAACCGGCGCGTACGCAGGCGCCACCATGGCCCTGCTGCGCGAGCGCGGGTGCACTGACATCTCTGTTTTCTCCTCCTCCGGCCGTGCCGAAGGGTTCGTTGCTTCCCGCGGAGGCGCCGCCCTGGACGTGGAGTCCCTGCGCCCGGCGGTGGCCGCTGCCGACGTCATGATCGGCTGCAGCGGCTCGGACACCCGGGTCGAGGCCGATGAACTGGCCCAGGTCCGCGCGGAGTCGCCGCAGCCCCTGATCGCCATCGACCTGGCGCTCACCCACGACTTCGATCCCGCCGTCGGCGAACTGGATGGTGTTGAACTGCTGACCCTGGAATCGGTGCGCCTGGCCGCCCCGCAGGAGCAGGCGGAATCCCTGACCCAGGCCAGCGGCATCGTCAAGGGCGCGGCCAAGGCGTTCGAGCAGGAGCGCAAAGCCCGCTCGGTGGACTCCGCCATCGTTGCCCTGCGGCGCCACACCATGAGTGTGCTGGACGCGGAGATGGAAAAGGTCCGGGCCCGGCACGGGTGCACCGCTGCCGCCGAAGAAGTCGAGTTCGCGCTGCGCCGCATGGTCAAGCAGTTGCTGCACGTCCCCACGGTCCGCGCCCGCGAACTCGCGGCGAACGGCCAGCAGGACGACTACGTGGCGGCCCTGGAGGCATTGTACGGCATCACCGTCGAGCAGCCCGCCGCCACCGCGCCGGCCGCCGAGTGCCCGGTGGACCACAAGGGCCGCGAAACCGCCTGAGTGCTTTCCCCGACGCCCCATCACCATTTGCCCCTAAATCGGAAACGCCCCATCACTTTCTTCAGGGAAGTGATGGGGCGTTTCTCAAAAAGCCGCTAAAGGTGATGGGGCGTCCGGGTCAGTAGACCGGCTTTTCGGGTTCCACGTCCCGCACCCAGGCCAGGATCCCGCCGTCGAGATGGCTGACCCGCTGATACCCGGCTGCCCGGGCGGCCGCCAGCACGCCGGCGGACCGTGTACCGGCCTTGCAGTGGAACACGATATCCCGGTCCTGCGGAAGTTCGTCCCAGGCCTCGCCGGCCAGGATACGTCCCTGCGGGATCAGTTTTGCCCCGTCGATCCGGACGATGTCGTACTCCCCCGATTCCCGGACGTCCACCAGTTCAAAGTCCTTGAGCCCGGCTTGGCGCGAGGCCAGCATGGTGGCCAGCTGGGTGGCCGTGACCGTGTGTTCGGTGTCCGACGGGGAGTCCGGGGCGATGCCGCAGAAGGCCTCGTAGTCGGTGAGTTCGGTGATGGGTTCGGCGGCCGGGTCCTTCGCTACCCGGATCTCGCGCCAGCTCCCGCCGAGGGCGTCAAAGAGGGCCACGCGGCCCAGCAAAGAGCGCCCGACGCCGGTAATCAGCTTCACGGCTTCGGTCACCATGAGCGATCCCACGGCGGCGCACAGCATGCCAAAGACCCCGCCCTCGCCACAGGACGGGACGGAACCGGCAGGCGGGGCCTCGGGGTACAGGTCCCGGTACGTGGGTCCATGCTTCTCCCAGAACACGCTGACCTGGCCGTCAAAGCGGAAGATGGAGCCCCACACATAGGGCTTGCCAAGGATGGCGGCGGCGTCGTTCACCAGGTAGCGGGTGGCGAAGTTGTCGGCACCGTCGAGAATGAGGTCGTAGCCGCTAAACAGTTCCAGGGCGTTGGACGAGTCCAGGCGCACGTTGTGCAGCCGGACGTCCACCAGCGGGTTCAGCCCGGCAATGGCGTCGCGCGCGGATTCGATCTTGGGACGGCCCACATCGCTGACGCCGTGGATCACCTGGCGCTGCAGGTTGCTCAGGTCCACGACGTCGTCGTCGATGATGCCGATGGTTCCCACCCCGGCCGCGGCGAGGTAGAGCAGCGCGGGTGCTCCCAATCCGCCGGCGCCGATCACCAGCACCTTGGCGTTCTTGAGCCGCCGCTGCCCGAGGGCGCCGATCTCGGGAATGATCAGGTGCCGGGAGTATCTTTCGACCTCGGCGGCCGTGAGGTCGGCGGCCGGTTCCACCAGCGGATCCAGGGAGGGTGACGCAACATTTGCGGTGAAAGACGAAGCCATACTTCAATGTATGCCCCGGGATACCGCCGGGTCATATTACCCCGCAGTAAAGTGAAGGGTAACTGCAATGGAAAGAAGGACAACTGTGGTCCCTGAAGCACGGGCGGGCCGCCCGACCGCCGCCGAACCGCAAGCTCCCTCCCGCCCCGCAGGCCAGCGGTCCGCCCGGCTGCCCCGGGATGAGCGCCGCGCACAACTCCTTGCTGCGGCCCAGGAGGTGTTCGTAGCCAACGGCTACCACGGCGCCGCGATGGATGAGATCGCAGAAACCGCCCACGTGAGCAAACCGGTGCTGTACCAGCACTTTCCGTCGAAGCGCGAGCTCTACCTCGCGCTGTTGGAAAGCCACCTGGCCTCGCTCACCGAACTGATGTTGGGCGCCCTGAACTCCACCACGGACAATGATGAACGCGTCCAGGCCGTCATGCGCGCCTACTTCCACTTCATCGCCAATGACGACCAGGCCCACCGCTTGGTGTTCGAATCAGACCTGATCAACGACACCGATGTCAGCTCCAGGCTGGAAACCTTCAACCGGACCTTCGCCGACGCCATTGCCAGGGTCATTGCCGAGGACACCAAGCTCCCCCATCTGGAAGCCCAGCTGCTGGGCCGGGGCCTGGCCGGAATGGCGCAGGTCAGCGCCCGGTACTGGCTGGAAACGGACGGCAACCTGGACCTCGATGTGGCCAGCGACCTCATCTACCGTTTAGCTTGGCGCGGAATCTCTCGCTTCCCCAAAGAGTCCTAGACTACAAATAAGACAACACCTCGTAGAAACACGAGAACTTTCACAGGCTGGGAGGCCCCCTTGGAGATTAAGATCGGCGTTCAGAACGTTGGCCGCGAAATCGTGCTGGAATCAACCCAGGATGCGGAGACCGTGGCCAAGGTGGTTGGCGAAGCCATCAATGGGGGCAGCGAACTGCGCCTGAAGGATGACAAAGGACGCCTGATCATTGTTCCAGGCAACGCACTGGCTTACGTGGAAATCGGTGCCGAGGAGGTCCGGCGCGTAGGTTTCGGGCAGTTCTAGTCCGGGCCTGCTGCAGGCCCTTCGTTCTTCAAGGAGATCCATGCTTTCGCTGACCATCGTGGTGCTGGCAACCGTCGCTGCGGGCTTCGTTGTCTGGGCCAATGACAAGCGGCACTCCAAATACGGCGCGGCCTTGCCTGCCGGTGTTGCCGTGGGTGTTGCGGCGCTGGCCTGGATCATCCTGATGACCGCGGGCTTCGGCTACCTGCCGGGAACCACGTGGCTTCCCTGGGTCCTGCCGATGGTCCTGGGCGTCGCCGCTGCCATCGCCGCTGTCGTCTACCTGGGCCGCACGCGCGCCCGCCGCGATACGGAACGCCTCACCGTCATCCTGCGGCGCTGACCGCCCGCAAGTGAGGACATACGCGTGTGGCCACCACCCGTGCAGGGTGGTGGCCACACGCGTATGTTCCGGGTTTCAGAGGAACTCCGCCCTGCCTTCCATCGCCGACGAGGCCAAGGCATGCTCCCGTCGCGGGATGCGCCCGGCTGCCCGGGCCATCCTGCCGGCGAGCACTGCATGCTTGAACGCCTCGCCCATGAGTGCAGGGTTCTGCGCCCGTGTCACCGCCGTGGCCAGCAGCACGGCGTCGCAGCCCAGCTCCATGGCCAGCGCCGCGTCCGATGCCGTGCCAATGCCGGCGTCCAGCACCACCGGCACCGAGGCACGGGACACGATGAGCTCGATATTGTGCGGGTTCAGGATTCCCAGGCCTGTCCCAATCGGGGCTCCGAGCGGCATGACGGCGGTGGCGCCAAGGTTCTCCAGCCGCAACGCCAGTACGGGGTCATCGTTGGTGTAGGCGAAGACCTTGAACCCCCGGTTAACCAGCTGCTCCGTGGCTTCCACCAGTTCGACAGCATCGGGCAGCAGGGTCTGCTCATCGGCAATGACTTCCAGCTTCACCCAGTCGGTCTCCAGGGCCTCCCGCGCAAGCTCCGCCGTAAGGACGGCATCCCTGGCCGTGAAGCAGCCTGCGGTGTTGGGCAGCACCCGGATCCCGTGGTCCACTAACAGCTGGAACAACGAGCCGGTCTCCGCAGTGGAGTACCGGCGCATGGCCACGGTGGTCAGGGCGGTGCCGGATGCCAGGAGTGCAGCGCCCAGGCCGTCCAGGCTGGGTGCCCCGCCGGTGCCCATGATCAGCCGGGATCCAAGGGCGACGCCGTCAATCACCAGGCCGTCGGCGGCCCCGGGATTCCCGGCCGGGTTGATGGTGCCTGTTTCGGTCATGGTGTCAGCCTCCCTGTACTGCTGTGACAAGTTCAATGTCGTCGCCCTCGGCGAGCGCCGTGGCGAACCATTGGCTCCGCGGCACCACCTGGGCATTATGGGCGACGGCGACCCCCAGCTTCCCGCCGTCGGTCGCCTGGCCGTTCGGTGCCAGCGGGCGTCCGGTGACCTGGCTGACGAGCGTGGTGATGGAGGTGCCGTCCGCCACCGTGTGGGTGTTTCCGTTCAGGGTGATGTTCACACTGTCTCCTTGGTGTGGTGGTTTGTGCGGGCGGCGGCCGGACGCGAGAACCGCTCCGGACTGAAGGGCGCCCAGCGCGGGTCGGCATGCCCGTCCAGCAACCCGGCGCAGATGGCTGCGGCAGCGGGAGTGAGCAGCACCCCGTGCCGGAAGAACCCGGTGGCGATGATGAGTCCGGGGACGTGCCCGGCCTTGTCGCCTGCAGATCCGGGGGCCGCCGGCACGCGGCCCAGCAGCGGCGCGTTGTCGGGGGTTCCGGGCCGGGCCCTTGCGGTGCACTCCAGCAGCTCCAGTTCGGCGACGGCGGGCACCAGCGCCTGGGCATCGCGCAGCAGCTGATAGACGCCCCCGGCGCTGACGGCATCGGACAGCGCGTCCTCGCGCTGGGTGGCTCCGATGACCACGGTCCCGTCCTGCCGGGGAACGATGTAGACGGGGACACCGTGCACCAGCCCGCGCACCGTGGACGTCACAAGGGGCTGGAGGTGCTGCGGAACGGCGAGGCGGAGGATGTCTCCGTGTACGGGGCGCAGGGGCAGGTCGAGGCCGTCGGGCAGGCCGCCCAGGTCCCCTGCCTGCAGCCCGTTGGCCACGATCGTTTCCGTTGCCAGGACGGTGCCGCCGCCAGCCAGGCTGGCGCCGACGACCCTTCCGCCCTCCCACAGCAGGCCGCCGGCCCGGTCCGGCACGGCGTACCCTTCCACCGCCCCTGCAACAGCCAGGCCAGGCTTCCCGCGGACGGCACCGGCGAGGGCCTGCCGCAGGGCAGCCAGCAGGCGGCGGGGATCAACCTGGTGGTCCGCAGGCGTGTCAAGGGCGCAGGCTATCGCGGGGCTGAGGAGTGGCTCGCGTTTGCGGGCGTCCCGCACGGTGAGTGGTTCCACGGCAAGTCCGTTGGCCTGCTGTACGGCGCGGAGGTCCATCAGCGCGCGGCGGTCCGCGGCGTCGGCACCCACGGCGAGAGTCGGCGTCGTCAGGTATCCGGAACCGGAGGTGGCTCCTGCGATGCCTGCGGCGAAACCGGGCCAGCGGGAGGAAGCGTCAAGCATCAGTTCCAGGAGGTCCTCCTCCTGGTAGTGCAGTTCGCTGACGGGGGCCAGCATTCCTGCGGCGGCCCAGCTGGCACCGCTTCCGGGCGCGTCATCGATCAGGGCCACGGAGCGGCCGGAGCGCTGCGCCTCCCAGGCGATGCCATGGCCCACCACTCCGCCGCCGATGACGGCGACGTCCGCGCGGACCGTGGAACGGGGGGCACTGGACGGCCCGGCACGATGGTCAACGGGAGTGCTCATAAGGTTCCTTCCCTACGCCGGCATTATCCGGATCAGGTCAAGCGGTCGGCTCTGACGCCCTCTCAGCCCGGCGCTTTGTGACAGCTGCCGCGGGCTCCCGCAGTACCAGGCCAGTTTAGAGGAACTAGGCTTGCAGGCATGAATGTGTCCGCTTCCTCCCTGCCCGCAGGCCCCCACGCTCCAGCAGCCCCGGCCGGCATAGCCGAAGTTGCCAACGCCGGCCACAACGACGCCCTGAAGGCGGCCCGCCTGTACCTGTGCACCGATGCACGCACTGCGCACGGCGACTTCGCGGAGTTTGTGGACGCCGCGTTTGCCGGCGGCGTGGACATCATCCAGCTGCGGGACAAGACCATCGAGGCCGCCGAGGAACTGGACCTCCTGGCGGCGTTGAAGGAGACCGCGGTACGCCATGGCCGGCTGTGGGCCGTCAATGACCGCGCCGATATTGCCGTGCTGTCCGGGGCACCGGTGTTCCACATCGGCCAAAAGGACCTTCCGCTGGCTGCGGCGCGCACGCTGGTCAACGGCAACGCCGCCATCGGCCTCTCCAGCCACACCACGGGCCAGGTCGACGCCGCCCTCGCTGCAACCGGCGGCCCGTCCGGGCTGGACTACTTCTGCGTTGGGCCGGTATGGGCCACACCCACCAAACCCGGCAGGGCCGCCGTCGGGCCTGAACTGGTGAAGTACGCCGCCGATGCCTCCGGGCAGGCCGGGGATCCGGTGCCGTGGTTTGCTATCGGCGGCATCGACCACGGAAACGTCCGCGAGGTGGTGGCGGCCGGTGCACGCCGGATCGTGGTGGTCCGCGCCATCACCGAGGCCGCCGACCCCGCGGCAGCCGCTGCCTCGCTCCTCGGCGCGCTGGACGGCTGAGACTGCTTAATCCCGGGACTTGGCGCTACGCTGAATTTTGTGTCGCATCATCGGTTGGCCCCTAACGTCCGTGACCACAGGAACGCCTTGGAAGAGGCGCTGGGCCTGCTGCGGACCGAACTTGAGCTGCCCGGGCCGTACCCTGCCGACGCGGTGGAAGACGCCCGGGCCGCCGTCGCGGCGCTGAAGCTGCCGTCCTACGACCTGACCGCCGTCGAGTTCGTGACTATCGATCCGGCGTCCTCCACGGACCTGGACCAGGCAGTCTTCATCGAACCGGACGGCACCGGCTACCGCGTCCTGTATGCCATCGCCGACGTCCCCGCATTCGTTGCACCGGGCGGGCCGCTGGACGCCGAGACCCGGCGCCGCGGACAGACGTTCTACGCTCCGGACGGCCGGATCCCGCTGCATCCGGAGGTGATCAGCGAGGGGGCCGGCAGCCTGCTGCCCGGCCAGGAGTGCTCGGCTTTCGTCTGGGACTTCACGCTCGACGGCGAAGCGTCCGTGATTACCGTCGGCGTCCGGCGGGCGCGGGTCCGCAGCCGCGACAAGCTCAGCTACAAAGGTGCCCAGGCCGACCTCGACGCCGGGACCGCCCCACCCGTCCTCCGGCTGCTCCGCGAGGTGGGGCTGAAACGCGTGGCGCTGGAACGGGCACGGGAGGGCGCCAGCCTGAACATGCCCGAGCAGGAAATCGTCCAGCTGCCGGACGGCGGCTACCGGATTGACGCCGTCCCGCAGCTTCCCGTCGAGGACTGGAACGCGCAGATTTCGTTGATGACCGGAATGGCAGCCGCGCAGCTCATGCTTGAGGGCAAGGTGGGCATCCTGCGCACCATGCCCGCACCTGACGAGCGGTCGCTGCGGCACTTCCGGCTGCAGACCGAAGTGCTGGGCAGGCCGTGGGACGGGCAGGTCAGCTACGGCGAATACCTGCGGTCGCTCGATCCCACCGACCCGCGCCAGCTGGCCATCATGCATTCGGCCGGGATGCTGTTCCGCGGCGCGTCCTACACCGCCTTTGACGGGACGGTCCCCGAAGACGGTATCCAGTCCGCCATCGGCGCCGCCTACGCCCACACCACGGCGCCGCTGCGCCGCCTGGTGGACCGGTTCGTGCTGGTCATCTGCGAGGCCCTGAGCAACGGCGGCGATGTTCCCGGCTGGGCGCGCGAAGCCCTGCCCCTGCTTCCGGGCATCATGGCGGGATCGGACCAGCTGGCGTCAAGGATGGAGCGCCTGGCCCTGGATACCGTGGAAGCGGCACTGCTGCTGAACCACATCGGGCAGGAATTCGATGCGATCGTCATCTCCGGATCCAAGCCGCAGAACGGGAACGGCAACGGGAATGGCAAGAATGGAAATGGGAACGGCAGTTCGGGGGTTATCCAGATTGCCGAACCGGCGGTGACCGCTCGGTGCGCCGGGGAGCTGGAGTCCGGCACCAAGGTCCGGGTACGGCTGGTTTCCTCCGATATCACCACCCGGCAGATCCACTTCGAGCTCGTTTCCTGAACGGCAGGCGGCCCCCCAGGCGGTCCGAAACCGTGTTTTTGTGCCCTTACGGCTAGACTGGAGGGGTAGAACTGGATGCCCGGTCGTTGATTTCCTTGATTTGAAACCAACAAGCCCGCCCCTACGCGATCTTGAGAAGTACCCGTTGGTCACCAGTGCCAGCATTAGATAGCCCGCGATCGGCTTCCACTGGAATCGCTTGCGCGCCTGAGCGTGCTCCGGAACGGCCAGGCCTGGCCGGCCCGTTGAGCAGGCAGCGCCATTGCCTAAATGAATAAGGAAACTCCCCTGTGAGTGAATTGCATACCCACCAGCTTCTGAGCGATGAGTCCGGCACGGAAACCATCGAGCCGGAAGAAACCATCGTCTCGGACGAAAAGCCGCACGAGATCGCGGAGAAGTCCTTCGCCGACTACAACGTCCGCGCCGACATCGTCGAATCGCTGGCTGACGCCGGCATCACCCACCCGTTCCCCATCCAGGCCATGACCCTGCCGGTGGCCCTGGCCGGACATGACATCATCGGACAGGCCAAGACCGGCACCGGCAAGACCCTCGGGTTCGGCATTCCCGCCCTGCAGCGCGTCATGGGCCAGGACGATCCCGGATACGCCACGCTGGCCGTCCCCGGAGCCCCGCAGGCGCTGGTGATCGTTCCGACCCGCGAGCTTGCCGTGCAGGTGGCCAGCGACCTTCAGACGGCGTCCCGCAAACGCAATGCAAGAATCACCACTATTTATGGTGGCCGCGCGTACGAGCCCCAGGTCGACGCCCTCAAGCAGGGTGTCGAGGTAGTGGTGGGTACCCCCGGACGACTGATCGACCTCTATAAGCAGAAGCACCTGAGCCTGAAGAACGTGAAGCTCGTGGTCCTCGACGAAGCCGACGAAATGCTGGACCTCGGCTTCCTGCCGGACGTTGAGACCCTCATCGCCGGCACGCCCGCAGTCCGCCAGACGCTCCTGTTCTCGGCCACCATGCCCGGCCCGGTCATCGCCATGGCGCGCCGCTACATGACCCAGCCCACCCACATCCGGGCAGCCGATCCGGAGGATGAGGGCCTGACCAAGCGGGACATCCGCCAGCTCATTTACCGGGCACACAGCATGGACAAGGCCGAAGTGGTGGCACGCATCCTGCAGGCCCGTGGCCGCGGACGGACCATCATCTTCACCAAGACCAAGCGCACCGCTGCCAAGGTTGCCGAGGAACTGGTGGACCGCGGGTTCGCTGCCGCCGCCATCCACGGCGACCTGGGCCAGGGCGCCCGCGAGCAGGCGCTGCGCGCGTTCCGCAACAACAAGGTCGATGTCCTGGTGGCCACGGACGTGGCTGCCCGCGGCATCGACGTCGATGACGTCACCCACGTGATCAACTACCAGTGCGTGGAAGACGAGAAGATCTACCTGCACCGTGTGGGCCGCACCGGCCGCGCCGGCAACAAGGGCACGGCCGTGACCTTTGTTGACTGGGACGACGTTCCCCGCTGGGCCCTGATCAACAAGGCCCTGGGCCTGAATGTGCCCGAACCCGTGGAAACCTATTCGTCCTCGCCGCACCTGTTCACCGATCTTGACATCCCCGAGGGCACCAAGGGCCGCCTGCCCCGCGACAAGCGCACCCTGGCCGGGGTTGACGCCGAAGTACTCGAAGACCTCGGCGAAACCGGCAAGAAGAACAGCCGCAGCAGCCGCGACGCCGGCCGGTCACGCGACCGGGACGGACGGGCCCGTGGAAAGGCCGACGCCGGCAAGGGCGGCAGCCGCGAAGGCGGCCGCAGCAGTGACTCCGCTGGACGCTCAGGCGAGCGCCGTCGTCGTACCTCAACTCCGGAGGCCACGCCTGCCGGCGAGGCCGCCGCACCCACAGCCGACGGCGAAAAGCCGAACCGCGCCCGCCGCACCCGCACGCGCACCCGCCGCCGCAACGGCGAAGTGGTGGCCGGCGCGGACAACAGCAGCCGCCCCGGCGCCTCCGAGGCCTAACCGCCCTGATGAGTGACACTGTTTGGGCGCCGGACGGCGGCAGCCTGGTGGTGCACGCGGACAACGCGGCGTACCTCCCCACGCTGCCGGACGGCGCCTTCACGCTGATCTACGTGGATCCGCCCTTCAACACGGGCCGGCCGCAGCAGCGCCAGGAAACCCGGATGGTGGTTAACGCCGGCGGCAGCGGGGACAGGGTGGGTTTCAAGGGCCGCTCCTACGACACGATCAAGGGCGCCCTGCACCGCTACGATGACGCGTTCAGCGACTACTGGTCCTTCCTGGAACCCCGGCTGGTGGAGGCGTGGCGGCTGCTGGCCGACGACGGCACCCTGTACCTGCACCTGGACTACCGCGAGGTGCACTATGCCAAGGTGATGCTGGACGCCATCTTCGGCAGGGAGTGCTTCCTGAACGAGATCATCTGGGCGTATGACTACGGCGCCCGGGCCAAGAACCGGTGGCCCACCAAGCATGACAACATCCTGGTGTACGTCAAGAACCCCGCGAAGTACCACTTCGACAGCGCCGAGGTGGACCGCGAACCATACATGGCGCCCGGTCTGGTAACTCCCGCCAAACGCGAACTGGGAAAGCTGCCCACCGACGTCTGGTGGCACACCATCGTCTCGCCCACCGGCAAGGAAAAGACCGGCTACCCGACGCAGAAACCCGAGGGCCTGGTCCGCCGCGTCGTCGCCGCGTCGTCGCGTCCCGGGGACTGGTGCCTGGACTTTTTCGCCGGCTCCGGCACCCTGGGGGCGGTTGCGGCCAAGCTCGGCCGGAAGTTCGTGTGCGTCGACCAGAACCAGCCGGCCATCGACATCATGGCCAAGCGGCTTGGTGCGCACGCCACGCTGACCTCGTTCCTGCCCGCCGGTTAGCGCGGACTGCGCCCTAAGGCCGGACGACGGCGGTTCCCGTGCCCTGTTCCTCGATCCGCGCCAGCATGTCCGGGGCCGTGAGGTTTTCACCGAGCAGGTTGGGCTTGCCGGTGCCGTGGTAGTCGGAGGAACCGGTGATCAACAGGCCATGCCTGGCGGCGAGCCTGCGCAGGAAATCCCGGCCCTCTTCCGGATTGTCCCGGTGGTCGATTTCCAGGCCGGCCAGGCCGGCGTCGATCATCTCCCGGTAGGTCCGCTCCCCTACGATCCGCCCCCGGGCGGAAGCCACGGGATGGGCAAACACCGGCACGCCGCCGGCGGCACGGACAAGGTCGACGGCGGTGGCCGGGTCCGGGGCGTAGTGCGGGATGAAGTAGCGGGACCGGGAGGTGAGGATGGAGGCGAACGCCTCGGAACGGTCCTCCACCACCCCCGCGGCAACGAGGGCGTCGGCGATGTGCGGGCGGCCGAGGGTGGCGCCGGGCGCAACATGGTGGATTACGTCGTCCCAGGTGAGCGGGTAGTCCTCGGCGAGGATGGTGACCATCCGTTCGGCGCGGGTCAGGCGGGAGTCCTTGGCCTTGGTGATTTCCTCGAGGAGCCCGGGATGGGTGGGGTCGTGCAGGTAGCTCAGGAGGTGGACGCTGATGCCTTCCTCCGTCCGGCAGGAGACTTCCATGCCCGGTACCAGGGCCACCCCGCAGGTGGCTGCGGCCGCGGCGGCTTCCGCCCAGCCTGCCGTTGAATCGTGGTCCGTCAGGGCCACCACGTCCAGTCCCGCGCGGGCAGCAGAGGCCATGACATCGGCCGGGGTCTCGGTGCCGTCGGAGACGTTGGAGTGGGCATGCAGGTCAATCCTCACTTATCCAGCGTAGTGGACCGGGGACGGGAGACCTGGGAGGCCCGTTCGCATAGCCGGGACGCTGGTGAGACGATGGTGCCGTGAACGATGCCGAAAACACCCAAAACTCTGCTTCCCAGCCGCTGGAGGACCGCGTCAACAACCGCTCCCAGCGGCCCAGTTCCAACGCCTTCAAGGCCTTCATGGCCAGCAACTGGGCACCCGCCACCCAGGAGCTCCCCCAGCGCGATGCCGTCGCCCCCTACGCCGCAAACCGGCGCAAGGCCATCTCGGCCCAGTTCAAGGGCGAACGGCTGGTCATACCCGCGGGGCCGCTCAAGGTCCGCTCCAACGACTGCGACTACCGCTTCCGCCCGCACTCCGGCTTCGCGCACCTGACCGGCCTCGGCCTGGACCACGAACCGGACGCAGTCCTGATCCTGGAACCGGTTGAAGAAGGAACGGGCGACGACGGCGCGAACCACCGCGCGACGCTGTACTTCCGGCCGCTGGCCGGCCGGGACACCGAACAGTTCTACGCGGACTCGCGCTCCGGTGAGTTCTGGATCGGGGCCCGCCCCACCCTCGAAGAATTCGAGGCCCGGCTTGGACTGGCCACCGCCCACATCGACCAGTTGGAAACGGCAATCACCAAGGACGTTGGCGCCCCGGAGATCGGCGGAATCTCCATCCGCCTGGTCCGCAAGGTTGACGAAAACATCGACGCACTGGTGGACACGGCCCGGTACAACACGGCCAAGGATCCCGAGAACCTGGACCTTGAAGTGCTCGATGCCCTGGACGAGAAGCTCAGCGAAGCCCTCTCCGAACTGCGCCTGCTCAAGGATGAGTGGGAAATCGAGCAGATGAAGATCGCCGTGTCCGCCACGGTCGAGGGATTCGAAGAGGTGGTCAAGGCCCTGCCCCGGGCCCTCACGCATGCCCGCGGCGAACGCGTGGTGGAGGGTGCCTTCTTCGCCCGTGCCCGTGAGGTGGGCAACGAACTGGGCTATGACACCATCGCCGCATCCGGCAACAACGCCACCGTGCTGCACTGGACCCGCAACACGGGGCGCATCCACGCCGGCGAACTGCTGCTCCTGGACGCCGGCGTCGAGGCCGACTCGCTCTACACGGCGGACATCACCCGGACGCTTCCGGCCAGCGGCACCTTCAGCGGGATCCAGCGCAAGGTCTACCAGGCGGTCCTCGACGCCGCCGACGCCGGATTCGCAGCCGCGCAGCCCGGGACCAAGTTCCGCGACATCCACACAGCGGCCACCACGGTCCTGGCAGAACGGCTCGCCGGATGGGGCATCCTGCCTGTCAGCGTGGAGGAGGCAATCAGCCCCGAGGGCCAGCAGCACCGCCGCTGGATGCCGCACGGCACCAGCCACCACCTGGGCCTCGACGTCCACGACTGCGCCCAGGCCAAGCGGGAACTCTACCTCGACGGCGTCCTCACCGAGGGCATGGTGTTCACCATCGAACCGGGCCTGTACTTCAAGAAGGAGGACCTGGCCATCCCGGAGGAATACCGCGGCATCGGTGTCAGGATCGAGGACGACATCCTCATGGCCGCCGACGGCCCCGTCAACCTCAGCGCCGCCCTTCCGCGCAATGCGGAGGATGTGGAGGACTGGATGGCCGGGATCTACCGGACCGAAGAAGCCTAGGCAACACGCAGGCATGAAAGAGCGGGGCCGCCGGATTCATTCCAGCGGCCCCGCTCTTTGTGTGCGTACCGGTTTCTCCCGTGCGGCGCGTGGACCCGTGGTCCTGGACCGCGGTTACTGGCGGTCTTCGCCCCGGTGCTGGCCGCCCTGGGCACCATAGCCGGTATCAGTCGGATGGCCGCTACCGTCCTGCGCGTGGTCTCCTGCCGGGTGTTCAGCAGGGCGTTCCGCGGCGTCTTCCATTCCCGGCTGCCCCCCGGCCGGCCCCTGGGGAACGCGGACGCCGTACTGCGGGCGGCCGTCGGGCAGGTCCGGGTAGCGGACCGCGGAACGGACCGGCTGCTGGGCGGCGTGCTGCTGGCCGCCGTCGTAGTGCTGCGGGGGCTGCTGGCCGCTCTGCTGCTGGCTGCCGTCCTCCGGGTACCCGTGGCCTTCCTGCGCCGGTCCGCCCTGGGCTGACGGGCCGGAGGACCTCTGGCCGTAGGGATCGTTCCAGCCGGTGGGACGGGCCGGGCCCTGTCCCTGCTGCTGGTGGTGCTGCTGCTGGTATGGCTGGTTGTGGTAGTCGTGCTGCGTGTACGGGCCGTGGCCGGATGCTGCGTCGGAACGGGACATGGGCAGCTGCTGCAGGAGGCGCCGGGCCTCGTGGGCTGCCTCGGGGGCCACGATCACGTCATAGCTGGTGGCCACCACCTGGCTGGTGGAGGTGAAGTCCCGCTTGCCGCGCTGCATGGCGTAGGTGACGATGCCGAAGAGCATGAAGAACGCCGCGCCCATCAGCACCGAGGTCATGATGGAGAAGTATCCAGGCGACGGGGCGAAGAAGGAGAGCATGACGCCCACGAACAAGCCGAACCACATGCCGCTCAGGGCCCCGGAGAGCGCCACCCGCGGGTAGCTCAGGCGCCCCGTGACACGTTCCACCATCTTCAGTTCGTTGCCCACGATGGACACCATCTGGACCGGGAACTGCTGGTCCGCCAGGTAATCGACCGCCTTCTGGGCGTCGAGGTAGGACGTGTAGGAGCCAACGGTGTCGCCGGTGGGAACAGCCCGGGCATCATCGGGTCCGCTCGCGGCGCCGGGCTTGGGACCACCAAAAATGTTCGACATAAACCCATTCTTGCCCATGAAGGTGGGTGCCGCCTGTAAATTCAGCTAAAAGAGAGCAGACTCGGTAGCCTGTAGTGGTGAGCACAACACCTACCCGCGTCTTCGTGGCACGCCTTCTTGGCCTCGACGTCTTCGACCCGCTGGGCGACCGGCTGGGCCGGCTGCGCGATGTTGTTGTGCTGTCGCGGGGGACCCAGGGAGCCCCGCACGTGGTGGGCATCGTGGTGGAAGTGCCGGGAAAGAAGCGGGTCTTCGTGCCCATGACCCGCATTACCTCGATCGACCAGACCCAGGTTATCTGCACCGGCCTGGTGAACCTGCGCCGCTTTGAGCAGCGCGGGGCGGAAACCCTGGTGGTGGCCGAAATGTTCGACCGGCGGGTCACCCTCCGTGACGGCAGCGGCGACGCCACCATCGAGGACATCGCCATCGACCAGCACCGGTCCCGCGACTGGTTCGTCAGCAAGCTCTTTGTCCGGCGCGGACACTCCCTCTCGCCCTTGAGCCGGCTGCGCCGCAACGAAACGCTGATCATCGACTGGGCGGACGCCCAGCAGGGACCGCGCACCGAGCCACAGGCAGCCACCCAGTTCGTGGCCAACCACGAGGACCTCAAACCCGCCGACTTCGCCGAAGCCCTGCAGGAGATGAGCGACAAGCGCCGGTTCGAGGTGGCCAGCGAACTGCAGGACGAACGGCTGGCAGACGTCCTCCAGGAACTCCCGGAGGACGACCAGGTGGAGATCCTCTCCGCCCTGGATGTCCAGCGCGCCGCTGACGTCCTTGAGGAGATGGATCCCGACGACGCCGCCGACCTTCTCGGCGAACTCCCCTCCGCCCAGGCCGAGGAACTGCTCCAGCTCATGGAGCCCGAGGGCGCCGAGGACGTCCGCCGCCTCCTTGAGTACGACGAGGACACTGCCGGCGGCCTGATGACGCCGGTACCGGTCATCCTGCCCCCGGAAGCCACGGTTGCCGAGGCCCTCGCCCACGTCCGCCGGGAGGAGCTTTCCCCGGCCCTGGCGTCGTCGATCTTCATTGCCCGGCCGCCACTCGAAACGCCGACAGGCCGGTTCCTGGGCGTGGTGCACATCCAGCAACTGCTGCGCTTCCCGCCGTTCGAGGCACTGGGAAACCTGGTGGACAAGAATCTCGAACCGCTGTCGGACCAAGCCCACATCAGCGAAGTGGCCCGGACCTTGGCTACCTATAACCTGAACTCCCTCCCCGTGGTCAATGACGCCGGCCGGCTTGTGGGGGCGGTGACTGTTGATGACGTATTGGATCACTTGTTGCCGGACGACTGGCGCGCCCACGACGGCGAAGCCCCGATAAGAAAGCTCGGTGGCCGTATTGGCTGATAACAGCGCTCCGAAGAACCCCAACCAGCGGAACCTGGCCACTGCGGAATCAAAAGGCAGTCTCGATACGCCCCTAAGCGCGCGCCAGCGGATCCTGCCCAAGTTCAAGCCCGATCCAGACGCGTTCGGCCATGCCACCGAGGGCTTTGCCCGGTTCATGGGCACGCCGCAGTTCCTGGTCTACATGACCGTCTTCTGCATCTTCTGGTTGGGCTGGAACACCTGGGCGCCGGTGGAGTGGCAGTTCGATTCGAGGGACCTGGGTTTCACCCTGCTGACCCTGATGCTCTCGCTGCAGGCATCCTACGCCGCTCCCCTGCTGCTGCTTGCGCAGAACCGGCAGGATGACCGCGACCGCGTCTCGCTGCAGCAGGACCGCCAGCGGGCAGAGCGGAACCTGTCCGATACCGAGTACCTGACCCGGGAGCTGGCCTCCCTGCGGATCGCGCTGCGCGAGGTGGCCACCCGCGACTATGTCAGGGCCGAGCTGCGCTCACTCCTGGAGGACCTCCTTGAAGCACAAGAGGAACTGCGGACCCACGATGACACGGGCCCCGGTTCGCACGAATCCCCCCGTGACAAGGTGAAGGACAAACTCCGCGAACAGCGGGACCGGCAGCGCAACCCGCGCACCCAGCAGATCCCGCGGATCAAGCCCGGCCACTCCACACAGGACCGTTCATGAGCGAACCCATTCCCCGCACGGCGTTGGCTGGGGCAGTCAACGCCGCCCTTGCCACAGTGATCGACCCCGAACTCCGGCGCCCCATCACCGAACTGGGCATGGTGGATTCCGTCCAGGTGGCCGACGACGGCAAGGTCACCGTGGCAGTCCTGCTCACCATTGCGGGGTGCCCGCTGCGGGACACCATTACTGCCGATTCCCAGAAGGCCCTGTCGGCGGTGCCCGGCGTGACCGCCGTCGACGTCCAGCTCAAGGTGATGGACCAGGCCCAGCGTGACGCCCTCAAGGAAAAACTGCGTGGCCCGGGCGGCCAGCGCAGGATTCCATTCAACGAGCCTGATTCCTTGACCAAGGTCTACGCGGTGGCCAGCGGCAAGGGCGGCGTGGGCAAGTCCTCGGTGACGGTCAACCTGGCCACCGCCCTGGCCGCCCGGGGCCTCCGGGTGGGAATCGTGGACGCTGACGTCTACGGTTTCTCCGTTCCAGCCCTTCTGGGAATCACGCAAAAACCCACCCAGGTGGACGACATGATCCTTCCCCCCGTTGCGTACGGGGTAAAGGTCATCTCCATCGGCATGTTCGTCACCGGCAACCAGCCGGTGGCATGGCGCGGACCCATGCTGCACCGGGCCTTGGAGCAGTTCCTCACGGACGTCTACTTCGGGGACCTGGACGCCCTCTTCCTGGACCTCCCGCCGGGTACCGGTGACATCGCCATCTCCGTGGCCCAACTGCTGCCCAAGGCCGAAATCCTGGTGGTTACCACGCCCCAGGCAGCCGCAGCCGACGTCGCCGAACGGGCCGGCGCCATCGCCACCCAGACGGGGCAGAAAATTGCCGGTGTCATCGAGAACATGTCCTACCTGGAGATGCCCGACGGCGGCCGGATGGAGCTCTTCGGAAGCGGCGGCGGGACGGTACTCACGGAACGGCTCAGCGCCACCGTGGGGGCGGACGTTCCGCTGCTGGGACAGATTCCCCTGGACATTCAATTGCGCGAGGGCGGGGATGCAGGGGTTCCGGTTGTCCTTGGCAGGCCCGGGACCGCGGCGGCTTCCGCCCTGGCCGGGATCGCCGGCCGGCTTGCCACAGCACCGCGAGGCCTTGCCGGGATGAAGCTGGGGCTGCAGCCCCGCTGACCTGCCTAGGTGGCTTCGGTATCGAACGGCGCGGCCTCGCCGGGGGCGAGCCTCTGCACTACCCTTTCCGGGCGCTTTGGTGAGGCATCAGCCGCGGCTGCGGCGCCGGCGACGGCAGCCACGGCGGCGGGAGCGCCTGCGCTGACCGGTTTGGTGTCGTCGTCGAGCAGTGCTTCCTTGATGATGCGGCGGGGATCGTACTGGCGGGGATCGTATTTCTTCCAGTCGACATCGTCGATGTCGATGCCCACTTCTTCCTTGATTTGTTCCCGGGCACCGTTGGCCATCCGGCGGACTTCCTTGACCAGGTTGGCCAGCTTCTGCGTATATTCCGGCAGCCGCTTGGGGCCGATCACCAGCACACCGATGATCAGCAGAAGAATGAACTCCGGGCCGTTGATTCCAAACACTTTAGGAAGATTACCCTCTCCGGGCTGCGAGTGACGATTCCCATCCGGCGGACGGGTGAACAGTCCGTGTCATTGGGTGAACAGGGCCGCGATCTTGTTGATTCCGCGCTCCAGCCGTGCATCCAGGGGTTCCGCAGCCTGGCCGTCGGGCTGCTCCGGGACGGATGCCGCGACCCCCTCCATGGCGGAATCGGCAAGCCGTTCGAGGATCGGCATGGCGTCGCCGGCCTTGTCCGCGGGCAGGTCGGAGCGGTAGGTGATGGTCAGGCCTGCGGCCCGGTAGGTGGCGGACGCCGGGGACGTGGCCCACGCGTGCGCCGGACCTGTGCCCTGGCTGGCGGGGTGCTGTTCCGTGACCGTGGCGTGATGGGCGCCGTCAGTGAGCTGCAGTTCCACTGCAGGTTCCCCGTCGACCACCAGTGCCCGCGCGGCTTCCAGGTGGAATCCCATGGCCTGGAGGTCCGGACAAGCCCAACCCTCGGAACGGAGGGTGGCGAGCTGGGCGGCACTCAAAGTCCTGCCATCAGCGGGAGTTTGGGACGAAACGTGCGAGAAAGCAGCCTCGGGCCCGGCCTGTTCGCTGGCGGTGGGGTCCCCCGCTGCGGTGAACGCACCGACGGCCAGCACCCCGGCGGCCGCCATGGTTCCGCCCGCGGTCAGGGCCAGCGCCCGCGCGGCGAGGCGCGAGGTGCCGCCTTGGGGTACCGGCGCAGGCGGCTGGGCGGCCAGTTCGTGGGTGCGGGCCAGCAGCCGGGCGGTCAGGTCCTGGCTGGCGGGCGGGATGGGAGCATCGCGGAGGCGCTCCAAGTATTGCCGTTCCCGGCGCAGGGTGGCGGCACACTCCTGGCAGGCCTCGAGGTGGCTGCCGGTGCGCTGATGCCTGCCGCCGAAAGGAAACTGGGACCTCATGTGCCGATCAGAGGATGCCGGCGATGCGCGGCATAGAAAGCTTGCGGCGGGACTGCTGCGGGCGTGGATCGCGGTGGGCCAGCTTCTCGCGGAGCATGGTCCTGCCACGGTGGATGCGGGACCTGACGGTGCCCAGCTTGACGCCCAGCGCCTCGGCTACCTCGTCGTAGGAGAGCCCCTCGAGGTCGCACAGGACCACGGCGGCACGGAAGTCCGGCGGCAGCTCTTCCAGGGCAGCCTGTACGTCCAGGTCCAGGTTGTTCAGCTCGAAGCTTTGCTCCGGCCCCGGCTCGCGGCCGGGCAGGCGGGACTCCGCGTCCTCTGCCAGGGCGTCGAAACGGATGCGGGTCCTGCGCCGGGCCTGGTCAAGGAACAGGTTGGTGGTGATGCGGTGCAGCCACCCATCAAGGGTTCCGGGTTTGAAGTTCTCCAGCGAACGGAACACGCGGACAAAGACCTCCTGGGTGAGGTCCTCGGCGTCGTACTTGTTTCCGGTCAGGCGGTAGGCCAGCCGGTACACCTTCGCGGAGTGGTTGGTGACCACTTCTTCCCAGGTGGGACGGACCCACTCATCGTCGGGATTGTTTACTGCAGGGACAGGTGCCACTACTGAAGATGACATCGTCCACTCCCCTCGTGGAATGCTAACGCCCGGATACTGTTGACATCTCTGATTCGGCGCCGGTCACCTTTTGGATGAGCGGAAATCAAGCATGTCAAACTTGGCTGGGAATTTCCTGATTACCTGCAAACTTCAGCGTTCGGCGCAACGGCTGCTTTCCGTCCCGGCAGGGCCGGACACAGTAGGCTTGGGGGGACATTCCCTTTACGCCCAGAAAGCGATTATTCATGAGCGCCGACAAGTCCAGCAGCTGGTCCTATGCAGAAGATCTGCCCGCTGAGGATGAGGTAATGCTTCGGGCGCGGGAACGTTCCTTTGAACTGGGGGTCAGCGCCATCAGCCCCGGAGTGGGCGCTGTCCTCACGGTATTGGCCGCTGCCTCCAAAGCCCAGACCGTCGTGGAGATCGGCACCGGCGCCGGCGTCTCGGGCGTCTGCCTGCTGCGCGGCCTCGGCGCGCACGCCGTCCTGACCACAATCGATGTGGACGTGGAGCACCTGCGGGCTGCCCGCGAAGCGTTCGCGGAGGCCGGCAGCCCCGCCAACCGGACCCGCACCATTTCCGGCCGGGCGGGTGACGTCCTGCCACGGCTTACGGACGGCGCCTACGACCTTGTCTTCATCGATGCGGACAAGCCGGGCCTGCCGGGCTATGTGGAACAGGCCATCCGGCTGCTCAAGCGCTCAGGGTTGCTGGTGATCAACGATGCGCTGGACAAGGACAAGGTAGCCAACCCTGCCGGCCGCGAGCCCAACACGGTGACCCTGCGGCAGGTGGGCAAGGCAATCCGCGACGACGACAGGCTGGCATCCGCCATGCTCCCCACCGGCGACGGCCTGCTGGTCGCGGTCAAGAAGTAGCTCCTGCATAAAGGTCAGGGTGCGCAGCCCGCGGGCTGCGCACCCTGACCGGCACGACTATTCGGTAACGCCTACCAGGCATTCCTTGAGGTTGGCTGCTTCGGCAGCGTTCAATTCGACCACCAGGCGCCCGCCGCCTTCGAGCGGGACCCGCATGATCAGGCTTCGGCCCTCCTTGGTGACTTCCATTGGGCCGTCTCCGGTGCGTGGTTTCATAGCCGCCATGAGGAATTCCCCTCCATTTTGTCCCAGGACTAATCAGCCCGGGCGGGCTGCGTCCGCATGTCGATCAGGCCGCTGTGGCGGGGTAGTTGGCACCACCGCCAATGCTGCGCGTTTTCTGAATGCTTATGTCCTTGCTTACCTATCATTATCGCGGAATTACCCGCCCGTAGCTAATCGATGGACATTTCCGTCAACGTATCATTCCCGCCCTGACCTGCATTAAAGCCCGTTATTGCTACGGCGGATAATCCCCTCCGCCGGGCAGTTGCGCCCAGGCCCACAACCATACGATCCAGACGATCTGCAGCAGCAGGAACATGGCCACCACCGTCCCCCGGTACGCCCTGGAACGGGACAGGAACACGGCGCCCAGGGCCAGCGGAAACAGTGGCAGCAGCATCCTGAAGGTGCTGGTCTGTGGGTGCAGGAACGCCAGCAGGTAGCCCATGTAGCAGGCGCACCAGAGCCGAAGTTCGACGCCGAGCCGCAGCACTGGCGGCAGATACAGCATCACTGCGAACAGCGCCACGAAGACCAGCGGGGCAACAACACCCAGGACAGGACCGAAAAGTTCGACGCCGGTGTCGAACCAGGGCTTGAACGGAACCAGGTCCTGGCCCCGCCACACGGTTTCCGTCTTGGTGTATGCCTGAAGGTCGCCGGTCGCCAACCACGCTGCGGCCGGCCAGGCAAAAGCGGACAGTCCGGCGACGGCGGTCAGTCCAGCGAGTGCGGCGAGGTCCCGGACGGAATGTGCGTCGCCGGAAGCGTCCTGACGCCGCCCGCTACGGACGTACGCGGCGGCATGGAAGACCAGGAGCAGCCCCACCATGGCTGCGAACGGAACACCGACAGGCCTGGACAGGCCCAGCAGGAACACCGCCGGAACAGCCCACAGGTACTGGCGCCGGACCACCAGCAGGAGGGCCCACGCGAGCAGCAGGAGGGACAGCGGCTCGGCGTAAGGGACCTGCAGGACGGCGGAAACGGGAAAGACCGAAAAAAACGCAACACCCCACATTGCCGGGGCGTGGGAGGCTTTCTGCCGGAACAGTGCGTAAACCACAAGGGCCGCCGCCCACCCGGCCAGCATGGCAACAAGGGTGAGCGCAGCGGCAGGCTCCATCCCGGTGAGCCGGCTGAGTCCGCCCGCCAGGGAAGGAAAGAGCGGGTAGAACGCCCAGGTGTTTTCCTGGACGTTGCCGGCTGCGTCCGTGGGAAGGATTGACGGGTAACCGCTGGCAATGACCTGTCCGTACCAGCGGGCATCCCAAATATTGATGAAGTTCCAGTAGTCCGGTTTTGGCGGGAACCACGGGTTGGGACCCTGGTGGAGTGCTGCGGCCATGAAGATGCATGCGGAGGCCAGCCGGGAGCCGCCGTACAGTGCGGTGACCTGGAGCCACCACGGCCAACGGCGGACGGCGGCGGCAGCCCGGTGGGCCACAGTACCGGCGGAGGCCAGCCGGTTGCGGCGGGCCACGGTGCTCACTGGCCGCCCTTGACCGGGGCAGCACCCTCCTGGGCTGCCCGGTTCCCATCCCCTTCCGCACCCGGCTCTTCCGGTGCCATGGGCGGGACCGGGGCGCCGTCGTCGGACGCCTCCCCTGCGTGCCGTTCGCCTGCGTCCAGCCGCCCGCGCAGCACCGCCAGTTCCGCATCCCGTGCGGCCAACTGGTCCCGCAGTTCGTCGAGGACCTGGTCCACCTGGTCCATCCGGTAGCCGCGCAGGCCCAGGGAGAACCGGAGCCGGGTCACATCCTCCGGAACGGCGCGCTCCGGCAGGAGCACCGGCGGAAGGTTCGCCGGCGGCTCGTCCAATCCGCTCAACAGGGCCGGCAGCGTCGTGGCCCCCGACTTGCGGGAGCGCCGTCCCAGGCCGGCCCAAAGAACAGCCGCGACCAGCACGACGGCGAGGAAAACCAGAAAGAAGCTCACGGTCCCATCGTGCCAGACCCGCGCGGCCAAGCCGCGCCGCGGCTACTCCGGCCGCTGTTCGCCGTTCAGCGACGGGGTCACGGCGCCGTGAAGGACCCGGTCCACAGCCTCTGCCGGGTCATCCACCAGCTGGATCAGGTCCAGGTCCTTTTCGGAGACCATTCCTTCAGCCACCAGGGTGCCCCTGATCCAGTCGATCATCGGTCCCCAGAAGTCGACGCCGAGGAGGACGATCGGGAAGGACGTGACCTTCCGCGTCTGGACGAGGACCATGGCCTCGAACAGTTCATCCAGAGTGCCCAGCCCACCGGGCAGGACGATGAACCCCTGCGCATATTTGACGAACATGGTTTTGCGGGCGAAGAAGTAGCGGAAGTTGATGCCCAGGTCCACCCACTGGTTCAGGCCCTGTTCGAACGGCAGCTCGATGCCCAGGCCCACCGACACCCCGTTGCCCTCCACCGTTCCCCGGTTGGCCGCCTCCATGGAACCCGGGCCGCCGCCGGTGATCACCGCAACCCCGGCCTCGGCGAGCTTGCGCCCCACCTGGACCCCCATTTCGTAGTACAGGCTTCCCGGCTTGGTACGCGCCGAACCGAAAACGCTGACCGCTTTTCCAATGTCTGCCAGCGCACCGAAGCCTTCGACGAATTCGCTCTGGATCCGCAGGACCCGCCAGGGATCGGTGTGGACGAACTGCCCCGGGCCCTTCGTATCGAGCAGGTGCTGGTCCGACATGTCCACTGCCGCTTGCTTGCGCCGCAGCTCAAGGGGCCCCTTACGGCGCGGCTGGGAATTCTTGGCCGGATCTGCATTGATGCTCATTCCCCTAGGCTAACCTCCAACATGAGGTATCTCTTGAATCACGATCAGCAGGAACTTGGGGTGATTGGCGTCATAACCCACTGTTGTTCGCTAGATTCTTTCTATGACTACTCATGTGCCCGGCGATGCTCTCGTCTCCCTGAACGCCGTAAATAAGCATTACGGCCAGCTGCACGTTTTGAAGGACATCAACCTCCAGGTCCGCAAGGGCGAGGTTGTTGTGGTCATCGGGCCCTCCGGCTCCGGTAAGTCCACCCTCTGCCGGGCCATCAACCGCCTGGAAACAATCGACGACGGCTCCATCACCATCGATGGCAAGGAACTTCCCGCCGAGGGCAAGGCCCTGGCGAAGCTCCGGGCCGACGTCGGGATGGTGTTTCAGTCGTTCAACCTGTTTGCGCACAAGACCATCCTGGAGAACGTCACCCTCGGACCGATCAAGGTCAAGGGCGCTTCCAAGGCTGAGGCCGAAAAAGATGCCATGGCGCTGCTGGAGCGCGTGGGCGTCGGGCAGCAGGCACCGAAGCTTCCTGCCCAGCTCTCCGGTGGCCAGCAGCAGCGCGTCGCCATCGCGCGCGCACTGGCCATGAAGCCGAAAGTCATGCTCTTCGACGAGCCCACCTCCGCGCTGGACCCCGAAATGATCAACGAGGTCCTCGATGTCATGGTCCAGCTGGCCAAGGAAGGCATGACCATGATCGTCGTCACTCACGAGATGGGCTTCGCCCGCAAGGCCGCGGACCGCGTGGTGTTCATGGCCGACGGGCAGATCGTGGAGGACGAGACGCCGGAGGAGTTCTTTACCAACCCGAAGAGCAGCCGCGCCAAGGACTTCCTGTCCAAGCTCCTGACCCACTAGCACACCGCACCGGCTGCCCCAGCGCGGCCGCTCAATGAAAGGTATCCCCATGAAAAACTTCTTTACCCGGAAGAAGCCGCTGCTTGTCGCGGCGACTGCGGCGCTGGCCCTGTCCCTCAGCGCCTGCGGCGGCTCAGGCGGCGGCGGAACTGCTTCCTCCGGTACTGATGAGGCTCCCTACAAAGTTGCTGACAACGTCACGCTCACCGGCAGCCCGACCTACGACGCCATCAAGTCCAGCGGCAAGGTCCGCATCGGCGTCAAGCAGGACCAGCCGGGCCTTGGCTTCAAAGACGCGGCCACCGGTGAATACACGGGCTTCGATATCGAGATTGCCAAGTGGATGGCAGCATCGCTGGGCATGAGCAAGGACAAGATCGAGTTCAAGCCGATCCCGTCCGCCAACCGCGAGTCGGCGATCACGAACGGTGACATCGACTACTACGTGGGCACCTACTCCATCACGGACAAGCGCAAGCAGCTGATCGACTTCGCCGGACCCTACTTCGTCACCGGGCAGGGCCTGCTGGTCAAGAAGGACAACTCCAGCATCAACAGCGAGAAGGACCTCACGGGCAAGAACGTCTGCTCGGCCACCGGTTCCACGCCGATCCAGAACATCAAGGCAAACTTCCCGAACACCAAGACCACCGAGTTTGATACCTACTCGCAGTGCGTCGAGGCGCTCAAGAGCGGCCAGGTTGACGCTGTCACCACCGACCAGGCCATCCTGCTCGGCTACGCTGCCCAGGAACCGGACAGCCTGAAGGTAGTTGGCCAGCCGTTCACCACTGAAAAGTACGGCGTCGGCCTGAAGAAGGGCGACACCGCGCTGCGTCAGTTCATGAACAAGACGTTCACCGACGGTAACTCTGTGTGGCAGAAGATCTACGACCAGACGCTGGGCCAGTCGGGCACGAAGGTCGAACAGCCCAAGGTAGAGAACTACTAAACCAAAGTTGAGGGGGCGGCCATGCAGCCGCCCCCTCTTCAACTGTCGAAAGCGACGATTCTGTGAATACGCTGCTGAACAATTCGGATCTCTTCATCACGGGATTCCGCAACACGCTAATACTTTTCTTCTTCTCGGCAATTTTCGCCCTGATCCTCGGTACCGTCGTTGCCGCGCTCCGCGTCTCCCCCGTACCCGCCATGCGTGCCACCGCGACGCTCTACGTCAACGTCGTGCGCAACACCCCGCTGACGCTGGTCCTCTTCTTCTTCGCCCTCGGCTACCCGAAGCTGGGCCTGGTCCCGATCGACTTTACGACCGCCGCCATCATCGGACTGAGCCTGTATACCGCCACCTACGTGGCGGAAGCTGTCCGTTCCGGCATCAACACCGTCCCGGTCGGACAGGCGGAAGCAGCCCGCGCCATCGGGCTCCCCTTCACCCAGACGCTGACCCTCGTGATCCTGCCGCAGGCCTTCCGCGCTGTCATCCCACCGATGTTCAGCGTTTTCATCGCCCTGCTCAAGAACACCACCGTCGCCGCCGGCTTCTCCGTCTTTGAAGCCGGGGCCATCCGGGCGAACCTCTCCGAACGCGGCGAGCCGGCCATGACCGGCCTCCTGTGGGTGGCGCTGGTGTTCATCATCCTCGTGTTCATCCTTTCCGCCCTGCAGCGAAAGCTTGAACAGAAGTGGAAGGTTGCACGATGAGTTCAATCCTTTTTGACGCCCCCGGCCCCAAGGCACGCGCCCGGTACCGGATCTTCGGCGTCGCCACCGCCATCGTGATCCTGCTAATCGTCGGTTTCGTCCTGCTCCGCTTCGCGGAAAGCGGCCAGTTCGAGGCGAAGAAGTGGCAGCTGTTCACCTTTCCGCTGGTGCAGCAGACCATTGCCCAGTCCGTAGGTGCCACGTTGGCCGCCTTCGGCACTGCGGCAGTCCTCAGCCTGGTCCTCGGCATCCTCCTGGCGTTTGGCCGCTTGTCGGACCGCCGCTGGATCAGCGCGCCGTGCTACGGCTTCACCGAGCTGTTCCGCGCGGTTCCGCTGCTGATCCTCATGATGATCTTCTACTACGGCCTGCCGACCATCGGTGTCCAGGGAATTACGCCCTTCACTGCCGTGGTCGCAGGGCTGGTGCTGTACAACGGTTCCGTGCTCGCCGAGGTGTTCCGGGCCGGCATCGAGTCCCTGCCCCGGGGCCAAAGCGAGGCCGGTTATGCCATTGGCCTGCCCAAGAGCAAAGTCATGACCAGCATCCTGCTGCCGCAGGCCGTCCGGTCCATGCTTCCGGTCATCATCTCCCAGCTGGTGGTCATCCTGAAGGACACCGCCCTGGGGTTCATCGTCACGTACAACGAGATCCTCTTCCAGGCAAAGTACTTCGGCAGCCAGATCCAGTACGGTTCCCCGATTATCCCGGCAGCCATCGTGGCCGCCGTGCTCTATGTGGGTATGTGCCTGATCCTGGCCGCTGTCGCAAAATGGCTGGAGCGCAGGCTCTCCCGCAAGCCCGGCGCAGCAGTCATACCTGCGGCGGCTGTTCCCGCCGAGGTTTAGCCACCCGTCGGCATTGCCGGCGTGAAAGGGCCCGGAACCGTCAGGTTCCGGGCCCTTTCCGTTTGCCGGCTTTCTTCGCCGCCAGCCGGCCGGCTTAGCCGGCGAGCCACTGCTCCAGGGCGCGCAGGCAGGTTCGGATGGCATCGGCGGAAACGTGCTCGTTGTCCTTGTGGGCCAGCAGGGCGTCGCCCGGGCCGAAGTTCACTGCCGGGATCCCCAGTTCGCTGAACCGCGCGACGTCGGTCCAGCCGTATTTGGGTTTGGGCTCCGCACCCACAGCGGCAACGAAGGATGCGGCAGCCGGGTGCTGCAGTCCGGGACGCGCACCGGCGGCGGCATCGGTGCGCACCACGTCGAAGCCTTCCAGGAGCTCCCGGACATGCGCTTCCGCCTGGTCCGGGGTCTTGTCCGGGGCGAACCGGTAGTTGATCTCCACCACGCAGCGGTCCGGAATGACATTGCCGGCCGTGCCGCCGTTGATCTTCACCGCATTGAGGCTTTCCCGGTAATCAAGCCCGTCAACGTTGATGGTCCGTGGCTCGTAGGCGGCGAGGCGCGCCAGGATGGGGGCGGCGGCGTGGATGGCGTTGCTGCCCATCCACGCCCGGGCAGAGTGGGCGGCCTCCCCTGCAGTACTGGCTTCGAACCGGCTGGTTCCGTTGCAGCCGCCCTCCACGGTGCCGTCCGTTGGCTCCAGCAGGATGGCAAAGTCCCCCTGCAGCAGGTCGCCGTGGTTCCGGACCAGGCGTCCTAGCCCGCTCTTTACCGCCTCCACTTCCTCATGGTCGTAGAACACGAAGGTGACGTCCCGTTTTGGGTGCGCGCCGTCGTCGAACATTCCCGCTGCCAGCGCCAGCTGGACCGCCACGCCGCCCTTCATGTCCGTGGCACCGCGCCCATAGAGGATCCCTTCACCCGGAACACCTGACTCCCAGCTGGAGGGGACGGTGCCCCTGGAACCTTCCGCCAGGGGCAACGGAACCGTATCCAGGTGCCCGGCGAGGATGACCCGTTCGCTGTGGCCCAGCTCCGTGCGGGCAATGATGGCGTCGCCGTCCCGGACCACGGTCAGCTGGGGAATCTCCCGCAGAGCGGCTTCGACGGCGTCCGCGAGCCGCTTCTCGTTGCCCGACACGCTGTTGATATCCATCAGTGCCGCGGTCAGCAGCGCCACGTCCTGGTGCAGGTCAAGGGTGGATACGGAAGATTCGGGGGCGGTTTCAGCAGTCACGAAGCCAGTCTAGTTCGAACCGCCAGCCCCGCCCTCGATAGACTGGGGCACATGACTGAGACCGCTTCCTCCGCCGTGCCCGAAACCCTGACTCCCAACGCTGACGACCGTTCCGCCCATGGCTTTGGCGTGGCCACCGTCGCCACCGCCGGCGGCGCGGATACTGTCCTGGACGTCTGGTTTCCCGCACCGGCACTCGGTGTTGCCGCCGAGGACCTCCGCTCGGTGGAAAATGCCGACGACGCCCTGACTGCCATCGCTGAGAACGGCGCAGACCAGGACCGCGGCACCGAGCAGAAGGTGGTCTTCGTCCAGATCAACCTCGACGAAGCCCCTGCCGACACCGCAGACGCCTACCTCCGGCTGCACCTTCTCTCGCACCGCCTGGTTAGGCCCAACACCATCAACCTGGATGGCATCTTCGGTAAGCTCCCCAACGTCGTATGGACCAACTTCGGTCCCGCCGCAGTCGAGGGCTTCGAACTGACCCGCGCCCGGCTGCGCCGCCGGGGCGCCGTCACCGTCTACGGCATCGACAAGTTCCCGCGCATGGTGGACTACGTGGTACCCAGCGGCGTCAGGATTGCCGACGCCGACAGGGTCCGCCTGGGTGCGCACCTCGCCGCCGGCACCACCGTCATGCACGAGGGCTTCGTAAACTTCAACGCCGGAACCCTGGGCACGTCCATGGTGGAGGGGCGCATTTCCGCGGGCGTCGTGACCGGGGACGGGAGCGACGTCGGCGGCGGCGCCTCCATCATGGGAACCCTGTCCGGCGGCGGCAAGGAAAAGATCACCATCGGCGAGCGGGTCCTGCTCGGGGCGAACTCCGGCGTCGGCATCAGCATCGGTGATGATTCCGTCGTCGAGGCTGGCCTCTACGTCACGGCAGGAACCCGGGTCCGCGTGCCGGGCCCCAAGGACGAGGTGGGCGAGGACACCACCAGGATCGTCAAGGCCGCCGAACTCTCCGGCGTCCCCAACCTCCTGTTCCGCCGCAACTCCACCACGGGCGCGGTGGAGGCACTCCCCCGCAAGGGCCAGACCGTGGAACTGAACGACGCCCTGCACGCCAACTAGTACTTTCGTGGCACCCATGTCCGTGGCACGCAGGCGCGGCCTGCGCCGCCTCGCGGTGCTGCTCCTCACCCTTGCGCTGGCTGCGGGAGGCATCTACACGGCGGCGTACTTCGTGCAGCGTTCCGAGACCCTCGTGTCGGAACGCTGCACTGCCACAGCCGGCGACCGGACGGGGGAACTGGCGCCGGACCAGGCGGCCAACGCCGCCCTGATCACAGCGGCAGCCGTCCGGCGGGGCCTCCCCGCGCGCGCCGCCACCATCGCCCTGGCCACTGCCATGCAGGAGTCCAAGCTGCGCAACATCGGTCACGGCGACCAGGCCGGCCCGGACTCGCGCGGACTCTTCCAGCAGCGGCCGTCCCAGGGCTGGGGCACCGAGGCCCAGATCATGGACCCCTACTACGCGGTCAACGCCTTTTATGACGCACTGGTGAAGATCCCGGGCTACGAGACGCTGGACATCACCGACGCTGCCCAGCAGGTCCAGCGGTCCGCCTACCCCAAGGCCTATGCCCAGCACGAAGAGATGGGCCGGGCGTTCGCTTCCGGACTGACCGGCCAGACCCCGGCGGGCGTACAGTGCACGCTTCGCTCCCCCACGGCCGGTGGCAACTCGGCCACTGTGGTGACTGACCTGGACCAGGCCTACGGCGGCGTCGATGCGCAGGTGGACGGCGACACCCTGGTGGTGGACGCCGGCGGGGCACTGGGGTGGTCGGTTGCCGCGTGGGCAGTTGCCAACGCCAAGGACCTGGCCGTGACCAGGGTGGAAGTAGCCGGCCGCACCTGGGACCGGCCAGGCGGCGACGGGTGGCAGGCGGCGGGTGTCCAGGACGGGCAGGTGCGCATTACGGTGCGGAAGGACGACGCCGGCACGTAAGGGGCGCCGTCGGCCCGCCGGCCGCGTGTCAGACCAGGATTTCCAGCACCGGCTGGACATAGCTGCGGAACAGCTCAGGCTGCCCCATCAGCTCGTGGCTCATGATCATCTTGTCCGGTTCCAGGTACCACGCCCGTTGTTCGTCCAGCGGCAACTCGATGATGGTCAGCGTGAAATCGCGTGAGTCCCGCCCCACCTCCATCAGCCTGTCGTCCACCATGTCCCCGATCAGCTGGTCAATTCCGCTGGCCACCCGCTCCGCTTCGAGCTCGGCATATTCACTCCTCCGTTCCCGTGCCCAGGTGAGGGCAGAGCCAAAGTGGGCCTGCAGGACCCGCTGGAGGGCCGGGGAGTTGCCGAAGGCTTCGAAATCCGGCGGCGAAAGTTCCGGGGAGGTGTGCGGGTGGGCCTTGAGCAGTTGCTCCCACCAGGCCTCCCACTCGGTCTTCAGTGCCCCGAGCCCACCGACATCCGCGGTCAGGTGGCTGTGGTCCGCTGAACGGACTTTGGGTGACGCATGGGACAGCATGGGGCGCCCCGCTCCGTTCAGGCCGGCAGCGTCCCGGACGTAAAGAGCAATCATCATCGGTCCGGATGTGTCGGTGGTGATCTGCCACCCTGAACCGCCTGCGTGCTGCATCCAAAGTCCTTTCCTGGCCTCCCGGTCCCGGGCGCCATATTCCGGCCCGGCCTACCCGGCTCCCAGTCTATTCCCGCAGCCAGTTCGCGGTAGTGCCGGACGGGCTTTGGTCGCTCAGCGTGCCAGCCCGTCCAGATGGCGCTCGAGCACGTCGCGGCACATCTGCGCCGTCATCCAGGCGGGCTGCAGGAGCGCGTGCATGCACAGCCCGTCCAACGTGGCCAGCAGCCGCTCCGCCTCCAGGACGAGGTTCTCCTGCGGTTCATCGTCCGGGAGCAGGCTTGCCACCAATGCACCCACGATGGCCGCCACTTCGCGGTGGCTGCGGTCCGCTTCCGCCACCAGGAAGGGCCGGATGCGTGCGGCGTTCTTGAAGGCCAGCCATGCGCAGGCTTCCACTGCTGTCACCTCATCCAGCGGAAGCATTCCACCCAGGAGGGTTAAAACGGCCTCGCGCTGGCCAGGGCTGGCCTTGCCGGCTCCGAGCACGGCCGGCAGCAGGCCCTCCAGCCTGCCGACGACGCGGTCCACCACGGTGCCGAAGGCGAAGGCCAGGAGCTCCTCACTGCCCTCGAAGTAGTGCCGGACCGAGCCGACGGCCAGTCCGGCCTCGTCCGCCACTTCGCGCAGCGACGCCCGTTCGAGCCCGTCCACGGCGATGATGCGGAGAACCGCCTGCACTACGTCCTGCCGCCGGGCACCGGCGTCTACAATTTTGGGCACCATCCTTAGTAGCACACTTGTGCTTTTTCTGTCCCGTCACGGCCCACCCGCCGTCCGCCACATAGCGGCGGGCAACGCTGCGGGTGGGATAGCGTTGAGGCATGAAAATCTTGGTCACAGGGGGCACCGGTTACATCGGTTCCCATACTGTTCTGTCCCTGCAGGAAGCCGGCCACGACGTGGTCGTCATCGACAACCTGGTCAATTCCAGCGAGGAGTCGCTGCGCCGCGTAGCCGAACTCAGCGGCAAGACCGCGGAGTTCCACAACGTTGACCTGGTGGACGAGGCCGCCGTCGAAAAAGTTTTCGCCGGGAGCGGCATTGAAGCCGTCATCCACTTCGCAGGCCTCAAGGCCGTGGGTGAATCAGTGCAGGAGCCGCTGAAGTACTACTACAACAACCTGGTGGGCACGCTGAATCTGGTCCGCGTCATGGACAGGCACAGCGTCCGGTCCATCGTCTTCAGCTCGTCAGCCACCGTCTACGGGGAACACAACCCCATTCCGTATGTGGAAAAGATGGAAATCGGCGCGAACAACCCTTACGGGCGCACCAAGGAACAGATCGAGGACATCCTCTCCGACCTCGGCGCAGCCGACCCACAGTGGCACATAGCCCTGCTGCGCTACTTCAACCCGGTAGGCGCGCACCCCTCGGGCCGCATCGGTGAAGACCCGCAAGGCATTCCGAACAACCTTGTCCCGTTCATTGCCCAGGTGGCCGTGGGCCGGCGCGAGAAGCTTATGGTCTTCGGCGGCGACTACGACACCCCGGACGGCACCTGCCTGCGCGACTACATCCACGTGGTGGACCTGGCCGAAGGACACGTGGCCGCACTGAACCACATCGCGGACCGCACCGGTGTTTTCCGCTGGAACCTCGGATCCGGCAAGGGTTCCTCCGTCCTGGAGGTCCTGCGCTCCTTCGAAAAGGCAGTGGGCCAGCCCATCCCCTACGAGATCACCGGCCGCCGCGCGGGGGACCTGCCGGCCTTCTGGGCCGATGCCACCTCGGCCCTGGCAGACCTGAGCTGGTCGACCACGAAGACCGTGGACCAGATGTGCGAGGACCACTGGCGCTGGCAGAAGAACAACCCCCAGGGCTACGCCTCGTAGTCCCCTTGAATGTGGCACAACGCGAAGCGGCCGCCCACCTTGGAAAGGTGGGCGGCCGCCGTCGTTATTGACGTTGCTGTCCCTGGCTGACCGGGAATCAGCGTGCGGGGTAGTCGCGCTCCGGCTCGCCGATGTACAGCTGGCGCGGGCGGCCGATCTTGGTATTCGGGTCGCTGATCATTTCGCGCCACTGGGCAATCCAGCCCGGCAGTCGGCCGATGGCGAACAGGACGGTGAACATCTTCTCGGGGAAGCCCATGGCCTTGTAGATCAGGCCGGTGTAGAAGTCCACGTTCGGGTAGAGCTTGCGCTGGATGAAGTAGTCATCGCTGAGCGCCTTCTCTTCCAGGCGCATGGCGATGTCCAGCAGTTCGTCGTTGCCGCCGAGCTTGCTGAGGATCTCGTGGGCCGTGGCCTTGACGATCTTGGCGCGCGGATCGTAGTTCTTGTAGACGCGGTGTCCGAAGCCCATGAGGCGGACGCCGTCTTCCTTGTTCTTGACCTTCTCCATGTAGTCCTCGGGCTTGAGGCCCTCGGCCTGGATCTGGCGGAGCATCTTCAGCACGGCCTCGTTGGCGCCACCGTGGGCAGGGCCGAAGAGGGCGTTGATGCCGGCCGAAACGGAGGCGAAGAGGTTGGCATTGGAGGAGCCCACCAGGCGCACGGTGGAGGTGGAGCAGTTCTGCTCGTGGTCCGCGTGCAGGATGAGGAGCAGGTCCAGCGCCTTGACGATGACCGGGTCCAGTTCGTACTGCTCCGCGGGGAGGCCGAAGCTAAGGCGCAGGAAGTTCTCCACCAGGTTCATGGAGTTGTCCGGGTACAGCATGGGCTGGCCGATGGACTTCTTGTGCGCGTAGGCGGCGATGACCGGCAGCTTGGCCATCAGGCGGATGGTGGAGACCTCCACCTGCTCGGCGTTGAACGGGTCCAGGGAGTCCTGGTAGAAAGTGGACAGCGCGGACACGGCCGAGGACAGCACCGGCATGGGGTGCGCGTCGCGGGGGAAGCCGCCGAAGAAGCCCTTGAGCTCCTCGTGCAGCAGGGTGTGGCGCCGGATCTTCTGGTCGAACTCGTCCAGCTCAGTGGGCGTGGGAAGGTTGCCGTAGATCAGCAGGTAGGACACCTCGAGGAAGCTGGAGTGCTGCGCCAGCTGCTCGATGGGGTATCCGCGGTAGCGCAGGATGCCCGCATCGCCGTCGATGTAGGTGATGGCGGACGTGGTTGCTGCGGTGTTCATGAAGCCGGGGTCAAAGGTCACGGCACCGGTCTGCTTGAGCAGCTTGGAGACGTCGTAACCTTCGTTCCCTTCAACAACCTGGATGCGCGGGAGCTTCAGCTCGCCACCTGCGTGGAGCAGGGTCGCAGCATTGTTGGTCTCAGTCATGGAGTCCCCTTCATGAGGCGTCTTCGGCCTCTGTCGAAAGCTTGATCCAACATCAGGTGAGCCGTGCACTGAGCCTGAGGAGACAGGTTCCAACACCCGGGCTGCCTTCTTGTAGAAAGCCACCATTGATCGTCAACTTAAAAAGTACCGCTCCTTGGCGGGTGTCACTAATCCGCAGGCTTCCCATCCGGCCTAAAATGCACCGAATGTGGGGCGAGTCACACGATTATTACGGGGTGCCTGGGAGCCGGATCAGGCCAGCCGTGCAACAGCGGCATCGATCCGCTCGTCGGATCCGGTCAGGGCCACGCGGACATAGCCGTTGCCCGCGTCACCGTAGAAGACGCCCGGGCCAACCACGATGCCCCGTTCGGCCAGGCGGGCCACCGTAGCCCACGTGTCCTCTCCCGCCGTCGACCACAGGTACAGGCCGGCATCGGACTCCTTGATCTCCAGGCCGAAGTCCAGCAGCGCGGGCACCAGGCGTTCGCGCCGGCCCCGGTACAGGTCCTTCTGGGCCTCGACATGGGTGTCATCGCCCAGCGCCACCCGCATGGCCTCCTGGACGGGGTAGGGAACGATCATCCCCGCGTGCTTGCGGCTGTTGACCAGGTTGGGCATCAGGTCCGGATCACCGGCAACGAAGGCTGCGCGGTAGCCCGCCAGGTTGGACTGCTTGCTCAGCGAGTACACGGCCAGCAGGCCCTGGTGCGAGCCGCCGGCAACGTGGGGATCAAGGATACTGGGGACGCGCCGGCCGCCGCGCTGGACGTCCCAGTCGCCCCAGCCGAGCTCTGCGTAGCATTCGTCCGATGCCACCACGGCTCCGATTTCACGGGCCTGGACCACCAGGGCCTTCAGGGACTCCGCATCGCGGACGCTGCCCGTCGGGTTGCCCGGGGAATTGACCCAGATGAGCCGCACGCGTGCACGTGTGGCGTCGTCAAGCTCGTCCAGGTTGTCCGTGGCCACCGAAGTGACCCCGGCCAGGGTGGCACCGATATCGTACGTGGGGTAGGCCACCTTGGGGCGTACGACGACGTCTCCGGGCTTAAGGCCCAGCAGCAGCGGCAGCCACGCAACGAGTTCCTTGGAACCCACCGTAGGCATGATGTTTTTGGGGTCCAGGCCCGCCACTCCGCGCCGGCGTTCGAACCAGCCCGCGATGGCTTCCCGCAGCGCCGGCGTGCCATGGACAGTGGGATATCCCGGAGCGTTGGCGGCGGCCTTCAGTGCGTCCTGGACCAACTGCGGGGTGGGATCCACGGGCGTGCCGATGGAGAGGTTGACTGCCCCGCCCGGGTGTTCCGAGGCCTTGGCCACGAAGGGGGCCATAGCCTCCCACGGGTAGTCGGGCAGGTTCAGGCCAAACGAATTCACTGCGGCGGTCACGTTCCCGTCCGCGTCAGTGGTCTTGGTTCTGCGGCGGCAGGGCGGCGATCATCGGGTGGTCCTTGCCCGTGTTGCCGATCTTTGCCGCCCCGCCCGGGGAGCCGAGGTCGTCGAAGAATTCGACGTTGGCCTTGTAGTAGTCGGCCCATTCCTCGGGAGTGTCATCCTCGTAGTAGATGGCCTCCACCGGGCAAACCGGCTCGCAGGCGCCGCAGTCGACGCATTCGTCCGGATGGATGTACAGCGAACGCTCGCCTTCATAGATGCAGTCGACCGGGCACTCCTCAATGCATGCCTTGTCCTTAACATCCACACACGGCTGCGCGATTACGTACGTCACGTCCCTGGCCTCTCCACGTTGGGTTCCGGCTTGCCCGCCGGCTCTTGCATCCGGCAGCACGGCCGGACTCTTGACATCTGAGCCTATTATCTCCCAGCCCTTTCCCGCTAACCTAGCCGGCGGCCTAGTATGAACTGGTGAGTCTGCCAGCGTCCGCCCCCGTCCGCTTCCTGACCGCGGCCGGCCCCGGAACCCGGGTGGTGGTGCGCTACCGGATCGATGGCGGCCTGACGGATGCGCTGGGCCACCTGCTGGCTTGCGACGCCGGTTCCTGCACCGTCCGCACCCGCCGGGCCGACGTCGTCATTCCCCTGGAGCTCGTGGTGGCCGCGAAGGAAGTCCCGCCCGCTCCCCCGCGCCGCCCCGCGCGCCCCGCCTAGGCCTCGCTGCGCCGGGACTGTCCCTGCGCCATGACCCGGTCCTTCACCGCGCCCGGCGGTACGTGGCCAGGGCCAGCTCCACCATCCGGACGAACTCCGCGGGGTCGCGGACCAGCATCTCGAACGTCACCCGAAGGGTTGGGACACCCCCGATGACGGTGACATTCCAGCGCCGCCTGTCTTCCCGGTAGGCCTCCCGGCTGCTGTGGTGGGCATAGCCGTCCGCCTCAATCCCCAGCAGACCATCAACAAGGAGATCCAGGTGGCCCATTCCAGGAATGTGCACCTGCAACTCGACTGTAAGCCCCGCTTCTTCAAGCAGATACCGGGCGATGGTTTCGATGATGGAGCCGGACTGGGGTCGGATTCTGCCAACCAGGTTCAGCAGGGCCTTTTCACGGGCGGCCGGAAACCGCGCCCGCAGCTCCGCGAGTTGGATGTGGCCTTTCTTGACGGCGGACTCCGCGATAGTCAGGCCCTGAAGAGCCGGCAGACAGCGGAGAGACTGGCAGACGACGTCCAGAGGCGTCAACGGAAGGTCGCTGCGGTGTACCACACAGCCGGCTATTGGCCTGCCATGGCGGGCGGCAAGATGCGGCCTATCCGGAACCTTGATCACCCACAACCCGGAAGCCACTGCGGCCGTGACGCAACCAGGTGCGGCGTGATGGCGCGCCGCATGGATGAGCACGGGGTCAGCATCCGGAAGGGCGAATACTCCACGGGCAATCCTTTGGACGGACCCCTCTGATAGTCCGGCTTCCAGACGTCGGCGGGAGACGCCTGCCAGTAGTAACTCCCGGGTCCCGGCAGTGCCGCCCAGGCCAGCCAGCGCTTCAGAAACAGTTCGCATGTCTGAAGCCTGCGCCTGGCGGGGAGCATCCGCAGGTGGTGGAAACGGCTATGTGGAGAACGGACCCGGGCGCGGAAGCAGGCGCTCAGTGCGCCCACGCCGTTCCTGCGCATCGAGGCCTGGTTTGGCCGCGCCGCCCGGCTTAACGCAGAACGCCACCGGCAAATGCCGGTGGCGTTCTGCAGACCTGCGGAGTTACTAGGCCTTGGCGCGGGCGCGGTTGGCCTTGGCACGCTCGTTGGTATCCAGGATGACCTTGCGGATGCGGATGGCTTCCGGGGTCACCTCGACGCACTCATCCTCGCGGGCGAATTCCAGCGACTCTTCAAGGGTGAGTTCGCGCGGCGGGGTCAGGTTCTCAAAGGTGTCGGAGGAAGCGGCACGCATGTTGGTGAGCTTCTTTTCCTTGGTGATGTTCACGTCCATGTCGTCGGCGCGGGAGTTCTCGCCCACGATCATGCCTTCGTAGACCTCGGAGGTGGGCTTCACGAAGAAGGAGCCGCGTTCCTGCAGGTTGATCATGGCGAACGGGGTAACCACACCGGCGCGGTCGGCAATCATGGAACCGTTGGTGCGGTACTCGATGGGGCCGGCCCACGGCTCGTAGCCTTCTGAGATGGAAGCTGCGATGCCTGCGCCGCGGGTGTCGGTCAGGAACCGGGTGCGGAAACCGATCAGGCCACGGGCCGGAACAATGAACTCCATGCGGCACCAGCCGGTGCCGTGGTTGGCCATGTTGGTCATCCGCCCCTTGCGGGCAGCCATGAGCTGGGTGACGGCGCCGAGGTACTCTTCCGGCACGTCGATGGTCATGTGCTCCATCGGCTCGTGGATCTTGCCGTCGATGGTCTTGGTGACAACCTGGGGCTTGCCGACGGTCAGTTCGAAGCCCTCGCGGCGCATCTGCTCGACCAGGATGGCCAGCGCGAGCTCGCCACGGCCCTGGACTTCCCAGGCGTCGGGACGCTCGGTCGGGAGGACCTTGATGGAGACGTTACCGATCAGTTCCTTGTCCAGCCGGTCCTTGACCTGGCGGGCGGTGACCTTGGCGCCCTTGACCTTGCCGGCCAGCGGGGAGGTGTTGATACCAATGGTCATGGAGATCGCGGGATCGTCCACGGTGATCAGCGGCAGCGGCTGGGGGTTCTCGACGTCGGTGAGGGTTTCACCGATGGTGATGTCCTCGATACCGGCGACGGCCACGATCTCGCCGGGCCCGGCGGACTCGGCCGGAACGCGCTCCAGTGCCTTGGTGGCGAGCAGTTCGGTGATCTTGACGGTCTTCAGCTCACCGTTCTGGCGGGCCCAGGCAACCTGCTGGCCCTTGCGGAGGGTGCCGTTGTAGATGCGGAGCAGCGCGAGGCGGCCCAGGAACGGGGAAGCGTCCAGGTTGGTGACGTGCGCCTGCAGGACGCCCTCAGGGTTGTACGTCGGCGCCGGGATGTGCTCGATGATGGTCTTGAAGAGCGGCTCGAGGTCCTCGTTGTCCGGTGCGGAGCCGTTGGCCGGCTGCTCGAGGGACGCGCGGCCAACCTTTGCGGCGGCGTACACAACGGGAACTTCCAGGACCTTGTCCAGGTCCAGGTCCGGCACTTCATCGGCGAGGTCGGAAGCCAGGCCCAGGAGCAGGTCCATGGACTCGTGGACAACTTCGTCAATGCGGGCGTCGGGGCGGTCGGTCTTGTTGACCAGGAGGATCACCGGGAGGTGCGCGGCCAGCGCCTTGCGCAGCACGAAGCGGGTCTGGGGCAGCGGGCCCTCGGAAGAGTCGACGAGGAGCACGACGCCGTCCACCATGGAAAGGCCGCGCTCCACCTCGCCGCCGAAGTCGGCGTGGCCGGGGGTGTCGATGACGTTGATGGTGATGGTCTCGCCGTTGGAGGAGGGACCGTTGTAGGCCACCGTGGTGTTCTTGGCCAGGATGGTGATGCCCTTTTCGCGCTCCAGGTCGCCGGAGTCCATGACCCGGTCCTCGACGTGGTTGTGCTCGGCGAAGGAGTTGGTCTGCTTGAGCATGGCGTCGACCAGGGTGGTCTTGCCGTGGTCAACGTGGGCCACGATCGCGACGTTGCGGAGGTCACTGCGCGATGCAGTGGCTACCGCAGTGTTGGTGGTGGTTTCAGACATGCGTAAAGGCTCGATTCAGTGGAGTCAGCTGTTGTATCGCGACATTTCCAACTGGAACGCACGACGGACAAGGCCCTTGGCACAGGGCGCCTTCCTCTATTCTAGCCGCTGAGTTATTTGTTGGCCTAAATTCCGGCGGGACAGGCTGCCGCCGATTGAGCCAGTATCAGCCACGGCGCCGCAATGGGTGTGACCAAGTTCACTCCAGGATTCCGGTGCATGGCATGATGTCTGTGACACAGCCCATCCATTGAGCACGCCGGAGACAACGATGCCCCCTGCAAAGGCAAGCACCCTGCGTGGTTTCGCCTGGGCTGCCTGCGCCGCGGTCTCCGCGCTCGTGGCGGTATCGGGAATCGTGGGCAACACCGGGGGCGACGCTGTTCCCGGTAAAGCCCTGTCACGGGCGGCCGCAGGCCAGGTATCCGGCGGCCGGACCGGCAGCGCCGAACCTGCCGTGGCAGCCACGGCCCGCGTCCTGAATACAGGCAACGGACGGCTGGAAGCGGTTGTGCCCGACGTCGCCGGCACCGTCCTGCTGATCGGGGACTCGCAGGCGGAACCCGTTGACGGCTGGCCGCGCCTGGGCCTCGCTGCCGCCGGGTACAACGTGTACTTTTGCGGCCGCGGCGGCACGGGCTACGTCGCGGCGAACGGTGCCACGGGAAACTACATAGACGCCCTGCAGCGCGGAGACTGGCTTCTCCCCTCCGGCACTCCCGCATTGATTGTGGTCGAAGGTGGCGGCAACGATGCCGCCGGCGGGGCAAGCAACGCGCAGATCGCCCGTAATGCCGAACGGCTGGTCGCTGAACTCCGGACCCGCTATCCCGGCACACGGCTGGCGATGATCGGCACCTTGGCGCGCGGAGCGAACGACGGCGGCGGCCGCCGGAGCGAGGTTGACGCCGTGTTGGGTGCCGTGGCGGGAGCCAACGGACTGCCGTTCATCTCTGCAGGCGACTGGCTCACCAGGTACGGGCTGGCGAAAGACCTCGCCGATGCGGTGCACATGAACTCTGATGGCCGCCGGGCCCTTGGCGGAATCCTCGCAGCCAGGCTCCGGGAACTTGGACTTGGCCGCAATCCTTCGCCGGCCCAAGGAGCCCTCGCTGCCGTGCCCGAAGCGGGCAGTACGTTCCAGGACTGACAGCCGCAGCGTTTCTGTCTTCAGCGCACATGGGAGGAGCCGGGACCCGAAGGTCCCGGCTCCAGCCATTCCGAAGAAAGGCTCCAGCTACGCCACCTCGGGCGGAAGCATGAGCTTCGCACCGGGGATGGCGTTGAGCAGGGCCTTCGTGTATTCCTGCTGGGGCGACTCGAAGACATCGTCCGTGGATCCCGTTTCCACCAGGCGCCCCTTTTCCATGACGCACACATGGTCGGCAATTTGCCGCACCACTGCGAGGTCGTGGGTGATGAACAGGTAGGTCAGCCCAAGGTTGGCCTGGAGGTCGGCGAGCAGGTTCAGCACTTGCGCCTGAACCAGGACGTCGAGGGCGGAGACAGCCTCATCACAGATGATGACCTCGGGGTCCAGCGCCAGTGCCCGGGCAATGGCAACACGCTGCCGCTGCCCGCCTGACAGCTCGTTGGGATAGCGCTGCATGGCGGACTGTGGCAGTGCCACCTGGTCCAGCAGCGTCCGGACCTTCTTCTCCCGGCTGGCCTGGTCCCCGATCTTGTGGACCCGCAATGGCTCCTCGATGGTGCGGAAGATGTTGTACATCGGATCGAGCGAGCCGTACGGGTCCTGGAAAATCGGCTGGACCCGCCGGCGGAACTTGAACAGTTCGCCGGGCTTCAGGGCCGACGTGTCGACGCCGTCGAACAGGATCCTCCCGTCCGTCGGCTTTTCCAGCTGGAGCACCATCTTGGCCACTGTGGACTTGCCGGATCCGGACTCCCCCACGATCGCCGTCGTGGTGCCGCGCCGGACGTCGAAGCTCACGCCGTCGACGGCTGCGAAGTCCGTCGCCTTGCCCAGCCCCGAGCGGAGCTTGTAGACCTTCCGCAGGTCCTGGATCTGCAGGAAGGTCTCCGGCTTCACCATTTCGGCGGCAGGTGCCAGCAGGTCCGACGTCTCCACGCCCTGTTCCTTGGCCACCTGGATGCGGCGGCTGGCAAGGGAAGGCGCGGACTCGACGAGCCGCTTGGTGTACGGGTGCTGGGGATTGCGCAACAGTTCCAGTGACGGGCCCGCCTCAACGACGCGGCCCTGGTACATGACCACGACCTTGTCGGCACGCTCGGCGGCCAGGCCAAGATCGTGGGTGATCAGCAGCACCGACGTGCCCAGGTCCTTGGTCATGGTCTCCAAGTGGTCCAGGATCTGCCGCTGGACAGTGACGTCGAGGGCCGACGTCGGCTCGTCCGCAATCAGCAGGCGCGGCTGGCAGGAGAGGCCAATGGCGATCAGTGCACGCTGGCGCATACCGCCGGAGAACTCGTGCGGGTACTGGCCGGCCCGGCGCTTCGCGTCCGGAAGTCCCGCCTGGGACAGCACCTTGGCGATATCGTCCGGACCGCTGGGCCGGCCGTTCGCCCGCAGTGTCTCCCGGACCTGGTACCCGATCTTCCACACGGGATTCAGGTTGGACATCGGGTCCTGCGGAACCATGCCGATGGTGTTGCCGCGCAGCTCGATCATGCGTTGCTCGCTCGCATGGGCGATGTCCTCGCCGTCGAGCAGGATCTGGCCGCCGGACACCTTGCCGTTGTTGGGCAGCAGGCCGATGGCGGCCAGGGCGGTGGTGGACTTGCCGGAGCCCGACTCGCCCACGATGGCTACGGTTTCGCCGGGCATGATGGTCAGGTGCGCATTACGCACTGCCTTGACCTCGCCGCTGCCGGTCTTGAAGGTGATGGCAAGGTCGCGGATCTCGAGCAGCGGCCTTACACCGGCGGCCCCGGATTCATCAATACGGACGTCTGCACTGGTCATCTTGTTATCTCTCATCGCTGACGGCTCTTCGGGTCCAGGGCGTCACGCACGGCGTCCCCGAGCATGATGAAGCTCAACACCGTAATGGACAGCGCCGCGGCCGGGTAGAGCATGATTTCCGGCCGGGTCCTGATCGATGCCTGCGCGCCGGCAATGTCATTGCCCCAGGACATGATGCTCTGGGGAAGACCGATACCCAGGAAGGACAGGGTGGCTTCGGCCACGATGAACACGCCCAGTTCCAGCGTCGCCAGGACGATGATCGGAGCCAAAGCGTTGGGCAGGACGTGGCGGATCAGTGCGCCGAACTTGGAGACCCCCAGCGCGCGGGCAGCTGTGACGAAGTCCGCGTTGCGTACTTCGATGACGGCTCCGCGGGTGATGCGGGCCATCTGCGGCCACGCCAGGAGCGAAATGACGAACACCACGGTCCACACGCTCTTGTTCTCCCGGAAAAGGGGCAGCTGCGTGATCACCAAGGCACCCAGGACCAGCGGCAGGGCGAAGAAGATGTCACCCAGGCGTGCGAGGACGGCGTCGACCCAGCCACCGTAGTAGCCGGCGAGGGCGCCGAGTGTCACACCGATCACCAGCACGCAGAGGACGGAAAGCAGGCCTACGGAAAGCGAGGCCTGCGTGCCGTGGATAACCCTGGAGTAGACGTCGCAGCCCTGGAAAGTGAAGCCGAACGGGTGCCCGGCCGTGGGGGCGCCTTCGGAATTGGCCAGCTCACAGCCCTCGTTGGGGGGCGTCGATGTGAACAGGCCCGGGAACAGCGCAACCACAATCAGGGCAAGGATGAGCAGTGCCGAGATGATGAACAGCGGACGACGCCGGAGCTTGCGCCAGGCATCGGCCCACAGGCTGAGCGGGGCTTGGTCCGCCTTCACGGCGTCAGTGGCCTGCAGCGGGGTCTCATCAATGGGGGCCACGAAGTGGCTGTTATTACTGGTCATAGCGGATCCTCGGGTCAAGCCAGGCGTACAAAAGATCGACAAGCAGGTTGGCCACCACGAACACCAGCACCAGCACGCTGACGATGGAGACGATGGTGGGGCCTTCACTGCGGAGGACAGCCTGGTAGAGCTTGTTGCCGACTCCGGGAACGTTGAAGATGCCTTCAGTAACAATGGCACCGCCCATGAGGCCGCCAAGGTTGGCGCCCAGGTAGGTCACTACCGGGATCAGTGAGTTACGCAGGATGTGCGCCACCACTACCCGCGGCCGGGAAAGGCCCTTGGCGGTGGCTGTCCGCACGTAGTCGGCGTTCATGTTCTCGCTGACCGATGCACGGGTCAGGCGAAGGACATAGGCGAAGGACACGAGTCCAAGGACCACCGCCGGCAACAGCAGGGTGACCCAGTTGGCGTTGGCGCCCACGGTGGGTTTTGCCCAGCCAAGCTGCACGCCGAACACGAGCTGGAAGACGAAGCCCAGGACGAAGGTGGGGACTGCGATGACCACCAGCGAGGCGACCAGGACAGTGGAGTCGAACCAGCCACCACGGCGCAGGCCGGCGAAGACGCCGAAGGCAACGCCGAAGATGGCCTGGATGGCCAGTGCCTCAATGGCGAGCATCGCCGTCACCGGGAAGACGCGGGCGAGGCTGGCTGCAATCGGCTGCCCCGTGAAGTCATTGCCCAGGTTAAACGTGAAGAGGTTCTTGAGGAACAGTCCGTACTGGACCCAGAAGGGTTGGTCCAGGTTGTACTGGGTGCGCAGGGTGTCGATGACTGACTGCGGGGGCTGGCGGTCGCCGAACAGCGCCGCGATGGGATCGCCCGGCAGGGCGAAAACCATGTAGTACACCAAGAGGGTAGTGCCGAGGAAAACAGGGATCACCTGGAGGAGTCGGCGCAGGATGAACCGGATCACAGGATCACCTGCCTTCCGGTAAAGGGGAAAACGCGTTCATGAATGCCTTCCTGCCGCTTGCAAGCCAATGGGGGCCCGGACGTGACCGGAACCCCCATCAGCCTTACGGCAAGTTAGATCTGGGACTACTTGGCGGTGATGCCGTAGTAGAGAATTTCACCGTTCCAGCCAGTTTCGGCCTTCGTAATGTTGTTGCTCCACACGATCGGACGTGCCTGGTCCCACAGCGGCAGGCCGGGCAGGTCCTGGAACAGGATCTCCTGCGCCTGGTTGAACTTGGCGTTTGCCTCGTCGGTGGTCTTGCTGGCAAGGCCTTCCTTGAGGAGCTTGTCGAACTCGGGGTTCGAGTACTTCTCGTAGTTCGACGGAGCGTCAGTGGCCCAAACCGGACCCAGGAAGTTGTAGAGCGACGGGTAGTCACCCTGCCAACCGGAGCGGGTCAGGCCCGGAAGCTGCTGGGACTTGCGCAGGTTCAGGACTTCGGCGAACTTGGCGAAGGGCTGGATTTCAGCCTGGATGCCGAGGTTGTTCTTGAAGCCGTTGGTTACGGCGTCGATCCATTCCTTGTTGCCGCCGTCGGTGTTGGAGGCAATCTGGAGCGGCTTGGAGTCGTCGTACGGCTTGATCTTGTTGGCCTGGTCCCACAGGTCCTTTGCCTTGGCGGCGTCGAACTTCAGGACTTCGCTGCCCTTGAGGCCTTCCTTGAAACCGTCGATGACCGGCGGCGCGAACGCCTTGGCCGGGGTACGGGTGCCGTTGAAGACCACCTTGGCGATTTCCTCGCGGTTGATGGCGTAGGACAGTGCCTGGCGGCGCAGCTTGCCGGCTTCACCCTGGAAGTTCGGGTTGTAACCGGGGATGTTCAGCGTGGAGTCGGTGGCAACAGCCTTGGTGGCATTGCGGTCCGGGAAATCGTTGACGTAGGTCTTCAGGGCGTTGGACGGCAGGACGTCGGTGATGTCCAGGTTGTCCGACTGCAGGTCCGTGTAAGCGGGGCCCGGATCGGTGTAGAACTTGAACGTCACGCCACCGTTCTTGGCGGGGCGGGTGCCGTTGTAGTCGGCGTTCTTGACCAGGGAGATGGACTGGTCGTGGACCCAGGAGCCCTGCTTCTCGAACTTGTAGGGACCGTTGCCCACGGGGTTCTCACCGTAGGACTTGGGGTCCTTCAGTGCTGCGGAGGGCATGGGGTAGAAGGCGGAGTAACCGAGGCGCAGGGACCAGTCGGCCTCAGGCTGGGCGAGCTTGACCGTGATGGTCGAGTCATCCGTCGCCTTCAGGCCCGACATCGTGTCGGCGGTCGGCGCGGGAGTGGTGGTCTTCTTGCCGTCCGCACCTGTCGAGGACGTTACCGCGGATACTTCCGGGTAGCCCTCGATGGACTCAAAGAAGAAGCCGTTCTGCTGCAGGTTCTTCGAGTTGGCGGCGAAGTTCCAGGAGTCGACGAAGGTCTTGGCCGTGATGGCCTCACCGTTGGTGAACTTCTGGCCCTGCTTGACCTTGATGGTCCAGTTCTGCGCGTCGGGAGACTCGATGGATTCGGCCAGCGCATTGACTGCCTTGCCGTTCGCGTCGTAGCTGCGGAGACCTTCGAAGAGCAGGTTGACGACGCGGCCGCCATAAACCTCTCCGGTGTTTGCCGGCAGCAACGGGTTTTGTGGCTCGTTGCTGTAGGCGGTGATGACCTTGTTCGGATCGCCGGCTGCGTTGCTGGATCCGTCAGTGCCGCCGCCGCCGCCGGCGCCGCACCCGGTCAGGGCAAGCGCGGCGACCGCCACGATGCCCAGTGCTTTGGAAGTGCGCGTAAAACGCATTCCGCCTCCTATGAGTTGTGGGAGAGATGTATAGGGGAATCTTGTGCTTCCCCGCAGGCCGAAGCAGCTCACCGCTGTGACGGAACCTACACAATACGAGTTAGCCTAACCGCACGCAGTCCAGATATTGGTACTCCGTTGCCAAACCGTGACCGGGGCAGTGCAATGCCCCGTCAGGTGTGGATAGTTAGGCACGTCACATGCTACTCGGCGGTAGGCCGGACGGCGAATCGGCGCCGCGGGCGCCAAAGGAGCCCACGCCAGGCGCGCTTACTGGGACAGCCGCCAGTCCCACACGTTCCACCAGACGCCCAGCGGTCCAGGGCTCGTCTTCACTCCGGCCACCCTGGAGCTGAAGGCCGTGGTACCCAGGGTTTGGTAGAGCGGCAGCCCGTAGGCGTCCTCCCACACGTGCTTGTCGATCTCGGCCAGGAGCTCGTCCTGCTTACCGAGATCCGTCGTGGCGGCGAGTTGTTCCATGATCTTGTCCGCGTCGCCGTCGGAATATCCCGTGAAGTTGCTGCCTGCCCCGGTGCGGAAAATCTGTGGCACCCTGCTGACGCCTACCTCGGTCCCGATCCACCCTGAGAGGGCGGCCTCAAAGCCGCCCCGGCTCAACGCCGCGGGCCAGTCGGCGCTTGCCAGTCCGCCGTCGACCACCTTGAATCCCGCCAGCGCGGCTGAATCGCGGATCAAGCCGAATGCCCTGGCCCGGTTCGGGTTGTCGCGGTTGTAGAGGATGCGGATGCTGGGAGAGGCGCCCTTCAGGAGCTTCTTTGCCCCATCGATGTCCACCTTGGCGTAGTCGGCGGACCCGTTGTTCCTTACGGTGTCGTCGTACTTCGGCTGGCCGGGGAGGAACACCTGCGAATCCAGCGGCTTGGTGTCCTGGGTTCCCACCACCGCATCCACGATCGCCTGCCGCGGCACAGTCTTCAGGAAGGCCTCCCTGACATCCTTGTCGGAGAACGTCCCGGTGAAGTTCAAATCAAGGTGGTCATAGGCGGACTGCTTGTAGCGTTGAACGGTGATGCCCTGGCTGGAGAGTCCGCTGAGGAGGCTGTCCGTTGAGGCCGAAGGCTGGGGCGAGATGATGTCTGCCTGGCCGCTGCGCAGGGCGTCGACTGCTGCCGGCACGGCCCCTGTGAACCTGACGTTGATTTCATCGAGCCAGGGTTCGGCGCCCCACACGTAGTCCCGGTTCCGGACCAGTTTCATGGAGACACCCGGCACGATGTCGCGGACAATGTAGGGGCCGCTGGAGAGGTACAGCGCGGGGTCATCAGGAATGGATTTCGCGTCGAACCCGGTGTTCCAGAAGTCGCTGACCTTCTTGAGGGCCGGGTTGGAGGCCGGCTTTTCCGGGTTGCCCCGCGGCGTGTCCTTGAGGAGATTGACCAGGTCTTTTTCGTCGTTGAGTCCACTTTTTGCAGCAACGACGTGGGCTGGGAGTCCGACGTCGAAGGCCACTTCCCAGTCAGCGTAGGGCGCGGCGTACACAATGGTGATGGACCGGCCGTCCGAACCGATGTCGGGGAACAGGGTGCCCGCCAGGCCCGTGGTGTCCGAGGCGACGGAAAAGTATTTGGTGCCCTTGCCGGCAACAGGATCGACGTCGTCGAAATACCCCGATCCTGCAGCCCAGGCCAGCAGGAGGTCTGCCGCGCCGATCGGGGCCCCGTCTGACCACTTCACGCCCTCGTTGACCGTGTACTTCACCTTGAGGGGCTGGTCCGAGACCTTCTCGAAGTGCCCGAACTTGTCATTGCGGACCACTTTGGAGCTGTCGTCCAGGTAGTAGAAGCCGGAGTGCGTAATGGCACCGATCTTGGAGTTGATGTCGGTATTGCCGCCGGCGCTGTAGGGGTTGAACGAGGAGAACGCATTGACTTCTGCCACGGTGACGCTGCCGCCGCGCTTCGCCTCCCCCACCACCACGGACGGGGCGCTGCCGCCAGAACACCCGGACAGGACCAGGGCTGCCGCTAACGCCGCGGTGAGCAACTGCATCAGGCGCCTGACCGGCATGCCGCCTCCTTGTGGTTTTTCCCTCTCCGGAGGGGACTGGGGCCGCTGCGATCACGCCCTGCATACTCAGGATACTTGGTGCTGCGGCCCGGTACCCGGATCCGCACCCCCTCCGGATGCAGGAGGGCGCCCCTGCAACAACCTGTCCGCCCCGGGCCGGCTAAGCAGCCCGCAGGCCCTACGCCGGTGGCCCTCCCGCACGCCGGGCTCCATCCGGTCAAGAAGGGAAACGATCATCCGCGAGCGCGGGTTCCGCTCGAAAACCGGCCGGTGGTCCTGGATGAAGGCCCAGTACAGCGCATCCCAGTCAGGCATCCACTCCCCCGGCGGCAGGTCGGACATTTTCCGCAAGTAGTTGCTGCCTGACACATAGGGCTTTGTGGTGATGTCCGCCCCTGCGGCGAATTGGCTCATGGCGTAGACGTTGGGCACCATCACCCAGTCGTAGGCATCGACGAACATTTCCATGAACCACTCGTAGACGTCGTCAGGATGGATCCGGAGCAGGGACATGGCGTTGCCCAGCACCATGAGCCGTTCGATGTGGTGCGCATACCCCGTGGCCAGTACGCGGGATATCACCAGGTCCACGGGCAGCAAGCCAGTAGTTGCATCCCACCAGCCGGGTCCCAGCTGGTTCCGGTGGTTGAGCAGGTTGGAAGTGCGCATCCGGCGGCCGCGCAGCCGGTACGTGGCGCGCATGTACTCCCGCCAGCCAATGACCTGGCGCACAAAGCCCTCAAGGGAGGCGAGCGGGGTATTTTCATCCGCACCCGCCAGAACTGCCTGCAGGATATCGCCCGGGTTCAGAAGGCCGATGTTTAGCCCGGGGGTCAGCAGGCCGTGGTTGACGAATGGGTGCACTGCGGAGATCGCATCTTCGTAGGGGCCGAAGCCGGCGAGGCGTTCTTCGACAAACTCCTGCAGGTGCCTTTGGGCCTCTTCCGCGGTGGTGGGCCAGGCGAAGAGGTGTGGGTCTCCAGGGGCATCCGGAAACTCCGTGGCGACCCAGGCGATAGCGGTTTCGACGTCCCCCGCGGCGTCGGAGCCGGCGTCCTTTCCCTGCCCGCTGCCCGGCGATGCCAGCGCATCCAGGTTGAACTTCCCCTCCTCCTGGAGCACGGGGTGCCCCCTGAACCTGCCGACAGAGGGTGGGGTATAGCCGCGGGGAAGCTTCCTGCGGTTGTCCGCGTCGAACGACCACTTTCCGCCGACCGGAGCGCCGTTGTCCACCAGGATGTCCAACCTACGCCGCTGCCAGATGTAGAAGTCATGCATACGGGCCGGATTGTCCGCGAACCAGTCGTCCAACTGCGCCCGCGACGTCAGGAAATTCGGTGTCTCAAGCACGTCCTGGCTGCGCATCCTGTAACCGCCGTCCTCAAGGGCGGCTTCCAGGTCCTTCTCAAGCCAGTCATCGACGACGTCGAACCAGGTCACCCGCCGGGGGCGCCGCTGCCGGATAAGGTCCGCCAGCTGGACACGGGATATCCGCGCTGGGTCGCTGTAGAGGACAACCACGTCGTGCCCAAGTGCGCGCAGGCGGCGGCCAAAACCAGCCATCGACGCCCGGTGCAGGACCAGCTTGTGTGAATGGAACCGGTATTGGCGGAAGTAGAGGTCGTGCTCGATGAGCACAAAGACCGTGTCCTGGTCCGTACCATCCCACTGCTGCTCAAAGAGCTGATGGGGCAGGACGAGGCGCAGGAGCGGGCCGGAAGTCATACCGCAACCCTAAGGCAGGGTGCCGCAACTGGACCGCGGCACCCTGCCTGATTGACGAAGCGGCGCTAGACGTTGAAGCGGAACTCCACCACGTCGCCGTCCGCCATGACGTATTCCTTGCCTTCAATCCTGACCTTGCCCCGGGATTTCGCCTCAGCCATGGAACCGGCGTCCACGAGGTCCTCGAAGGACACTACTTCGGCCTTGATAAAGCCCCGCTGGAAGTCGGAGTGGATGACGCCGGCCGCCTGCGGTGCTGTGTCCCCCTGCCGGATGGTCCAGGCGCGCGCTTCCTTGGGGCCCGCGGTGAGGTAGGTCTGCAGGCCCAGGGTGTGGAATCCGACGCGTGCCAGCTGGTCCAGGCCTGATTCGTCCTGGCCGTTCATCTCGAGCATCTCGCGGGCTTCTTCCTCGTCCAGCTCCACGAGGTCGGCTTCGAGCTTGGCGTCGAGGAAGATGCAATCGGCCGGGGCCACCATGGCGCGCAGCTCTTCCTGCTTTTCCGGGCTGCCCAGGATCCCTTCGTCGGCATTGAACACGTAGATGAAGGGCTTGGCAGTAAGCAGGCCCAGCTCCTTGAGGTGCTCCATCTCGAGCTTGTCGCTCTTGATGGAGGAGTAGATGGTATCGCCCCGCTCAAGCACCGCCTGGGCGGCCTTGATGGCGGCGAGCTCTGCGGCTTCCCGCTTCTTGATCTTGACTTCTTTTTCGATCCGCGGAATGGCTTTTTCGATGGTCTGCAGATCGGCAAGGATCAGCTCGGTGTTGATGGTCTCCATGTCGGAGCGGGGATCCACCTTGCCGTCAACGTGGACCACATCGGGATCGTCGAAAACCCGGACAACCTCGGCAATGGCTTCAGCCTCGCGGATATTGGCCAGGAACTGGTTGCCCAGCCCCTCCCCCTCGGATGCGCCCTTCACGATGCCGGCGATGTCGACAAAGGAAACGGCGGCGGGCAGGACGCGCTGCGAGCCGAAGATCCCGGCGAGCTTCTGCAGCCTGGGGTCCGGGAGGTTCACGACGCCGACATTGGGTTCGATGGTGGCGAACGGGTAGTTCGCGGCCAGGACCTGGTTGCGGGTGAGCGCGTTGAAGAGGGTTGATTTGCCGACGTTGGGCAGTCCGACGATGCCAATAGTAAGAGCCACGAGCATTGATTCTACCCGCCGGACCCCGCGGGCCAGTACCCGGGGATGTCACTGCCCGTGATTGTCAGAGCCCCGTGCAACAGTGAAGCCATGGATGCTTTTGCCTTGATTCTGGCCCTCTTCATGCTGCTGCTGGGTGCGCTTGCCGGCGCTGCAGCCACTTATTTCTCATTGCGCCGGAACTCGCACGCGCTGGAGGCGGACTTTGACCAGGTCTCGTCCCGCCTTTCGGAGGTCACCGCGCAGCTGGCAGCGGCCGACGCCGAGCGGCGGCTTTTGGCGGCACAGAACCGCGAGCTGGGCGAGGCCAGGACACAGGATGGAAGTGTGCTGCGTGCCCTGGCGCCCGTGGCGGAGAAGCTGTCCGCCGTTCAGCAGCAGGTCGCATTGCTGGAGCGGGACCGGGTGGAGCAGTACGGCCAACTGGCCCAGCAGCTGCAGGAGGCCCGGCTTTCCGACGAGCAGCTCATTCGCTCCACCCATGCCCTGGAGTCGGCGCTGCGGTCCAACAGCGCCCGGGGCCAGTGGGGCGAGGTGCAGCTCCGGCGCGTGGTGGAGGCCGCCGGTATGCTGCGCCACGTCGACTTCGTGGAGCAGGTCCACAGTGCGGGCCACGACTCGGCGGTGCGGCCGGACCTGGTGGTGCAGCTGCCGGGCGACAAGCAGCTGGTGGTGGACGCCAAGGTTCCGTTGTCCTCCTACCTTGAGGCACAGGAGCTGGGCTCGGTGGACCCTCGCCTGGGCCCGGCTGGTCCGCAGTCGGCGAACGACGGCCGCAACAGGCAGGCCCTCCTGGCCGCACACGCCAAGGCCCTCAGGGCGCACGTGGACGCGCTCGGTACCAAAAAGTACTGGGACATCCCGGGGAACTCGCCGGAACTGGTGGTCTGCTTCATCCCGGCCGAGTCCATCCTGGCGGCGGCGCTGACAGCTGACGCCGGGCTCCTGGACCACGCGCTGTCCCGCAACGTCGTCCTCGCCTCGCCGAGCACCCTGCTGGCCGTGCTGAAGTCCGTCGCCTTCACGTGGCGGCAGGACGTCCTGACGGACAGTGCGCGCGAACTGTTCGAACTCGCGCGGCAGCTGTACGACCGGATGGGCACGCTGGGCGAGAACGTCACCAAGCTCGGATCCTCGCTGAAGACGTCCGTGGACCGCTACAACGCCATGGTGGGGACGCTGGAAGCCAGGGTCCTGCCCACCGCGCGCAAACTCAACAGCCTGGAGGAAACAGGCCTGGTGGCACCCCCCTTGGTGGAGGTGCAGCCGCGGGCGCTGGTGGCACCCGAGCTGCAGGGCGACGGTGAAGCAGCCTGACACGGCCGCCGGATGCAGAATGGGCCGGGCAGCAAGATGCTGCCCGGCCCATTCCTTTGGAAATATGGTGGCGGTTCTAGCTGCGGGGCCGGCGTCCGCCCAGGGCACGGCTGACGTCGCCGGCCTGCTTCAAGGTGGCCCGGAGCTCCTTGGGCAGCGAGAAGAGGAGGTCTTCCTCAGCCGTGACTACTTCCTCCACGGCGCCATATCCATAATCGGCGAGCAACCGCAGCACGTCCTGCACCAGGACCTCGGGAACGGAGGCCCCGGAAGTAACTCCCACGGTGGCCACTCCTTCGAACCAGGCTTCGTCCACCTCGTTGGCGAAGTCCACCCGGTAGGACGCCTTGGCGCCGTATTCAAGCGCCACTTCCACCAGCCGGACGGAGTTGGATGAGTTGGCCGACCCCACCACGATCACCAGGTCGGCCTTCGGCGCGATCTTCTTGATGGCCACCTGGCGGTTGGTGGTGGCATAGCAGATGTCGTCGCTGGGCGGATCCTGCAGGGTGGGGAACCGTTCCTTGAGCAGCCGCACGGTTTCCATGGTCTCGTCCACACTCAGCGTGGTCTGCGAAAGCCAGATGACCTTCTCGGGGTCCCGGACAGTGACCTGGTCCACTTCGTGCGGGCCGTTGATGATCTGGATGTGCTCCGGCGCTTCCCCTGAGGTGCCTTCCACTTCCTCGTGGCCGTCGTGGCCGATCAGGAGGATATCGAAATCGTCCTTGGCGAACCGGACGGCTTCCTTGTGCACCTTGGTAACCAGGGGGCAGGTGGCATCAATCGTGCGCAGGCCCCGGGTTTCGGCAGATTCGACGACTGCCGGGGAAACGCCGTGGGCGGAGAAGATCACCAGGGCGCCCTCGGGCACCTCATCGGTTTCGTCCACGAAGATGGCGCCCTTCTCCTCCAGCGAGCTGACCACGTGGACGTTGTGGACGATTTGCTTGCGGACGTATACGGGCGGACCGTAGTGTTCCAGCGCCTTCTCGACGGCGATCACGGCACGGTCAACACCGGCGCAATAACCGCGCGGAGCAGCCAGCAGTACCTTCTTGGTGCCGTTCACGGGGGCCGCAGCTGCTACTTCCTCCGGGGAGCGGCGCCTGCGCGGAATGGATGGCATCGAAAGGGATACAGCCGAGGTGGTCATGCCTCCATGCTACCGGCTGGCCCCAACCCGTTTCCGGGATGCGAACAACGTCACAATGCCGGCTGCCACCAGGACGCCGCCGGTAACGGCGGTGGTTGTGATCCATGCCTGGAAGTCTGCACCGGCGGCGGCAAGGAACTCGTCGCGGAACATGTTGGCTATCGCGTTACCGGTGTCGGTGGCCTGGGCACGGCCCGAGCCCAGCTGCAAGCCAAGCCCCCACAGCCCTGCAACCGCCAGGCCGCCAACCCCTGAGGCCAGCAGCACGGTCCAGCGGCGGCGTGCCGCCACGAGCGCCAGCAGGAATGCCACGGCCGAGCCGATGGCCAGGACGTAGCCCATCGGCGCATAGGTGGCCAGCCGTTCGGTCCATTCCCGCTGCGCGGGTTGGCCCACATTAATCAGCGTCTGTTCCGGGGGGTTGAGGGGAAGCCTTGTGGCCCGGCTGATCTCCTCTGCGCCGAGGGCTACCAAGGGGGCGACGTCGAGGGTCAGCGACGAGGCCGACGCTCCGCCCTGCGGCGCCGCGGCGGGGTCGGCGAAGCTGAGGCGGTGGCTCCTGCGAAGGGTCTCCTCCCACGCTGCCGGATAGCCCGGAAGCTGGGTCAGGGACTCCGCCGCTTTCTCGAGCATCGGTTCCACCAGTCCCGAGAGGAAACCGGGAACAGACCCGGTATCGATCGTCCCCACCGCCGCCGTGGCCAGCTTCCGTTGGAATTCCGGGTCCTTGCCGAGCGGAGCAGCAAGACGGACAAATCCATCTTCCTGGACGATATTGCGGTCTACCCAGATGGCGGGAACGGCAACGGCAGCCAGGAGGATGCCCAGCACGGTGGCCAGGGCGGAAACAAAAGTGCGCACAACAGGTCCTTCGGGGTTGGGGGACTCAACCCATCCTAGGCAGGGTGGCGGGGCTGTCCCTGTCAGCACCCGGTGCTAGACCTTACGGATAAGGTTGATTGACCGCCACCAACAGATAAAGGACCGCATGCCCGCAGCACCAGCCTCCCAACGGCGTCCGCATGTCTGACCAGGCCTCCCTTCCAGGCACTGCACCCACTACCCTGCCAGCCACCGCGGCGGAAACCAGTCCGGACAACCCGTGGCCGCTGCAGCTGCTCTCGCAGAAGCTGAAGGCCCACATCGACCGGACCCCGTCGGCGTGGGTCGAAGGGCAGGTCATTGAACTGAACCGGCGCGGCAGCAACGCCTACATCACGCTTCGCGATGTAGATGCCGAGGTGTCCCTTCCCGCTTCGGTCTGGACCAAAGTCCTGGAACGGCAGAACCTTCCCCTGGAGCGGGGTTCACGGGTCGTGGCGCTGCTGAAGCCGGAATTCTGGCTGAAAACCGGTCGGCTGAACATGCAGGTCAGGGATATCCGGCCGGTCGGCCTGGGTGACCTGCTGGCCCGCATTGAGCGGCTGCGCCAGGCCCTCGCGGCGGAGGGCCTGTTCGCCGACTCCCGCAAGAAGCGGCTGCCCCTGCTGCCTCACCGGATCGGCCTGATCACGGGACGGGACTCGGACGCCAAGAAGGACATCCTCCGCAACGCGGCACTGCGGTGGCCGGCCGTGGAGTTCGAGATCCGCGAGGTTGCCGTCCAGGGCAACACGGCCGTGGCCCAGGTGGTCCGCGCCCTGCGGGAACTGGATGCCCGGCCGGAGGTCGATGTGATCGTTATCGCGCGCGGCGGCGGGGCGCTCGAAGATCTCCTGCCCTTCAACAGCGAGGACCTCATCCGCGCGGTGGCCGCGGCCGAAACACCGGTGGTGAGCGCCATTGGCCACGAGGCGGACCGCCCCCTGCTGGACTACGTTGCCGACCTCCGCGCCTCAACCCCCACGGATGCGGCCAAGCGGATCGTTCCTGAGGTGTCCGAGGAGCTCGCCGGCGTGCGCCAGGCACGCGAACAGCTGCGGCGCTCCATGGACCGGATGATAGACCGGGAGTCGGACCGGCTGGCGGCACTGCATTCCCGGCCAGTCATGGCGGCGCCGGAGGGCATGGTCTCCGTCCGGGCGGAGGAAATCGAGCGCCTGCTGCGGCGTTCCTCCGCTGCCGTGAACTCCACGGTGGTGCGGGCAGCGGACCAGCTCCAGCACCTGAAGGCCCAGGTGCGCGCCCTCTCGCCGCAGAAAACCCTGGACCGGGGGTACGCCGTCGTCGAACTCGCCGGGAACCAGGCCGCCCGGATCGCCGAAGCCGGCCACGCCGTGGTGCGCAGGCCCGACGAAGCGCCGGCAGGCGCCGCCCTGTCCATCCGCGTCGCGGAGGGCCGCTTCGGCGCCACGTCCGACGGACCCGCGCAGCCCACCGGGGCACTGCACCCGGGAAACCCCGACCAGCACCAGGAAGTGGAAGAAAACGCATGACTGAACAGAAGCCCGAATCAGACGTCGCAGCCCTGAGCTACGAGGACGCCCGGGAGCAGCTCATCGCCGTGGTGGGCCGGCTTGAAGCGGGGGGCGCAAGCCTGGAGGAATCCCTGGCGCTGTGGGAGCGAGGCGAGGCATTGGCCGCGCGGTGCGAGGAGTGGCTCGAGGGAGCACGGAAGCGGCTGGCCGCTGCCCGCGACCAGCCGCTGTAAGCAGGCTGCAAAGCCGAACATACTGCCCGGGCCCAGGCCGTTGAGTCACGAACGGGCGACGAGTTCCTTTTCGATGTCAACGTCGAATTCAGCCTTGGGCCACTCCAGCCGAAAATCGGACAGCGCCGACATCACCAACTGCTGCACGGCGATACGGGCGAACCACTTCTTGTTGGCCGGCACCACATACCAGGGCGCAATGGCTGAGCTGGTCTCGTCGAAAGCAGCTTGGTAGGCAGCCATGTAGTCATCCCAAAAGGCGCGCTCCTTCAGGTCGCCGCTGCTGTATTTCCAGTGCTTGGCAGGGTTGTCCAGGCGGGCCAGCAGCCGGGACCTCTGCTCATCCTTGCTGATGTTGAGCATCACCTTGATGATCTTCGTGCCGGCGTCGGTTTGCCGGGCCTCGAATTCATTGATGGCCCGGTAGCGCCGGCTGATTTCTTCCGGGGTGGCCCAGTTATGGACGCGGTGGATGAGGACGTCCTCGTAGTGCGAGCGGTCGAAGATCCCCACCATGCCGGCTGCGGGGACTTCCTTCTCGATACGCCACAGGAAGTCGTAGGACTTCTCCTGCTCGGTAGGGGCCTTGAACGCCTTGAACTGGACACCCTGCGGGTCCATGGTGGCCATGACGTGGTTGACGATTCCACCTTTGCCCGCCGTGTCCATCGCCTGCAGGACCAGGAGGATCCGTTTCTTTCCGCCGGCCCGTGATTCGGCGAACAGCTGTTCCTGCATCTCGGAGAGCTTTCCGTCCAACTCAGCCAGCAACGCTTCACCGTCAGCCTTGTTGCCGCTGTAGCCCGGGGTGGCATCCGGGTCAACCGAGGCCAGGGAAAATCCCTTTCCAACGCGCAGCGTGTCAGAGGGATGCTGGTCGAAGCCAACGACGCGGGCCATGGGGTTCCTCTCCGCAGGGGATACACGGGCCCGGTGGCCCGTGAGCACAGGCTAGTTCCCTTGGTACCTGCTTAGGAAGTCCCCCATGCGCCCAATGGCTTCTTCGATGTCCTTCACGTTGGGCAGTGTCACCATGCGGAAGTGGTCCGGGCGCACCCAGTTGAAGGCCCGGCCGTGGGAGACCAGGATCTTCTGTTCCCTCAGGAGGTCGAGGACAAACTTCTCGTCATCCCTGATGTGGTAGACCTCCGGGTCAAGGCGCGGAAAGAGGTACAGCGCGCCTCGTGCCTGCTGCGTGCTGACGCCGGGAATGGCGTTGAGCATGTCGTAGGCCTTGTTGCGCTGCTCGAGCAGCCGGCCGCCCGGGAGGATGAGGTCGTTGATGCTCTGGTATCCGCCCAGTGCCGTCTGGATGGCGTGCTGGGCCGGGACATTGGCGCACAGGCGCATGTTGGCCAGCAGGTTGATGCCTTCAAGGTAGTCGGAGGCATCCTTCTTGGGTCCTGAAATGGCCATCCAGCCTGCCCGGTAGCCGCAGACCCGGTACGCCTTGGACAACCCGCTGAAGGTCAGGCACAGGACGTCGTCGCCGGTCAGCCCGGCGAGGTTTACGTGGACAGCGTCCTCGTACAGGATCTTTTCGTAGATCTCGTCGGCAAAGATCACGAGGCCGTGCTTCTCGGCGAGGGCCACGATCCGTTTCAGGGTCTTCTCGGGGTAGACGGCGCCGGTGGGGTTGTTGGGGTTGATGACCACGATCCCCTTGGTGCGGGGCGTGATCTTCGCTTCCATGTCCTCCAAGTCGGGCTGCCAGCCGGACTCTTCATCGCAGAGGTAGTGCACCGGTTTGCCGCCGGCAAGCGCTACGGACGCCGTCCAGAGCGGGTAATCCGGTGTGGGGATGAGCACTTCGTCGCCTGAATCGAGCAGCGCCATCAGGGACATGGTGATCAGCTCGCTGACGCCGTTGCCCAGGTAGATGTCATCAACGTGGATGTTCTGGATGCCGCGGGTCTGGTAGTACTGCGAGACCGCGGTGCGGGCCGAGAAAATGCCGCGGGAGTCGCTGTAGCCCTGGGCGTGGGGCAGGTGGCGGATCATGTCCACCAGGATGGCGTCCGGCGCTTCGAATCCAAACGGTGCCGGGTTTCCGATGTTCAGCTTGAGGATCCGGTGGCCCTCCGCCTCCATCTGTTGGGCGGCTTCGAGGATCGGTCCACGGATGTCGTAAAGGACGTTATTGAGCTTCGTGGACTGCCTGAATTCTGCCATCCCTCAAATATGCCACAGGAAGGATGAATGGCCGTTGAGACATCCGCCACATGGCCGACGGCGGCTGCCGGACCTTCGAAAGTCCGGCAGCCGCCGTCGTTGTCACCAGTGTGTTCCTGCCCGCCCGGGCAGGGAACGGGCCCCTACTTGACGATGCCCTTGTCCTTCAGCCAGGCGGCTGCTGCGGTCTTGGCGTCCTGCTTCTGGCTGCCGCTGACAGCCCGGTTGAGGTTGATCAGGTCATCGGTGGTAAGGATGCTGGACACCGAATTCAGTGCCTGCTTGGCCTTATCCGTCATCTTGGCCTTGTTGTACAGCGGCAGTACCTGCTGGGCGATGAAGTTGTTCTTGGGATCATCCAGCACCACGAGGTCGTTGTCCGCGATGGACGGAGTGGTGGTGTAGATGTCGGCCACCTGCACCTGGTCCTCCAGGAGGGCCTTGAGCGTCACCGGGCCGCCGCCGTCGCTGAAGGGCTCCAGCTTCTTGGGTTCGCAGTTGTAGTTCTTCTTCAGCCCGGGCAGTCCGTAGGCGCGCTCGGCGAAGGTTGCCGGGGCGCCGACGACAATCTGGCTGCAGACCTTGGCCAGGTCCTCAATGGACTTCAGCTGGTACTTCTCGGCCGTTGCCTTGGTGACCACCATGGCGTCCTTGTCTTCGGCCTTGGAAACGTCCAGGACGCCGAGGCCATCCGGCAGCTTGCCCGGCAGCGCCTTGGCGATGTCGCCGGCGGAGACTTCGGTGGCCTGCTTGTTGACGTAGAGCAGCAGGTTGCCGCTGTAATCCGGCACCACATCCACCGAACCGTCCTGGACAGCCTTGAAGTAGACCTCCCGGGAGCCGATGTTCGGCTTGGTGGTGGCGGTGATTCCGTTGGCGTTCAAGGCGCCGGCGTACAATTCAGCGATGATCTGGCTTTCCGGGAAGTCGGCGGAGCCCACCACCAGGGAGGTGGCTCCCCCGGAAGCGCCCGCACTGGACGCGGGCGCGTTTTTCAGGGGATCGGACGATCCACCGCAGGCGGACAGCGCCACGGCCAGGCCAAGCCCGGCGGCAAGGCCGGTGAACGCCCGCCTGCCGAGGCGCTGGGGACGGCTATTTTTCATGACTTACCTCCTTGTACAACAGTCTCCGCAACAACGGGGTCTGTGAGATCAACCGCAGCCTCCTGGCTGCGGAAGGACAGCTTCGAGGCCCCTGGTGTCAGGAACAGCCTCTGGAACAGGGACAGGACGAGGTCTACGGCAATGGCCAGCACGGCGATGAGGAGGGAACCTCCCAGCATCTGCGGAAAATCGCTGAGGACAAGTCCGTCAAACAGATACCGGCCCAGGCCGCCGAGGTTGATGTAGGCAACCACCGAGACGGTGGCTATCACCTGCAGCACGCCGGTCCGGAAGCCGCCGAACATGACGGTGAGGGCGTTGGGCAGTTCCGCCCGGAACAGGACCTGCAGTTCGGTCATGCCCATGGCCCTGGCGGCATCCACAACGTTGCGGTCCACGCTGGAGATACCCGCGTAGGTTCCGGCCAGGAGTGGCGGGACCGTGAGGATCACCAAGGCCCAGATGGGTGGCATCAGCCCGATGCCGGCCAGCAGCACGAACAGGATCAGCAGGCCCAGGGTGGGCAGGGCACGCAGGGCGCCCGCGAGCGCGACCACGGCCACCCGGCCCCTCCCTGTGTGGCCGACGAACATCCCGACGGGTACTGCAATGGCGGTAGCGATCAGCATGACCAGGCCGGTGTATTGCAGGTGCTCCCCCAGCCTGGCGGGTATGCCCATGCTCCCGGACCAGTGCAGCGGGTCTGCGAGCCAGGCGAAGGTATCGGCGAATACGTTGCTCATGCTGCTTCACCAACTGCGGAAGCAGCGCCATCGGCTTCGGGTGCTCCGGCGGGGACGCCCTGTGTCCCGTGGCTTTGTGTCCCGTGGCCCTGCGGCTTCCCTGCCCGCTCCCACGGGGTGAGGATTCGTTCCAGCAGGACGAGAACCGCGTCCATCAGCAGCGCCAGGACCAGGATGGCGATGATGCCCACCACCACCTCGGTGACGAAGTCCCGCTGGAGACCGTCTGTGAAGAGCATGCCCAGGTTGCCGACACCCAGGAGGGCCGCAACGCTGACCAGCGAGATGTTGCTGACGGATACCACCCGGAGGCCGGCGAACATGACGGGGAGGGAGAGCGGGAGGTCCACCTGCAGGAACCGGGCCAGCGGTTTGAAGCCCATGGCCTGCGCAGCCTGGCTGATGTCCGCGTCCACGGAATCGAAGGCGTCCAGGGCCGCGCGCACCAGCAGCGCAACGGCATAGATAGTCAGGGCCACCACCACGTTGAGGGGATCCAGGATCCGGGTCCCGAGGATGGTGGGAAGGATGATGAACAGCGCCAGCGACGGAATCGTGTACAGCAGGGAGGAGGCCGTCAGCACCACGGAGCGGAGGGCATTGTTCCGCCGGGCCAACTGCGCAAGCGGGATCGAAATGATCAGCCCCAGGAGCATGGGAACGAGTGCCAGCACCAAGTGCTGTCCGCCGCGCTCCAGGATCATGCCGGTGTTGGCCAGGAACCAATCCATCAGAGGGCAGCCTGCCGCACCTGGCGTGCTTCTTCGATCAGTGCCAGGACCTCGCCGCCGCGGACCACGCCCAGCACTACGCCGTCGGCATCCACGGCAACGCCAAGGCCGGACGGCGAGGAGAGGGCAGAGTCCAGGGCGCGCCGGAGGCTATCTCCGGGACGGAACAGGGAACCGCCGGGAACGAGTTCGATTTCGGTCCCCGGCGCCGACCAGCCCAGCGGGCGCTTGTCCGCGTCCACCACCAGCTGCCAGCCGCCGGCAGCGCTGGAATCCGACTCATACCCTCCGGAAGCCCTGATGATCGTTGGCACCGGGTGGATGGCCACACCGTCGGACGGGGCAAAGCCGAGGTGGCGGAAGCCGCGGTCGCGCCCCACGAAGGACGCCACGAACTGGTTTGCCGGCGCCCGCAGGATTTCCTCCGGCGAGGCGTACTGGGCCAGCTTGCCGCCGGTGGCGAAGACGGCCACCTTGTCGCCCAGGATGGTGGCTTCGTCAATATCGTGGGTCACGAAGACGATGGTTTTGGCCAGGTCCTTTTGCAGCCGGAGCAGTTCCTGCTGGAGTTCGTCGCGGACCACGGGGTCCACCGCGCTGAACGGCTCGTCCATGAGGAGCACGGGCGGATCTGCGGCGAGTGCGCGCGCCACGCCGACGCGCTGCTGCTGGCCGCCGGAAAGCTGTGACGGGTAGCGCCCGCCCAGGGACGCCGCCAGGCCCACCACGTCCAGGAGTTCCCTGGCGCGCTTGCGGGCTTCCGCTTTTGAGACCCCGTTCAGCCGCGGGACGGTGGCAATGTTATCCAGGACGGAGCGGTGCGGCAGCAGTCCGGCCGACTGCATCACGTAGCCCATGGACCGCCGAAGTTCCGCAGCCGGTACGGAGGTGACATCGCGGCCGTCCACGGTGATGGTCCCGGACGTGGGCTCCACCATCCGGTTAATCATCCTGAGCGATGTTGTCTTCCCGCAGCCGGATGGGCCAACGAAAACGGTGACGGACCCTTTGGCAATGGACATGGACAACCCGTCCACCGCCGGCTGGCCACCCGGATACTGCTTGGTAACGCTCTGGAACTCGATCATCGCCTGGTCCATGGTGCGGACTTACCTGTTCTCTTGGACGGGCTGTTCCCAGCACCGCGACACTGCCATAAGCACGCTGATAGTTACGGTAACCCAAACGGGGTCAGGCTTCAGCAGCTGGGGCCCTAATCCGCGCAAAGGAATCCCTACTGTAACCATTCGGTACCCCGGCAGGGATGGATGGGTTTCCCGGGGTCCGGCCGTCCGGCGGCTCCTGTCGGGGCGCCGCGGCCGGGCCTACAGTGGAGGCGTGACCAACTTGGAAGTTTCGCCCCAGCAGGAAGTTTGCCCGCCCGCCCCGGAAAGAGGGATGTCCGGCCCCTGCCTGCAGCTGTGGCCCGAACGCGAAGTACCCCTGGGCGGGGTCCGCGCCATGAACGTCAAGCGCACGCTGCCCCAGCGCGGCCTTCCCACGATCGGGGCCTGGTGCTTCCTGGACAGTTTCGGCCCGGACCGGACGGCGATGTCCGTCCTTCCCCACCCCCACATCGGGCTGCAGACGGTCACGTGGCCGCTGGCGGGGCATATCCGCCACCGGGACAGCGTGGGCAGCGACGTGGTGGTGCGTCCCGGGGAGCTGAACATCATGACAGCCGGCCACGGCGTCTCGCACTCCGAGTTCGCTGTGCTTCCTGCCGACGGCGGGGAGTTGCCGGTGCAACGGGGCCTGCAGCTGTGGGTGGCCCTTCCTGGCGGGGACCGGCACCGGGAACCGGCATTTGAGCAGCACCGCGAGCTGCCACGCGCCGCCGGACCGGGCTATACGGCAACGGTCATGGTGGGCGAGTTTGCCGGGGCGGCCTCCCCCGCAACAGTGTTTTCGCCGATCGTCGGCGCGGACATTTCGTGCGAAGGGGAGGCGGCGCTGCCGTTGAACCCCGGCTTTGAACACGGCATCCTGGTGCTCGACGGCGGCCTGGCGGTGGATGGGCAGGACCTGCCGGCGGGGCCGCTGGGCTACCTCGGCACCGGCCGCAGCGAATTGAGGGTGGCGGCACTGCCCGGTACGAGGTTCCTGCTGATTGGCGGTGAGCCGTTCGCCGAGGAACTGCTGATGTGGTGGAACTTTGTGGGCCGCACGCATGATGAAGTGGAAAAGGCGAGGGACGACTGGGAGGCGCAGGCCGGCCTGCCGGACGCTGAAACAGCAGCGGCCCGCTACGGCCTGGTCCCGGGACACGGACCGGATGCCCGGGCGGAAGCCGGACGCATCCCGGCTCCCCCGCTCCCTGGCGTCCGGCTGACGCCGAGGAAGCGTTCGGTGGGCTAAGCGGGTTCTGCCACCAACTGCAGCACTCCGAATACCGGTTCCTGATCCAGCACCCTGACGTCCGTGACCCCGGTTTCGGCGAGGTGCCGGCGGAAGGACTCCTGCAGGGGTGCCACATTCATGCCCAGCCCGCCGCCCAGGATCACCGGACCTTTGATCTTCAAGAGGCCCAGCACCTGGCCGGCCAAGGCAGCGAGGTCCTGCCCGGCCTGGTCCAACAACGTTGCGCTGTCCCGGTGCCCGGCAGCCGCGGCTTCCACGACGTGCCTGGCCTGCTGCGCCCAGAAGCGCCTCCCGGTGTCCGGTGAGTGGAACAAGGCGATGAGCTTGTTGGGATGGTCCAGCCCGCAGGACACCAGGAGTGCCTCCGTGAGCTGGTCGACGGGCAGCCCCTGGTTCATCCTGCGCAGGCTGTGCCGCACCGCTTCCCTGCCCAGCCAGTAGCCGCTGCCTTCATCCCCCAGCAGGTAGCCCCAGCCGCCGGCCCTGGCCTCACCGCCGTCGGCATTGCGTCCCCAGGCGGCCGAGCCGGTGCCCGCAATGACCGCCACGCCCGTGGTGGCGCGTCCCGCGGCCAGCAGGAGGCGGGAGTCATGGACAACGGTGACACGTGCTTCGGGGGCAAGGGGCTGGATCAGCGCGGCGAGGGCGGCGGCGTCCTCGTCGGTATCGATTCCGCCGGATCCCGCGTACACCCGGTCCACGGGTCCTCCGCCGATCCTGGCGAAAAGGTCCGCGAGGTTGCGTGCGGCCTGCTCCCGGCTGACATTCTGGACGTTCGAGCTTCCGGCCGATTCGTCGGCCACGGGGACACCGTCCTCGAAACGGATACCGTGCGTTTTGGTGCCGCCGATGTCCAGCCCGATCGTGATGCCGTGCAATGGACTGGCCGGGGAACCTGCCGCTTGGTCAAACGGAGCGGCAGGGGGCTTCTGGGTGTTTGTCACGTCACAAGGGTACTTGCCTCGTGCTGTTTGGTGCCCTGGCCCTGGGCCCCGGAAGCCAGCCCGCCGCCGTCGGGCGCTTTCTCCGCTCAGCGTCCTGCCCTGGTGACCAGCCCGGCCAGCAATCCGGCGCCCTGCCCCACCACCATCTCCCGGAAAAGCCGGGCAGGGACCGGTTCGCTCCCCGGTTTCCGGCGGCGCCAGCTCACGCCGACTTCCCGGAAGGCGAGCGGCGAGTCCAGCGGAAGTTCCACCCACCCCAGGTCCCCCGTTTCAGGACGCGGATTCCGGCCGGGGGGATCGCCGCCGGGCGGGAGGATACTGACGCCAAGGCCCGCGGAAACCAGCCCCCGGACGGTGTGGGAATCCTGGCTTTCGAAGGCGATCCGCGGGCGGAAGCCGGCCTCGCGGAAAAGTGCATCCGTGAGGGAACGCAGCCCGTAGCCGGGCCCGAGCACCACGACGGGTTCCGTTCGGATGTCGGCCAGCCGGGCCATCCGCTGCCGGGCGAGCGGATGGGCGTGATGCACCACCAGGCGCAGCGGCTCGCGGTACAGGGGTGCGGAGTCCAGGTTCTTGCCCGGGGGCGCAACGGGTGCCGTGAGGGCGAGGTCCGCCTCCCCCGCTGACAACTCATCCAGGCAGGTGTCGCGGGCCCCCTGGCTGAGGCGGAATCCAGTCCCGGGATGCCGTGCCCGGAAGGCACTGATCAGCAGCGGCAGGGTGGCCTCGCCGAAGGTGTGCTGGAAAGACACCGATATTGTGCCCCTGACCACCTCGGATTCATTGCGCACCAGGTCCAGTCCGGCCTGGAACTCTGCGAGCGCCTGCTCGATGTAGGGCAGCAGTGTGCGGGCGGCAGGAGTCAGCCGGACACCGCGTCCGTCCCTGACCAGGAGGTCGGTGCCGACGGCGGCGCTGGCGGTCGCCAGCGCCCGGCTCACCGTTGACTGGGGTACTCCGAGCAGTTCCGCCGTTTCCGTCACGTGCTCGGTCCGGCCCAGCTCTGCAAGCACCGGCAGCAGCGGGAGCAACTGCGCCAGTTGTTTCCGGTCCGGCTCCATCGGCAGTTCCTTCCAGGCAAAAACAATCCATATTTGCTATTACTTTGGCATAAAGCATGCATTGGAGGCATCCATCTACCGGGACTACGCTGGCTGGATGCCTCAGAACGCAAGCGCCGGAACTGATGCGTCGCCTCTCTGGACCGGCCACGCCAAGGGATCCAGGGCGTACGGGCGGATCCTTGCCGGCCTGTCCTGCGCGGGCGTGGCCACCTTTGCCCAGCTCTACTCCACCCAGGCGGTCCTCCCCCTCCTGGCCGCGGACCTGCGCATCACGGCCGCCGAGGCCGCCCTCACCATTTCGCTCGCCACCGTTGGCCTGGCTGCCACGGTGATCCCGTGGTCCTTCCTGGCGGACAGGATCGGCCGGGTCAGGGCGATGATGTGGGGTATCACCGCGGCCACCGTCCTGGGGCTGCTGGTGCCGATGGCCAGCAGCTTCACCATGCTGCTGGCGCTGCGGCTCCTCGAGGGAATGGCCCTGGGCGGCATTCCCGCCATCGCCATTGCCTACCTCAACGAGGAAGTCAGCAAAGCCCACGCAGCCGTTGCCGCGGGAAGCTATGTCGCCGGCACCACACTGGGAGGACTGTCCGGGCGGCTGGTCGCGGGGCCGGTTGGGGAGATCTGGGGGTGGCGGTCGGCAGCCCTGGCCGTGTCCCTCCTGGCGACGGTTGCCGCCGTCGCCTTCCTTGTCCTGGTACCGCGGGCCCGGGGGTTCCTCCCGGCCCAGGCCTCCGGCTTCCGCAGTGCGGTCCGGACTCTCGGCGGACACTTGCGGAACGTCAGGCTGCTGGCCCTGTACGCGCAGGCCTTCCTGATGATGGGCGGATTCGTGGCCGTCTACAACTACCTGGGCTTCCGGTTGTCCGGTGCACCGTTTGGGCTTCCGGCCACGGTCATCAGCCTGATCTTCCTGGCCTACCTGTCCGGAACCTTCTCCTCCCGCTGGGCCGCGGGCATGACCACCAGGTACGGCCGCCGGAACGTGCTGCTGGCAGGACTGGCGCTTGCCCTGGCAGGACTTGCCCTGACCCTCACTCAGTCCCTGGTCCTGATCCTGGCCGGGCTTGTGGTGTTTACCGGCGGCTTCTTCGCCGCCCACAGCATCGGCTCCGGCTGGACGGGCGCCATCGCCAGGACCGGACGGGCGCAGGCGGCGTCACTGTACAACCTCGCCTACTACCTCGGCTCCAGCCTGCTGGGCTGGGCCGGCGGCCTGGTCTTCCAGGCCTGGGGGTGGAACGCCCTTGCGGGAGCGGTCATGGTCCTGGCGTGCCTGACTGCGGCAACTGTCGCCGTCGTCCATCCCGGGACAGAGCACACCCTGACGCCGTAACCTGCCGGCGAATTAACCGGTTACGAGCAGCCCCCGGGGTGTCAGGATGTTCGGCAGGACGCGCTCCTGCTGCGCAGCTTGCGGCGATTCTGCGGTCTAGGATGAACTAGGACCGCTTGGAAGGAACCGCAGTGAGTACGAATGCAAGGAACACCAGGCCCGGGGCGCACCTGGAGCCGCTGGACGCCATCGACGAGCGTCTCCTCGCGGCCCTGGTGGCGGATGCCAGGATTTCGAACAAACAGCTCGCCGAGATGGTGGGAATCGCCCCCTCCACAGCCCTGATGCGCACCCGTGCCCTTTCGGAGCGTGGCATCGTCCAGGGTTACGAGGCGAAGCTGAGCCTGTCAGCCATCGGCAGGTCCGTGCAGGCACTGGTGGCTGTTCGGCTCCGCGCCCACGACCGCGACCAGATCGACCGCTTCACCGCCCGGGTGCCGCACCTGCCCGCAGTTCTTTCCACATTCCACACCTCAGGTTCGGTCGACTACCTGCTGCACATCGCCGTCGGGAGCACCGAAGACCTGCGGGACTGGGTCCTGGACAACCTGGCCACCGACCCCGTGGTGGGCCACACCGAAACCACCCTCGTCTTCGAACACATCCAGGGCAACCACGGACCACTTCCGGACTAGCACCCGGGGCGGCCGGGGCCGTTCAGGAAACCTTCCGCCGTGCCGATTGCACCAGCGTCACGGCTGCAAGTCCCAAGGCCGCCCCGCCGCAGAGCAGGACGAAGCCCTGCACGGCCGCTGCCATCCCAAACGCCGCGCTGGCCCAGCCCAGCCCCAGGACGGGGACTGCGCTTCCCAGGTAGGTGATCACATAGACGGTGCTGATGATCTGCGCATGGCGGGCCGGTTCCACGCGGGCCGCCACATCGTTAAAGACGGTCCGGAACGCCAGCCCCTGCCCCACCCCGGCGGCGACGGCGGCGCTGACCAGCATCATGGGACTGTGCCAGGCCCCTGCGGCACCCAGCAGCATGACAGAGACGCCCAGGACCGCCAGGCCAGCCGGTACCGTCCGCCGGCCGTGCACGGTCACCAACTGGCTAAGGGCCGACGCACCGAGCGGCAGGCCCGCGAGGACGCCGATCAGTGGCCGGGAGTCGGTGCCCAGGACCTGTGCGAAATAACCCGGGGCCAGTGAGAGTGAGAAGCCGAACACGGCGAAGCTGAGGAAGCCGACGCCGGATGCCAGCCAAAAGGGGCCCCTCGCCTGCCGCGACACGGAGGGCCGGCGGGGCGCCAGGGCATGCAGCGGCCGGGACACCGCGGGAACCATGATGGCCGGGCGGGCACGGATCAGGTACAGCGGCACCAGCAGCCCGGCCATCAGCAGGGAATGGACGGCATAAGGTGCCGTGGTGGCTCCGGGAAGCAGCGACAGCAGGCCGCCGATCACGGGTCCCGCCGCCACTCCCCCGGACGAGGCCAGCAGCGTAAAGCGCGAAGCCCACTCTGGCCGGGACGGAAGCAACTCCCGCAGGGCGGCCGCGCTGGCTCCTGTGGCAAGCGCAACTGCCGCGCCCTGAAGTGCCCGGCCGGCGCACAGTGCGGCCAGCGAGTGGGCTTCGGCAAAGATCCAGCCGCCCGCCAGTCCCGTCAGCACGGCGACCAGGAGGGCCGCCCGGCGGCCGATGTGGTCCGACCAGTGCCCGGCCAGGAGCAGTGTTCCCACCAGCGCCAGGACATAGCTGGCGAACGCTGCGGTCACCTCCAGGCTGGACAGTCCCAGGTTGGCCTGCAGCAGCGGGTACAGCGGGGTGGCAAGGTTGGCGCCCACCAGGAGCATGAAGATCACCGCCCCGGAGATCACCAGCCGCGCAGTGGTGGAGGCATTCCAACCGCGGGGCATGGCTGTCGCCGGACGCATGCGCAATTCGCTGAAGACCGTCATTTGTGCCGCCTTAGGGGTTCGCCGCGGCGGGTGGTCCTTGTGGGAGCCCGGCGCGGATACAACTGTGTTGGTTCAAGAGTGCGGCAGTGCTGAGTAATTCATCCAATAACAGGTGGATAATTGAGCAAAATAGTCAACATGGGCATTCCTGGATGATGGAGAGTGACGTTCTTGAACAAATTGGACCCCACGGATTTGAGGATTCTGCTGGCGCTCATCAGGGATCCCCGGATCCAGATCGGAGAGCTCAGCGATTCCCTGGGCATCGCCCGCAACACGGCGCAGTCGCGTGTGCGGCGCCTCCTCCGCGCCGGCGTACTGCGGCCGGGCGGCCGCGAGGTTGACCTCGAAGCGGTGGGTTACGACGTCGTGGCGTTCGTGACCATTGAAGTCTCACACCGCGAGCTCGACGGCGTCGTGGGGGCGCTGCGCCTCATTCCGCAGGTTCTGGAAGTCCACGAAATTTCCGGCCGCGGGGACGTCTGGTGCCGGGTGGTAGCCACCGATACCCACAACCTGCAGTCCTCCCTGCGGCAGGTCCTGAGGATCAAGGGGGTCATCCGGACAGAAACCGTCCTGGCCCTGCACACCCACATCCCGTACCGGACCGAACCCCTCATCAGCGGTCTCAGCAGTGCCGCCGCCCCGGCTAGGATTTCCTGAATGACCATCATCGATAACGCCGTCTACGTCAACGGCGTCCGCCACGCGGAGCCCGAAAGCCTTGAACAGACCTTCGAGACCCTCGCCAGGCACGGAGGTATGGCCTGGATCGGGCTGTACCGGCCCACCGCGGAAGAGATGACCGCCGTCGCCAACGAATTCGGGCTTCACGCCCTGGCAGTGGAGGACGCCGTGTCGGCCCACCAGCGCCCCAAGCTTGAACGGTACGACGACAACCTCTTCACCGTCCTGCGGCCCGCAAGGTACCTGGACGTGGATGAGACGGTGGAGTTCGGCGAGCTGCACGTCTTCACCGGGAAGAACTTCGTCGTGACCGTCCGGCACGCGGAAACGGCTGGCGTGGCCCGGGTGCGGCAGCGGCTGGAGGCACGGCCGGACCTGCTCCAGCACGGGCCGGAAGCGGTTCTGTACGCCCTGCTGGACCGTGTGGTGGACGACTACGCTCCGGTGGTGGCCGGACTGGAAAACGATATTGACGAGATCGAGGACCAACTGTTCAGCGGCGATTCCTCGGTGTCGCGCCGGATTTACGAACTGGCGCGGGAAGTAATCCAGTTCCAGCGTGCCATCCATCCCCTGCCGGAGATGCTGGACCAGCTGAAGAAAGGCTTCGAGAAGTACGGGGTGGAAACCGAACTGCGGCACAACCTCCGCGACGTTGAGGACCACGTGGAGCGGGTGATCTCCCGGGCCGACTCGTTCCGGGACTTGCTGCAGAACGCCCTGACCCTGGACGGAACCCTGACCGCCAACCGGCAGAACGAGGCCAGCGCCGAGCAGAACGAACAGGTCAAGAAGATCTCATCCTGGGCAGCAATCCTGTTTGCGCCGTCCTTCGTCGCCGGCATCTACGGGATGAACTTCGACAACATGCCCGAACTCCACTGGGCCGCGGGCTATCCCTACGCCTTGATCCTCATGGTTGCGGCCGGGGCCCTCATGTACGGAATCTTCAAGAAGAAGGGCTGGATCTAGGGCCGGATGTCCCGGGTTCCGGTACATCCAGCCCGGGGTCTAACCGGCGCCGCTCAGGCGGCCACTCCGGCGCCCCGGACGCTCTTTGCCCGGGCCGGCCGGCCCGCGGCCAGCGCAACCCGGGCGTTGCCCGCGGCGTGGACGATGGCAGCAACAACCAGGAACGCAACCAGCACCTGTGCGGTGGAGACAAACACCGTCGCCCACCCGCCGTCGAGCGTTGGATCCAGGAAATCGTAGACGTACCACCCGTCGAGACCCCCGCGGATCCAGGAGAACGCCAGGAAAGCCACGGGGTAGCCAAGCCACGCCAAGGGCCCCCACCACGTCCCGCGGACGGTCCTGGTGACCAGGAGCCAATCGAGCGCGGTCACCAGCGGAGCAAGGCGGTGGTGGACCATTTGGGGCCAGTACAGGTCCCAGCTCCACCAAGGCTCCCCCGGCGGAGCCACCAGCACAACGTAGATAATCCCCGTCTTCACCAGGTAAAGGACCAGAGCGCCGAAAATGTGGTCCCACCACAGGGGCAGCCGGCTCCGTGGCCGGACACCCGAAAGTATCAAAACGAGCCCTAAGGCAAGGTTCCCCTGCACGGTGAACTCCGAGAACAGTTGGGCAACATCCACATCGTTACCGGGAAGGGTGGCGTCAAAGGTCTTCTGGACCTGCGCTGCGAGCACGAAAATCCCGACGGCGATGCGCACGGCCCGGATCCAGGGGCGGTCAGGGTGCAGGGCACGGTTGGCGGCTGTGTTCCTGCGGACGGGCGGAAGAAACTCCCCGGGACCGGATGCGGATTCTCTGCGGCTCATGGGGAAAGCATGGTGCGGCCTGCCGCCGGCGGGCTAGGGTCTTTTGGCCGCCCGGGCCACCCGCGTGCCGGACTGAAAGTTCCCGGTCCGGCAGGCGGATGTTGCTCAGGCGTTCGTTTTGCGCTTCAGCCAGCCCCAGACGCCGGTGGCGACGAACAGGACCAGGCCGATGATGGCGAGCCAGATGAGGCCTTTGACGACGAAGCCGACGATGGACAGGATGAGCCAGATGACCAGAAGGCCGATGATGATTCCCATGGACCCACTCTAGGCCGCCAAATTTCCCCTGCCCCTCATCAGGCGCCGCGTTTTGCACTTCTGCGGCTGGATCGTGCCCCGCCAGCACGAGTACCACCGGACGAACCTTCCAGTGTTACTGACGGGCTTCTGGAAGTCATAGACCATCCCGAACAACAAGACCGGCCGCTGGACTGGGTGTTCGTCATTCGCGGGACAGCATTCATGGTCCTCCGGCTCACGGTCGCAGTCATTGGATGGCGATCCAGGTGGAGCGGTGGCCGCCATCGGGAAGTGCCTCGGACGCGGCCTCGGAACCGTCCTTAGGGCCTGCTAGTCCACCTCGAAGATCACGGATTCGACGGTAGCGCCAGCATCCTGAGGCGGTCATCCCTGGACCCTGATTTACGCGGGTACCCGCACCGCGCGCCTAATGGTCAGGTGGAGGGAGTCGGCGTTCCTTTGGACGATGCAAAATCAATCTCCGGAGGTTGTGGCGAGCAGTTCACGAAGCTGGCCGACCGGGTCAGGGACTTCGGGTCCGTGTGAGAAGAGCATCCTGGCGGGTTGCAACTCGGAGAGTCTCCGCAGTGAGACTTCGGCTCTTGTAGCATCCGCGGTGAACTGTGACGGGGCCCTGGCCATAGTCCCGGTAACAGTCCCGACTGCGTCACCGACAAAGAGAATCCGTTCCTCTTCATGCAGAAGGCTGATGTGGCCCTTCGTGTGTCCTGGCGTCTGCAGCACACGTAGGCCACGAACATAATCGCCTTCCGAAGCTGGGCGAAGCGGCGCCTTTGAAAGTATGTCCCCAATATCTGGTGCGCCGGCCCAGAAGGTGGCACGTTGGGCTTTCGAGGCCACCTGGTCCAAGCCGCCGACGTGGTCCGCGTGTGAATGGGTCAGAATGACGTCAGTGATGTCCGACCAAGTCGCACCAACCCGCCCCAGCGCTTGACCTATTTCGGGAGCACCGCCCTCAGGCCCTGCGTCGACCAATACCAGTCCGGTTGAGCCTCTGACAAGGAAGCACCGTACCTCAAGGTCCAGCACAAATGGCCCCACAATTCCCTCCGGCAACTGAAGGTGTTGAATGACCGGCACCACCTCGGTGTGATGGTCAGCAAAAGGTCCTCCGAGTTCGTTCTCAGCCATGAGGCATGATCTCAAACAGGGCCGGTTCTGGAAGAGCCGTTTAATGGATAGCCCTATGACGGAAATCCAAGAAGGCCCCGCCGGAGGTCAATACCGTCCTGGCAGATAGCGATCTGGCGGCCAAATGAGGCTAACTTCCTGGAGGCTGCCTAAGACAACCCCGTAGGTGAGGCCGAGAAGCAGCGCTCCAGTGAAGCAACTGCGCAACGGGAGGCATTCACGGTGAACAGCGACCCCGGGCTTCGACTTCGGTCTGATCGCCAAGGTCTTCGAGGGAGGCGAACTGGGCGTCCAGGGATGAGGCGGTCAGTTTCTGCTGGCCGGACAATCAAGGCCCAGAAAAAGGTCCGGCCGGCTCGGGCCGGTCGGACCTTCTCAGGGCGCGTTCGGCGCCGGGAACGGACGGTTATCCGACCTTGCCCGAGAGTGCCACGAGCACACCGGCGGTGGCGAAGTACTTGTTGCTTCCCAGGTCGCGGATGGTCTTGATGCCCATGCCGGCGAGCAGTTCGTCGTGCTTGTCCGTCAACCCAGCCAGGGCCGAGGGCGGTGCTGCGAGGACTTCGTCGAGGCTCGCGTTTTCGTAGGCCTTGTCCAGTGCCTTGCCCAATTCAATAGAAACAGCCATCTGCATTTCCTTTCATCGATACGGACCAGCGGCACACCCGCCACCGAACCTGCCAGGCAGGCAAAAGGGGGCTTGCCCGAACGCCGGACAGTTTCCCGCGCCCTTGCCGGATACGCTATCGCAGCGCGGCTCGACCGCGGTCTAGCCACGCCCCGGACCGACACGGCATTAGCGACGAGTTCGTTGCCGCCGATCGTCAGTTTCGCGTTGGACGCCGTTCAAGGCGTCCGTCCCCGTCAAGCATGCGTGGAAGGGAGCCCCACCACAGTTTTGGCAAAACTTTGCGTTGATCGTGGATTTGCCGTTTAGGAAGCCGCCTATATTGGGAGAAATGTCCGGCTGATAAGCACATGCCGTTAGTCCCTGTTGGACCCCTGCCGCTCAGGGTATCCCTTGAGGGCAGTTGCGCCGTGTCAGCCAGCCTGACAGACCAGGAGCACCCATGGCAGGAGACACTCCCTCATTGAGCACCGGCCACATGCGTGCAGGGCTGAGTCCTTTACAACGGGTTCTGGTGCTCGTTCTGTTGGCCGCGGTTGCGAACCACTTCGCCGCCTTCGTCCTTGATGCCGTCACCGGGCGGGACAGCATGTACCGTCGGCTCGGCGGTGTCCTGGTGTTCACCGCCATGGCGGTTGCTGTTGCCGCCTTCACGCGATTCCCCTTCACGTGGAACGTCCGGTCCGGCCAGCTGCTGAGCCTGGCGGCGGTCCTGGCCGTACTCCCGGTATTCGCCAGTGTCCAGTCGGTCGAAACGACCGTCCTGACCGCCATTGTGATCGGAGAAGGAACTTTAGACCCGCAGGGCCTCTGCATGCTTTGAAGGCCGCCCAGCAGCATTAGCGAAAACCGCTGACAAACAGTGGAGCTAAGGAGATTCGAACTCCTGACCTCTTCGATGCGAACGAAGCGCTCTACCAACTGAGCTATAGCCCCGGACGTATCCGCGTCCTGCAGGTTTGCTGCCTGCCGGTGCGGAACCGGTGTCCCTAGGCTACAAATTTTCGTAGCCCAACGCCAATTGACGCGCGGGAGCTGGGGCGGCGCCCCGCAACCTTATGCGCGGCGGCGCTGCAGGACGTCGTCGAGGTTGCTGAGGGCGCTTTGGGCTTTGGACAGCTGCTGCGCTTCCGTTGCGGCAGCTGCCTCAACGGCCGGAGCGGAAGTGGCGCCCTGTTTCAGCGAGGGCTTCCCCACTGCCTTTGGTGCTTCCGGGAGCTCCAGCGGCTTCGGTTCGGGACGCTCGGCCTTGGGAGCCTCAACATAGACGGGCTTGGGAACCTCTACGGGCTCCCATGGGGTGTTCAAGGGAACGGCAGGTGCGGACGCGCCTGCGCTGGTGTCGCCGGCCGCAATGGCGACGGCGAGGGCTGCTTCCCGCAGCTCCACAGCGGTCAGTGGCTTGGCCTTCGGCTCCCCTGCCTCGGCGTCGAAAAGCGGGCTGTCACGCCGTGTGGGGGCGCTTTCGGGCTTCGGCGGGATTGCCTCCGCGGTGTCGGGACGGCGCGCCGGGGCGCTCATCGCGGAGCGGAAGGCGGCGTCCACCTTCGCCTTGCGGTCACGGACGGCGAGCCAGCGCAGCAGTGCCACGGACGCAACCGTCAGCAGGGTGCAGGTGAGCGGAAGGGCGGGCGAACCGATGCCGAAAAGAAGAATCACGCCGGAGATGAAGGCGGTGACGAGTGACAGCAGCCCCACGAGAGCCAACGATGTCCGGCCGTAGCGGATGCGGAACGGCGCCGCAGGTGGAGTACTTGCAGTGCCGGCAGCGGATGCGGCGCTCTTCCTGGGTTCCATGGCTTTCTCCTGCTGGGCGGCGACGTTTCGGACCAGGCCGGACTGGGGGTCCGGCCGCTCATCGGCGGGGGCGTCTGCGAGGAAATCGACGGCGGGCTGGAACTTTTGCCGGCGGTTCCGGAGGACGTAGGGGGCAACCCACACAATCCAGAGCGCGACGGCAACCACAAGGATCACTGAGCTGCTAAGGGGGAAGTCCACACTCAAAACCGTATGAGCATCATGCCTGCTCAGGCCGCATTAGCCGCGGTGTGTCGTGTCCGCATAGGCAAACCGTTGGATTTATGACCGGCGCGATGCCAGCCACGGGCCCAGCAGGCCTTCCGGGACCTCTTCCGAGGTGAGCGCAAACGACCTGTGGTCAGCCCATTTGCCGTTGATGTGCAGGAAACGGGGCCGGTAGCCCTCGTCCCTGAACCCCAGCTTCTCCACCACCCGCAGGCTCGGGCCGTTCTCGGGCCGGATGTTGATTTCCATCCGGTGCAGCCCGAGCGCCCGGAAGCAGTGGTCCGTTACCAGCGCCACGGATGTGGGGGCTATCCCGCGCCCGGCCCGGGACTGGTCCACCCAATAGCCCAACGTAGCCATCATCGCCGAACCCCAGACGATCGAAGACACTGTCAACTGGCCCACGATGGCCGGGCTCCGCAGACCCGGCCTCCACTCGGTGATGAGGAAGGGAAGCGCGGTGGCCTGGGCGGCCTGGATATTCAGGGACCGCACCATGTGCCGGTAGTCAGGAAGTCCGCCCTGCGGGTCCGGGTTGGAGGCCTCCCACGGCGCCAGCCACTCGCTGTTCCGGTACCGAACTTCGGTCCACTCTTTTTTGTCGCGGTACCGGATGGGCCGCAGGACCAGGTCGCCGCACTCAAGGGTGACCGGCCAGATGGTTCCAGTGCGCACGGCGCTACCGGGAAAGGCCGGCGGTGAAGCCCGGCAGCCATTCCCGCAGGCCCGGGCCCAGGTCCTCGCTGTCGATGGCCAGCTGGACGCAGGCCTTGAGGTAGCTCAGCTTGTCGCCGGTGTCGTAGCGGCGTCCACGGAACACCACGCCGTACACTCCGTGCCCCTCGCCGTCACCGGTGGCCAGTTCCTGGAGGGCATCGGTCAACTGGATTTCGCCGCCACGGCCGGGCTTTGTGTGCTCAAGGACTTCGAACACGGCGGGGTGCAGGACATAGCGTCCGATTAGCGCAAGGTTGGACGGCGCTTCCTCGGGCGAGGGCTTCTCCACCAACCGGTTGACCCGGACGTAGTCTCCGCCGTCGATCTCCTGGACGTCGGCGCAACCGTAGGCGCTGATCTGGGACGGTTCCACTTCGATGAGGGCGACGACGGACCCTCCGGTTTGGGCCTGCACGTCGATCATGGTGCTGAGGAGTTCGTCGCGGGCGTCGATGAGGTCATCGCCCAGCAGGACAGCGAAGGCTTCATTGCCCACATGCTGCTTTGCCCGGAGCACTGCGTGCCCCAGCCCGTGCGGATCGCCCTGCCGCACGTAGTGGATATCGCCCAGCTGGCTCGCTGCCTGAACGGACGCGAGCTTTTCGGTGTCGCCCTTTTCCCGGAGGGTCGATTCGAGGGATGGCACCCTGTCGAAGTGGTCCTCAAGGGCCCGCTTGTTGCGGCCGGTAATCATCAGAACGTCGCTGAGGCCCACGTGGACGGCTTCCTCCACGACGTACTGGATGGCAGGCTTGTCCACGACGGGAAGCATTTCCTTGGGCATAGCCTTGGTGGCAGGGAGGAACCTGGTGCCCAGGCCCGCTGCGGGAATGACGGCTTTGCGGACTCTGGGATTACTGGTGTTCACCGGACTAATCTAACGTCAGCGTCAAGTATTTCAGTAACTACCGGTGCGACGGGCCGGCACCCGGGCTGCAGGCTGCGGACTACGGGGCGACGCAGGGAGGACAACATGCTGCAGGAGTCGAACGCCATCAAGGACGGGATCCGGGCCAGTCATCGCCGCAGGCGGGCAGGCCTCGCGCCGGCGCAGCTAGAAGCAGCGGGCCTGGCTCTGGCCACCCACGGGGACGCGTGGGCGGGATCGGTAACGGAGGGCCGCCCAGGCATTGCGTGCGTCTACCTTGGCGTGGGCCAGGAGCCACCGACCCTGCCGCTGATCAACGCCCTGTACCGCAGCGGGCACAAGGTCCTGCTGCCGGTGTGCGAACCCGCACGGGAGCTGAGCTGGGTTTTCTGGACGCCGGACACCGGCTACGAACGCAGCAGGTATGCCCCCATTTTGGAGCCTGCGGGGCACCGCCATGGCCCCGAAACCGCGGGCGATGCGTCGGTGCTATTTATTCCGGCCACAGCGGTGGACCTTGCCGGCAACAGGATTGGCCAAGGCGGCGGTTACTACGACAAATTCCTGGGGCACCTGGCCACGGCCGGGAAGGAAATCCCTTTGTCCGCTGTTATCTACGACGATGAATTACTGCCCGCCGGCAGCATCCCGGCAGAGGAGTTCGACCGGCCCGTTCCGGCCGTTCTTTCGCCCGCCGGGCACCGGCCCCTGTTTGGGGCAGCCTGAGCACACGGCCGGTGGCGCAGTGATAGAATTAGCACTCAGGCCCTGCGACTGCTAATGGTTAACCATGTGGCAGCACGGGACCTCTCGTTTGCCCAAGAGGAGGAGCACCAGTGCCAACATATGCTTACGCCTGCAAGGACTGCGGCCACGCCTTCGACATCGTGCAGTCGTTTTCGGACAGCAGCCTGACATCCTGCCCTGAATGCCAGGGCACGTTGCGCAAGAAGTTCAATAGCGTTGGCGTGGTCTTCAAGGGCTCCGGCTTCTACCGCACGGACTCCCGCGATTCCAAGGGCAGCTCCGTCTCCCCCGCTTCGGCTCCGTCCGCACCCGCTGCCGCCCCCGCCGCGGCGGCACAGGCAGCTGCCGCGAGCTAACGGGCACATTCTTTCGACGGCGGCCGGCGCGTTCCAGCGCCGGCCGCTTTTGTCCACATAGCCGCAGTCCCGGCCCCCGGGCGGTTGCGGCTACAGCTAGCGTGGGCGCATGCCTATATTCCCCCGCCGTGGCCTCGCCGGCCTCAGGTATCCAACGAACACTGGCGGCGTCGGCCGCAGCGCCAGGAAGCGTCCGCCTGCGGCCCGGCTCGCCGCCTGGCTGAACCGCAACCGCAGGCTTGCCGCTGCCCTGCTGCTGTCAGCAGCCGCCGCTGTCGCCGTCCAGCAGGTCACCCCCGCCCCGCTCTCCACAGCTACTGCGCTGGCCGCTGCCCGCGACCTGGCCGCGGGGACAGCGGTGACCGAAGCGGACGTGGCGCGGGTCCAGGTGCCGCCCGGCATGGTCGCCGATGGATTCCTCCAGGATGAGGCCGCCGCCAAGGGCAAGCAGCTGGCCGCGCCGATGCGGAAGGGCCAACTTTTGTCCGATGCCCAGCTGGTGGGCCCTGGGCTCCTAGCAGGGACGCCGCCTGGGTCTGCCGCGGTGCCACTGCGAATGGCTGACCCTTCGTCCATCCAACTGGTCTCCCCCGGCCAGCTGGTCAATGTGGTGCTCACATCAGCCAACGGGTTCGACCAGCAGGGTCCCTCCGAAGTACTGGCGTCCGCGGTCCCGGTACTGTGGACCTCCAACAAGGGCGGCCAGAGCGGACAATGGCTGGGTACCTCGGAGACGGATGGCCTCATCGTGGTGGCAGCCACGGCCGAACAATCATCCCGTCTGGCCGGAGCCTCCACCCAAGGCAGGCTGTTCTTTGTTTTGGTCGGCCCGCAGTGACCTGGTGGCGGTCAGCCCCAGTGCGGCGGCTTCTGTTCCTTCAGCCACGCGTCGTGGTCCTCCTCGCGGTCACCCCAGCTGCGGGCATCGTCCTCCGCGGCCTTGGTGGGGAGGTCCGCCCCGGTACCACCCGGAGCCGTCCGGGACGTGGGGGTGGCTGCGGCCGGCCCCGCAGGGACTCCGCCATCAGCTGCTGTTTCCGGCTGCTTGTTCACGTTCTCGTCCTGGCGCATCTCTTCCTCGCGGCCGTTTTCCTCAGGCCTGCCGTCTGCAGGCTTCTTTTCCTCAGTCATGGGGTCCGCCTCCTGGCGTCCACCGCCGCCGTCCCGTGCTGCGCCGGAATCCCGGGACAGGTAGGAAGCTCCCGCGGCCGGCGCAGAATCAATTCCATTGAGCGCCTGGTCAACGTCGTCGTCAAGGAACCCCACGGACTGGCTGGCGCGGCCCGGAAGCACCATCTTTTCCAGGCCCAGGTAGCCGGCAATACGGTCCGCGCAGGACGAGGGGTCCGTGAAGACCTCGATGGTCCACAGCGGCATGTACCGCCAGCCGAGGCGTTCCAGCAGTTGCGGGCGCAGCCTGCTGCGCTCACGCACGCTCATGGTGCGGTACTGCGCAGTTCCGTCGGACTCGATCGCTACGGGTCGCGGAATGTCGGAATCATCCTGACCCATCGTGTTCAGGGGGTCCGCGGCCGCAACCACGTCAATGGCACCGTCGTATTGGTGCCAGACCCTGGCGCCACGGGCACGCAAACGGTCGCCCAGGTCCGCCACCAACGGGTCCGCGCCAAGTGCCTGTTCACTGGCGGCAGCACGGGACGCGGGGGTACCGAGGTCCGTGTTGCCGGAGATTTCCCGGTCCAAAAGCGCGTACAGGTCCACCGCGCCGTGGGTAAGCCGGGTGTGATCCAGGTCTTCGGGCCGGAAGCAGGTGAGCACGTGCAGGGAACGGCGGGCCCGGGTCATGGCCAGGGCGAACTTCTCCCGGCCGCCTTCAGCGGACAGCGGCCCAAAGTTGTGGAGCGCACGGCCGTGCGGGGTCCGCCCGAATCCGGGCGAGAAGATGACGTGGTCGCGGACCAGGCCCTGGGCTCGTTCCAGGTCCACCACGCGGAAGGACTCCGGGCCGGCGCCGAAGAACCCGGCCAGGCCCGGCTGGTTGGACAGCTGCAGCCTGATGGACTCGCCGATCCGGGCGGCGTGCCGCAGGCTGGCGGTGACGACCGCCAGGGAGGTCCGCGGACGCAGGCGGGCGTGTTCGAACACCAGCTCCACTACCCTGTTGACCTCCGCCACCACGGACTCCACGCCCTCGTGGTCAGCGCTGGGAAGGCCGGTGCCGTCCGGCAGGTATTCCACCAGCAGGGACCGGTCCAAGCCCGTGGCTGACTGGCCTTCGGGCAGACGGCGCAGGCCGCCGTCGTAAAAATTCTTGCTGAGCTGCAGGACCAGGTCCTCGTCCACTGCCCGGTACACCACGTTGAGCCGCCACACCGGCAGCACTGCAGAGAGGGCGGTGAATGCGCTCTCGACGCGGTGATGGGCGGGCTCTCCGGCGGCCAGCCGCTCCACCCCTACCGTGAACGTCCGCGGCGTGGCAATGCGGGGATCGCCGAACGCAATCACCTGCCGTGACCGGGCAATGGAGGGCAGGACAGCCTGCAGCGAAGTGGCCTCGGCGTCAAGGATGACGACGGCGTCAAAGTGCTGTTCGGCCGGTAGCAGTCCGGTCATCAGGTAGGGGCTGACCGACCACACCGGAACCAGGGTGCCGATCAGCTCCGGTGCCTGGGCAGTCAGGGACGCCAGGGAAACCCTGCCGTCCTTGAGCAGGCTGCGCAGGAGGTCTGCCTGGCGCGGCTGGGCAGAGATGGCTGTGCGCCACCGTTCCGCGAGGTCCCACCGCAACCGGGCGGCGCCGCTGGCAATGTGCGCGTTGTCAGCCAGCCGGTACTCTGCCTCGAGCTGGCGGAGGGCATCGCCGTCGGACATTGCCAGGTAGTCGTCGCCGCTGATCATCGCCTCCAGGGCGGACTGCCACCAGGCCAGCTCCAGCTCCGCGGCGACGGATCGTTCCGGAACTTCCCGTTCGGCGAGGTCGGCGAGAAGTTCACCCAGCCCGTGTTCGCGCATGTTCTCGATGAGGAGCGTGCGTTCGGGCAGCGTCTTGAGCGTGTCGGTGTCCGCTACCAGGCGTTCCAGGCGCTCCATCAGCTGCGCGTAGGGAACGGTGGAAAGTGCCCCGCCGTCCTCCGTGTGCCGCAGTGCCTCGCCCAGCTGTGCCAGCTCCTGGTCAAGGGACCGGTACATGGCAATCATCTCGGCCAGGCCTGAGGGAACAGCGGGATGGCGCTGCGTGGTGGCGTAGGCCGCCCAGAGGGCACGCTGTTCCTGGACCAGCACCAGGGACGAGTGCAGGTCGGCGATGTGGACACCCGGACGGACGTACTCCTTGGCCACCCGGCGCAGCCTGGAACGCTGCATGGCGGTCAGTTCAATGCCGCGCTCACGCCGCCAGGCGGACGGCGCCGTGGCGGAGATGAGGTCGGTCACCGGCCGGTCGAAGATGTCAGGGGTGAACTTGTCCAGGCTGCCGCGGACGGCCACCAGCAGTTCAAGCTGTTCGCCCCACTCGGCGAAGGATTCGCCCAGGCGGATTTCGGCGTGCTCCGCTACGGCGTCCATGCGGTCGCGCAGGGCGGGAAGGCTCTTGGCCACGGAGCGGACCAGGTCCTGGGCTTCCTCGGTTTCCTTGCGGGTCAGCAGCCTGGCGCCGTGCCACGGGCTGGTGGTGGCGGCCTTGCTGAAGCTGCCCAGTTCGGCCGCGCGGCGGAGGCGGCCGGCCAGTTCTTCACGGTCCCGGATGCTGTCCAGGACGCTTCGCTTGAGCCGGACGGTGGTGGCCGGCGCAGGGTGGATGGAGGTGAGTTCGGCAAGCGACTGCATTGCCTGGTAGGGCGAGCAGCCCCACCGCTCGCGGACGTTGTGGAGCGATGCCACGTGGTCCATGAGGGCATGCCGGTGTTCGGTCAGGGTGGTATGGAGGTTTCCAAGTTGCGGTTCCAACGACTTTTCGTTGCGGACGATTGCCCGGACCAGTTGGCCCTTCAGCTGTTGGGCCGTGACGTTTCCGGTCAGCTGGAACAGGATGGATTCCAGTCCCAGCGACTCCAGGTGTCCGGAGACCTCATTGAGGCTGGCGCGGCGGTCGCCCACCACCAGCACCGTCTTGCCGGCATCCACCAGCGCGCCGATGGTGTTAATGGCGGTCTGGGTCTGGCCGGTTCCCGGCGGGGCGCTGACCACCAGGGAGTCGCCCGCCCGGGCGGCGTCGACCACGTACTGCTGGTCCGTATCGGCGTCCAGCAGCAGCAGTTCGTCTTTGGGGTGCCGGTTGTCCAGGTGCGGGAAGCGGGACGGGTCCGGATCCTCAACATCTATCACTTCACCGCCGGCAGCGGTGGCCAGGGCGGAGACGATGGGGTTGGAATCGTTGATCCAGGGGTCGTCCAGGTTGCCGGACAGGTCGGCAAAGGTGGACACCAGCAGGTTGTGCTGGGTTTCGGCGCCGTGGATGGGCCGGATAAGGGTGGCCAGCCGGTCCAGGACGGGCTGGGGGTCGAACCGGGCGGTGCTGTAGGCCAGGCGGGTCACGGCATTGACGTCGAAAACGATCCCGTGGATGTTTTTCAGGTGCCGGACCAGGGCGGGATTGATCTGGGCCTGTTCGGTGAGCTGCAGTTCGAAGTCATCCTCTCCCGGCCGGACCGTGAGGGAGATGGCGGTCAGCATGACCGGAGCGGAGACGCGCTGGGGTTTGCCTCCGACGGCGGACGTCCACACTACGGTGCCTGCGGACAGGTACCCGGCGTCGATGCCGCGGTCGTTGGCGAGTTCGAAGATCTTGGACCGGATGTTGCGCGACGCCCTGGCGGCCACGACATACTGCTGCCGGTCACGGATCAGGGTGGACAGGCGTGTGCGGCGCCCGGCCATGAGCTGGGCGAGGCCTGAGGGGTGCGCCGAAGTGAGGTCGATGGAACCTTCCGGCGTCTTGGTGAAGCGCAGCATCGTGTCCGCGCCGGTGACGGGTTTGAGCCCGGAGAGCCATTTACGAAGCTCTTCGGAGCCTTCCGGGTGGCCTTGACCAACTGACACTTCTGCCTTCTTTTCTGCGTTTGCACGTGACGCCCTGGACCATACCGGCATAGATTCGAGAGTAGCCGCTCCGGCGCCGGACTTGAGAGACCGCAACACTGGGGCACGGGAAATTGCCGGGGAATTCGCTGGGAAAAGGCAGTGGCCGGCCTCCGCTGACGGAGGCCGGCCACTAGGACGCTATTCCCACTCGATGGTTCCCGGCGGCTTGCTGGTAACGTCCAGCACCACCCGGTTGACGCCGTCAACCTCGTTGGTGATCCGGTTGGAGATGCGGGCCAGCAGGTCGTACGGCAGGCGTGACCAGTCGGCGGTCATCGCGTCTTCGGAGGACACCGGACGGAGCACGATGGGGTGGCCGTAGGTGCGGCCGTCGCCCATGACGCCCACGCTGCGGACCTCCGCGAGCAGGACCACGGGCATCTGCCATACTTCGTTGTCCAGCCCGGCTGCGGTCAGTTCGGCGCGGGCGATGGCGTCGGCCTTGCGGAGCAGTTCCAGCCGCTCCTTGGTGATGTCGCCGACGATCCGGATGCCGAGGCCTGGGCCGGGGAACGGCTGGCGGCCGACGATTTCCTGCGGCAGGCCGAGCTGGGCGCCCACGGCACGGACCTCATCTTTGAACAGTGCGCGCAGCGGCTCAACGAGCTCGAACTGCAGGTCCTCGGGGAGGCCGCCCACATTGTGGTGGCTCTTGATGTTGGCTGCACCTTCGCCGCCGCCGGATTCGACGACGTCCGGGTAAAGCGTGCCCTGGACCAAGAACTTGATCTTCTCGCCGTGGGCTGCGGCCTCGGCGATGATGGCCAGTTCTGCTTCTTCGAAGGCGCGGATGAACTCCCGGCCAATGATCTTGCGCTTGGTCTCGGGATCGCTGACGCCGGCCAGCGCGGACAGGAAGCGTTCCTGTTCGTTGGCCACGTACAGCTTCACGCCGGTGGCGGCCACGAAGTCGCGCTCCACCTGTTCGGCTTCGCCTTCGCGCAGGAGGCCGTGGTCCACGAACACGCAAGTGAGCTGGTCGCCCACAGCGCGCTGGACCAGGGCTGCCGCCACGGCGGAATCGACGCCGCCGGAGAGGCCGCAAATGACACGGGCATCCCCGATCTGCCGGCGGATGCGCTCCACCTGTTCTTCAAGGATGTTGCCGGTGGTCCAGTTGGGTTCGATCTTGGCGCAGTTGAACAGGAAGTTCTCGAGCACCTGCTGGCCGTAGGCGGAGTGCTTGACCTCAGGGTGCCACTGCACACCGAAGAGGCCCTTTTCCTCGTTGGCGAAAGCGGCCACTTCCGCGCCCGCCGTCGTGGCCAGGACTTCGAAGCCTTCCGGCGCCCGGTGGACGGAGTCGCCGTGGCTCATCCAGGTCTTCTGGTGCTGGGGCATGCCCTCCAGCACGGAGCGCCCCTCGCCCAGGATGGTGGTTTCCGTGGATCCGTACTCCCGCAGCCCGGTCTTGTCCACCTTGCCGCCCAGGGCGTTGGCCATGGCCTGGAAGCCGTAGCAGATGCCAAAGACGGGAACACCCGCTTCGAAGAGGTCGGCACCCACGCTGGGGGCGCCGTCGGCATAGACGCTGGAAGGTCCGCCGGAAAGGATGATGGCGGCGGGATTCTTGGCCAGGAGCTGCTCGGTGGACCAGGTATGCGGAACCACTTCCGAATACACGTTCGCTTCCCTGACGCGGCGGGCAATCAGCTGCGCGTACTGGGCACCGTAATCAACAACCAGCACCGGCTTCTGGGAAGTCTGGGATGCAGTGGGAGTAGTCACCGTAATAGCCTACTTTGCGCCCTTGCACCGGCGCACCTTGAGAGGCCCGGCTGTGACGGAGCAGACGTCCGACGGCGGGTGGCCGGCGGGCGCGAGGCACGTTTCAGTAGCGCTGAGGTGCCTGCGGGTTGGCGGCCAGCTCGGCCTCCACCTCGGCGTGGAACTTCTTTTCGACGATGAAGGACAGGAACGGCACCACGCCGCCCAGTGCCAGCAGGACAAGTTTCAGGAACGGCCAGCGCATCAGGGACCAGAGCCGGAAGTTCGAGATCAGGTACACAACGTACATCCAGCCGTGGACGATCAGCACGGTGACGGAGACGTTCATGCCGTTGAGCACCCCCGCCGGTTCGGCGTCGGCAAACCCGAAGCCGAACGGGTGCCCGGTCACCGCGTTGGTCCCCCCGGCGAACAGGTACTGCCCGAAGCCGTAGCGTGCCACCAGTTCCGCACACAGCAGCAGGAGCATGGTGCCGGTGAGGTAGGCCATGACCTTGTAGAACTTCAGGGCCGACCGGATCTGGGCCTCGGTACCGCCGAAACGGCGTTTCTTCCCGGAGCTCTTGCCGGAGGCCTGCGATGAGGGGGTGGCCGGTTTCGGATCAATCATGGCTGTACCTTCTGCTGGTGCTGGTCAGGCTGCTGGTGCTGTTTGGCCTGCTGTGGAAGCTGGTGCTGTTCGTCGTGCCCGTCATCGTCGGCGTCGTCAAGGGCCTCCTCGAGGTCCCGGTGGTAGTCATCCTTGACCAGGCGCCACCAGATGAAAAGCGCGAAGCCGGCGAAGACAACCCACTCGATGGAGTAGAAGAGGTTGAGCCAGTTGATGTGCTGGGCGGGCGGCTGGGGTCCGATGTCCAATGGAAGGAGGTTCCCTGGCACCGCGGAGGCACTCACGTCCTGGCCGCCCACCACCTCTGCGGTGGCGGAGACGAAGCCGGGATAGCTGCTCACCTCCCAGTAGTTGATGAGTTCCGCCACGGAGACGGCGGAGGCCTCCCCCGCTTTGGGTGCTTTCCCGGCCACCGGCGCTTCGGACGGCAGCAGCCGCCCGGTCAGTTCAACAAGGCCCGACGGCGGTGCTGCCGCGTCCCCGGGTTCCGCGACCCACCCGCGTGCCACCGGGATCCAGGTCTGCGGTGAGGCGCCTGCACCGGCCAGGGCCGGGGCATCTTTGACGGCGAAGGCTGAAACGACCCAGTAGCCGGTCTTGCCGTCGTGGAGCCTGCCGGGAACCAGGACCTGCTTGTCCGGGCTGTACGTCCCCTGCGCGGTGACCATTTGGTCGGCTACGCTGCCGTGGAAGAATTCACCCGGCTGCAGGGTGGTGGTGAGTGGCTGTACCTGTTCAGTGGCGGGGTTGACCGGAACCTCGGGCTGGGTGGAGCGGCCGAACTGCCACTGGCTCAGCAGCACGAAGACCCCGGAGAGAGCGATCGCGAAGATAAAGCCTGCGATCCATCGGGGCTTAAGGGCTGTTTTCCACACGTCTTAACCGTACTTCGTACTTCTGTAGAACAACTAAACGCCAAGGGCGTCCGGGCTCGGAGGCGGGACCCGGGATGCGCCTAGTGATCGAAGAACACCAGGCTGGAGTTGATGAGCTCGGCGATTACTTCTGCGTCATAGGCACGCCGCAGCGACTCGCGGAATGATTCCTTGGAGAGTGACCGGGCCAGTGTGGCCAGGACTTCCAGATGGTCGGAGAACGAGCTGGCCGGGGTGGCGATCAGCAGGATGACCGTGGCGGGGCCGTCGGCGGCTCCGAAATCCAGCGCGTGGCCGTACTTGGCAATGCCGACGGCGATGGAGGTTTGCGATACGAACTCGCTGCGGGCATGCGGCAGCCCGATGCCGCCCGGGAGCCCCGTGGCCAGCTGATGCTCCCGGGCGTTGACGTTCTTCAGGAACCCGTCAAGATCCGAGATCCGCCCGGCGGCGTAGAGCCGCTCTGCCAGTTGGTTAGTGGCGTCGGTCTTGTCCTTCGCCTCCATTTCCAGGATCACCATGTCGGCGGTGGTCAGGTGGGCGTCATACGGGTCCAGTGGTTCCGCCAAGGCGTATCCCTTCGGTCAGCAGTGGGGCGAACGGCCCCTCAACGCAAGGGCACGATGTCTTCCGCGCCCAGGCGGGCGGCGTCTGCGGATTCGTCGTCCGGCTGTTGCTGGCTAAGGCGTTCGGCCTCCACGCGGGCAAGGTAGTGGCGGACTTCGTTTTCACGCTGCGTGTCACTCCAGCCGAGGACGTCACCCATCAGTTTAGCGACAACGGGAGCGGCCGACACTCCGCGGTCCCAGGATTCGATGGAGATCCTGGTGCGGCGGGTGAGGACGTCCTGGACATGGCGGGCACCTTCATGGCTTGCGGCGTAGACCGCCTCTGCCTGCAAGTAATCGTCGGCGCCGGGGAGTGGCTCCGCCAGCTCCGGGTTCTGCTCAATAATGGCCAGGACCTCAGGCGTCATGGAGCCGTACCGGTTGAGCAGGTGCTCGATCCGCGCCACGTGGACACCGGATTCCTCTGCGGTGCGGTTCCGGCGGTTCCAGGCCGCCCGGAAACCGCTGGCACCCAGCAACGGGATGGTCTCGGTGCAGCTCGGCGGGACCCGCTCATCCATGGTGCGGGTGGCCTCGTCGACGGCATCCTTGGCCATGACCCGGTAAGTGGTCCATTTTCCACCGGCAACCACCACCAGCCCGGGGACGGGGTGCGCCACGACGTGTTCGCGGGAGAGCTTGGCGGTGGAGTCGTTTTCGCCGGCCAGCAGTGGCCGCAGCCCCGCGTAGACTCCTTCGACGTCTTCCCTGGTCAGGGGCCGTTTCAGCACCTGGTTGACGTGTTCCAGGACGTAGTCGATGTCCTTGCTGGAAGCGGCAGGGTGGGCCTTGTCCAGGTGCCAGTCCGTATCGGTGGTGCCGATGATCCAGTGCCGTCCCCACGGGATGACGAACAGGACCGATTTCTCGGTGCGCAGGATCAGGCCAACCGTGGACTGGAAGCGGTCGCGGGGCACCACAAGGTGGATGCCCTTGGAGGCGCGGACCTTCAGCTGGCCGCGGTCGGTGACCATGGCCTGGGTTTCGTCGGTCCATACGCCGGTGGCATTGATGACCTGTTTGGCGCGGATGCTGAACTGGCTCCCGTCTTCGCGGTTTTCCACTTTGGCACCGACCACCCGCTCGCCTTCGCGGAGGAAGTCCACCACTTTCATCTGGTTCACGGCATGGGCGCCGTAGTAGGCAGCAGTGCGGACCAGGTTGGCGCAGTATTTGGCGTCGTCCACCTGCCCGTCGTAGTACCGGATGGACCCCACGAAGGCGTCGTCCTTCAGGCTGGGCGCGGCGCGCAGGGTGCCCCGCCTGCTCAGGTGCTTGTGGAACGGGACGCCGCGGCTGTGCCCACTGGAGATGGACATGGCGTCATAGAGGGCGATGCCGGCACCAACATAGGGCCGCTCGATGAAGGGTTTGGTCAGCGGATACAGGAACGGCACCGGCCGGGCCAGGTGGGGGGCAATCTCGGAGAGGAGCAGCCCGCGTTCCTGCAGGGCCTCCTTGACCAGGGCAAAGTCCAGCATTTCCAGGTAGCGCAAGCCACCGTGGATAAGTTTTGAAGACCGGGATGACGTCCCCGCAGCCCAGTCGCTTGCCTCGACGATGCCGACGCTCAACCCCCGGGTCACGGCGTCAAGGGCGGCTCCCGTGCCGACGATGCCGCCGCCCACAATCAGGATGTCGAGTTCCTGGCCGGGTTCCGTGGTGGCGCGCAGCCGCTGGATGGATGCTTCCCTGGCTTCGGGGCCAAGGACCCCGCCGTTTGCAGGAACACTCTTCATTGAACGCCTCCAGTGCCTCTAGTGCCGGTAGTAAACCCACACTACTTGCTCGTGGCGTGCTTGGGCAGGGCGGGCCAGCGCCCGCCCTGCCGCGGAGCCTTAGTTGCCGGCGTAAGGCGACACCACGACGTCGACCCGCTGGAATTCCTTCAGGTCGGAATATCCGGTGGTGGCCATGGAGCGCCGCAGGGCGCCAATGAGGTTGGACGTGCCGTTGGTGTGGTGGCCGGGCCCAAAGAGGACCTCCTGCAGCGGGCCGACGGTGCCCACGTTGGCGCGGTCTCCGCGGGGCAGTTCGGTGTGGTGCGCTTCCTGGCCCCAGTGCCATCCCTTGCCCGGTGCTTCTTCTGCCCGGGCCAAGGCACTCCCCAGCATGACGGCGTCGGCGCCCATGGCGATTGCCTTGACGATGTCGCCCGAGGTGCCCATCCCGCCGTCGGCAATGACGTGGACGTAGCGGCCGCCGGACTCGTCCATGTAGTCGCGGCGGGCGGCTGCGACGTCGGAGATGGCGGAGGCCATGGGTGAGTGGATGCCCAGGGCGCGGCGGGTGGTGGTGGTGGCGCCGCCGCCGAAGCCGACCAGGACGCCTGCGGCGCCGGTGCGCATGAGGTGCAGCGCCGGGGTGTAACCTGCTGCGCCGCCCACGATCACCGGGACGTCGAGTTCGTAGATGAACTGCTTGAGGTTCAGCGGCTCGTGGTCCTTGGAGACGTGCTCGGCGGACACGGTGGTGCCGCGGATGACGAAGATATCGACGCCGGCCGCCAGGACGGTCTTGTAGTGTTCCTGGGTGCGCTGCGGGGTCAGGGACCCGGCAACGGTGACGCCGGCCTCGCGGATCTCAGCCAGGCGGGAGGTGATGAGCTCCGGCTGGATGGGGGCCTGGTAAAGCTCCTGCATGCGCCCGGTCACGGCGGGGCTGTTGGTTTCGTCCTCCAGCGCCGCAATTTCGTCCAGGACCGACTGCGGATCCTCGTACCGGGTCCAGAGGCCTTCCAGGTCCAGCACGCCAAGGCCGCCCAGCTTGCCGAGGGCGATTGCGGTGGCCGGGGACATGGCCGAGTCCATCGGCGCGGCGATCACCGGCATCTCGAACTGATAGGCGTCGATCTGCCAGGAGACGGAGACGTCCTTGGGGTCGCGGGTGCGACGGTTGGGGACGATTGCAATGTCATCCAGGGAGTAGGCACGACGCCCACGCTTGCCACGGCCGATCTCGATCTCATAAGTCACTGCTCTAGGTTATCCCAGCGGCTTCGGTGAACTGGCCCGGCTGTGTCCGTCCGGGTAGCGCTGCCGGTTGGAGCGTTGCCATCGAAGGCGGACCCGTCCTGGCCTCCCATTAGAGTGGCGTGATGGGCGCACGCTGGATTTTCGACGGGCACATCGCCGGGATTGGCACTGCCTCCGGGCTGCGCACCGTCGTGGGCATCTGGCAGGACTCCCCCTTTGGTTCATTTGCCGATGTCATGGTGCAGCAGCCTTCGGGGCACCGGATGCTGCTGGCTCCCTCACCCGAAGTGGCTGGCTTCATATCGGCCACATACAGCTTTGACGAGGTACAGGTCGGGGAGGTTCACGCCTCGCTCGCCGGACAGGTGTTGACGGTCGACGCCGGCCCGCTGGCCATCCGGGCTGCCACCGGACCGCGTACCCTTCTCGGAACAGCGCTGCGGGCAGTGCCCCGGCGCCTTGCGGTCCATCCCCGGTGGCTCGCCGCGGTCAATCCGCTCGCCGCCCTCGCGGCACCCGGCGCCCGCACGTACGGCACTGCCGGCAGCGGCAGGGCTGAGTTCTACGGGGTGACTGACCTGCACCACGTGACCTCCGCCGTCGTCAGCTGGGAAGGATCCGACGCCGGGGCGCTGGCTCCCATCCGGCCCGCCGTCACGTTCGGCTTCAGCAGCGTGCCGCCGCGGCCAAGCCTTGCCCGTGTCCGAACCACAGTTGTGGAGGCATGACGGGCAGCCGCGTCAGACTTCTTCAGGTTCATCGACCGTCAGCTGCGATTCGAACATCCTGAAGTAGCGGCCGCGCAGGGCAACCAACTCCTTGTGCGTGCCCTGCTCCACCACTTCCCCGTCCTCCAGCATGTACACGACGTCCGCCTTCTCGATGGTGGCGAGCCGGTGGCTGATAGCGATGATGGTGCTGCTGCGGTCCGCAAAGAGCCGGGTGAAGATGCGGTGCTCGGCGAGGGCGTCGATGGCGGAGGTGGGCTCGTCCATCACCATGAAGGACGCGTCCCGGTAGAAGTTCCTGGCCATGGCAAGGCGCTGCCACTGGCCTCCCGAAAGGCCGCTCCCCTTCCGCCCCCGTGGATCCTCCATCCAGTTGCTGACGTGGTTGTCCAGGCCGTTGGGCAACCTGTTGATGAATTCCAGGGCCTCCGCGTCCGAGGCCGCCCTGCGGATGCGTTCATCATCCCGGGCCGAGTCGACGTCCCCGAAGTAGATGTTCTCGGCCGCCGTGGCGAACTCATACTTGAGGAACTCCTGGCTGAGCACGGCCAAGTGCCGGTGCCAGGAGGTGACGTCGACGGCGGCGAGGTCCACGCCGCCGAGCAGGACCTGGCCGGAGTCAGGCCGGTAGAGCCCGGCGAGGATGCGGATCAGCGTCGACTTCCCGGCCCCGTTCTCACCCACGATGGCGATGTGCTGGCCCCGCCGGATAGTGAGGCTGATGCCCCGGATGACTTCGATGTCGCTTCCGGTGTAGGTGAAGCGGATGTCCTTCAGCTCAATTTCCCGCGGGGCTTCCAGCAGCGGCGGGGCATGCTCAAAGTGCACGGGCATCGCCATGAACAGCTCGTAGTCCTTCAGGTTCGCGAGGTCTTCGTCAATGGAGCTGAGCGAGGACACCAGGTTATTGGCCGTGGACAATGCACGGCTGACGATCTGCTGTACGTAGAGGAACTGGCCCACCGGGGCTGCGCGGGCAATGATCTGCCCCACCACCCAAATCAAGGACACCACCTCGGCACCGTACTGCAGGGCGTCCGCAGCCAACTGCCTGGGAATGTACCGGCGCTGGTAGTCCAGCCGGCGACGCTCGTCCGCATCACGAAGGCGCGAGCGAAGGTCCATGAGGAAACTGACGATGCCGTAAAGCCGCATTTCGGCAATGTGCTGCGGCCGGAGGAGGTTGGTCTCGATCATGCGGCGCTGGCGGCGTGAATCAACCTGCGTGTTCCAGTGCGCGATCTGCTCCCTGGACAGCTTGAACTGCAGGTACACGCTGGGGACGATGGCCACCAGGACGATGACGGCGATCCACCAGCTGACCAGCAGCAGGGCGCCGATGGCCAGGATGACTGAGATCAACTGGGTGAAGATTGCTGCGATGCGGTCCAGGACGCGCGCATACGAATCCGAAAACCGTTTGGCACGGTCGTAGAGGTCCACTGTCTCCTTGTCGTCGTACCGCCAGAACTCGAGGGCAAGGAAGCGTTCGTACATCTGGTCACCGACGATGGCCCCCACCTTGAAGCTCATCAACTGCTGGATATACCGGTCGATGCTGTTGAAGGCGCCCCAGAAGAGACCCAGCGCGGCAGTGACGACGACGTAGACGATCGCAAGGCGCCCCGCCGCGGCGTCGCCCGCGTAGGCTGCCGCCAAAGCCGTGGTGGTGAGGGACGCGAAGTAGGTGGTGACCAGCGGCAGCACGGCCGAAATCAGCGAGCCAAGCACTTTCATGACCACCGCGCCCGGGGAGGCGCGGAAACTCACCCGGAGAACCTGGGCCACGGCCTTGGCATAGGGACGCAGCGCCAGCCGCTTTTGCGGGTCGCGTTTAGGGGCCAGTTCCGCCGGATGGCGCGGTTGGGACATGGAATCAGCCTAGCGCCGGACTGGACATGAAAGACGGCCGCTAGCCAGCGAGACGCAGCACGAGTGCTTCCTCCAGAATGCTTCTTTGCCCTGGCAGGCTTCCTGGTGGCCAGTGGGTTGGTTCTGAATCCTGGTGTTCCGGGTTGTAGAAGCGCCCGGTGGGTGAGGTCCAGCCCGGTGGGTCCTTGCTCGTGGCCGGGCCCGGGGTCCATTGGCTGTGATGTTTGAGCCGATGATGCTTGCGGCAGAGCTGGGCCAGGTTGCTGACGTTGGTGGTGCCACCGTCTTGCCACGCGGTGAGGTGGTCGGTTTCGTTGTCGGGGGTGCGGTTGGTGCAGCCGGGGAACGTGCATTGGGCATCGCGCAGCCTGATCCAGCGTTTGATGGCCCCCGTGAGCCGGTAGTTCTTCCTGCCGATCTCCAGGGGCGCCCCGTCCCGCGGGTCGACGAGGACCCGGTAGAACGACTCCGCCCCACCGGCGACGAGTTTCCGTGCCATCGATGCCGGGATCGGCCCCAAACCATCCAGCACTGCGGGTTCGTCAGTGAGGCCGAGGAGCGAGAACACGGGCACGGTGACCAGCACGTCGGCCCGTGGGGTGGGAATTTCAGCAAGGTCGGTGGCGGTTCCAGCCCCCAGCAACAGGGATGCGGCGATGTCGGGGCGGAGTTGCGTAAGCGTGCGGGGTTCGTTGGGGCCCTGGAGGCCGCGGGCGGTCGCGGTGGTCCGGTTCCAGATCGCGCACGCGGTATCGCCGGGAAGGTAGAGGGAGACCCAGGCCATGCCGTCCCGGTCCGGGGTGTATTCCATCCGCCGGTCAGCCACCCCTTTCGCATGGCGCTTTTGGATTGATTCGGGGTGGTGGCGTTCCCGCCAGCCCCGGATCTTGGCCCGGAACCGGGACGGGACCAGTTCACCGGGCGCGGCACCCCGGGCCGGATCGGGGGTGGCGGGGTCGAAGAAGTGCGCCACCAGCCCGGCAGCCCCGACAGCGTCAAGGCCCTCGGTTTCGTCCGCGACGACGCGGGCGTGCTGCCAGGACATGGTTCCGGTGGACAGGGCCTGGAACACCGGCGGTAGGGAACAGATCCGGCGGGACTGCTCCACCAGCGCCCCGGCTGCGGCGGAGCTGATGGTGAGGACCGCGGCGATCTCCTCCACCACCGACATCTGCGCGTACGTGCGGTCCTGGACCGAGGCGTCCGGCGGGGTCATCGCCTCCTGGAACCCGGCGGCGTCGGCGGCGTCCCGTGCCTTCATCCCTGCAAGCTGCGCCTCCAGCCGGGACGTAAGCTCCAGCCGCTCCAACCGGATCTCATACCGCCGCTGCAACACATCCACACCGGCACCAACACCGAAACCAACATCCAAACCGGCAGCCAGGGAGGCGTCCTCCCGCTCCAGCGCATCAAGGGCAGCAACAGAGGCACGAACACCCTCCAGCACCACCCCAACACCACCGCCGATTCCCATACCCACAGCATCCAACGAGGGTCCGACATTCAAGGACGAGAAGGGCTCCGCGGAGGAAAAGAAGAGGAGGCAAGGTCAAAACCTTGCCTCCTCTATTCAGTCCTGTGTCTAGCGCGAGCCGTAATTCGGCGCCTCGACGGTCATCTGGATATCGTGCGGGTGCGATTCCTTCAGCCCGGCGGAGGTGATCCGTACGAACTTGCCCCGGACCTTCAGCTCGGGGACGGTGGGTGCACCGGTGTAGAACATGGTCTGGCGCAGGCCGCCCACCAGCTGGTACGCCACGGAGGACAGCGGGCCACGGTACGCCACGCGGCCTTCGATGCCTTCAGGGATCAACTTGTCGTCACCGGAGACGTCAGCCTGGAAGTAGCGGTCCTTGGAGTAGGACGTGTTCTTGCCGCGCGACTGCATGGCGCCCAGGGAACCCATTCCACGGTAGGACTTGAACTGCTTGCCGTTGACGAAGATCAGGTCGCCAGGGGACTCGTCGCAGCCTGCCAGGAGCGAACCCAGCATCACGGTGTCGGCTCCGGCCACCAGGGCTTTGCCGATGTCGCCGGAGTATTGCAGGCCGCCGTCGGCGATCAGCGGAACTCCTGCCGGAATGGCAGCCTTGGCGGATTCGTAGATGGCCGTGATCTGGGGGACGCCGACACCGGCCACGACGCGGGTGGTGCAGATGGACCCGGGACCAACGCCCACCTTGATGCCGTCGGCACCGGCGTCGATCAGGGCCTGGGCGCCTTCGCGGGTGGCAGCCTGGCCGCCGATGATGTCCACGTGGGCGGCGACGGGGTCGGACTTCAGCCTGCGGATCATGTCCAGGACACCCTGGGAGTGGCCGTTGGCGGTATCCACGAACAGGGCGTCGACGCCGGCGTCCACCAGGGTCATGGCGCGCTCCCAGCCGTCGCCGAAGAAGCCGATCGCGGCACCCACGCGGAGGCGGCCCTCATCGTCCTTGGTGGCAAGGGGGTACTGCTCGGCCTTGGTGAAGTCCTTGGTGGTGATCAGGCCCTTGAGCCGGCCCTGCTCGTCCACGAGCGGGAGCTTCTCGATCTTGTTGGTAGCCAGCTTGTGCGAGGCTTCCTCGCGGCTGATGCCTACATGCCCGGTGACCAGGGGCATCTTGGTCATGACGTCGCTGACCAGCCGCAGCGGGAAATCGGACTCCGGCACAAAGCGGGTGTCGCGGTTGGTGACGATGCCAAGCAGCCGGTTGTCCTCATCCACCACGGGAAGGCCGGACACGCGGTAGTGGGCGCAGAGATCATCGAGCTCGCGCAACGTTGCCTCGGGCCGGATGGTCAGCGGGTTGGTGATCATCCCGGACTCGCTCCGCTTCACCCGGTCAACCTGGTCCGCCTGGTCGGCGATGGACAGGTTGCGGTGCACCACGCCCAGGCCGCCCTGGCGGGCCATGGCGATGGCCATCCGGGATTCCGTCACGGTGTCCATGGCGGCGGAGAGCAGCGGGGTCTGGACCGTGATCCGCTTGGAAATCCGCGAGGACGTGTCGGCCTCGGACGGGATGACGTCCGTGTGCCCCGGCAGGAGCAGGACGTCGTCGTAGGTCAGGCCGATAAAGCCAAAGGGATTGTGTTCGGGCTCGGTCATGAGTGCGCCTCTTACCTTGGTTGCTGGGTCACGGGTAGGGGTTGCAGCCGATGACCAGCCCGTGATTACGGAACTGGCCTGTGCAGACGATCCTGCGGGAGCACCGCGCAGGACGGCGTTCCGGGGGCAGAAAGTGTTGAGTAAATATTAGAACCTCGGCGCCGATCCCCCTATTCCACGCCGCCAATGTGAGCAACCCCACCCACGGTCCGGCAACCGTGACGGCTCAGCTCCAGCCGGTGGCAGCCAGCAGCCGCTGTTCGAACATGGGAATCATGGACTCGACATAAGTCCTGGTGAGGTGGTTGTCGTCCTTGTAGACGTACACATTCCCCACCACGGCCGGGCAGACGCCCCGTGCGCAGATGAAGTCGCTCATGTCCATCAGGTGAAGCCCCGGAAGCTTGCCGCGGTAGTTTTCCAGCGGCGACGGCTCCACCAGGGACTCGGCCAGAGGCGGGTTGCACGCGGGTGCGCCGGCACCGTTACGTTGGGCGCACTGCGGCATATTGAAGGTGAACCGGGGGTTGTCCCGGATGCCGACGATCTCGATTCCAGCATCCGCGAACGGCTTCACACCATCGAGGTATCCCGGAACCTCAGTTTCGAACGGGGCCTCCTCGTGGGTCAGCGACGCCACGGTGAACACGGCATCCGGCAGGTGCTCCAGGACGTAGGCGGAGCTGGCGCGGTTGTAGGCGTTGCATTCAGCGTTCCTGGCGTCCGATTCGGCTCCGAAGCGGCAGGCAGGCATCAGCAGGGTGACAATCTCCCAGCCACGGGCGGCCGCCACCGGCGCCAGGGCGGCAAGGTACTGCTGGGCGTGGGAGTCGCCCAGGACCACGATGCGCCGGGTGGCCGGTTCCTCGGGAAGCTCCTGCCGGCAGCCCTCCAGGATGGGGTCGGCCGTGGCGTTGGCACCGGTGCAGGGCGAGTCGATGCCGGCCCAATCGTTGTCCAGGGCCGTGGGCCCGGGGATGGTGCGGGCCCTCGGCGCGGGCGAGTCTTCGTTCTCCGGGGTGAGCGCCAGCGCCCCGGGCGTGAGCTCCCTCGGTTGTGCCGCCGTCGCACTTTCCTCAGCGGTGAGTGATGTCTGCCAGACCGCGACGGGCCCGGCCAGGACAGCGCCACAGGCAACAACGACGACGGCGGTCCGCCACGTTCGGAGCTTGGGCCAGTGCCAGTCCCGCAACGGCTTTTCCACGAAGCGCGTGGTCAGGACGGCGAGGACGATGGCGGCTCCAACGATGCCGAGGCCCTGCATGAGGTTCGGCGCTTCGACGCCGGTGGCCGCGAGCGCCAGCACCAGGACGGGCCAGTGCCACAGATAAAGGGCATAGGAGTTGTCGCCCAGGGCCACGGCGGCCCGGCTGCTGAGCAGGCGGTCAACGCCGAAACGGCTGCCGGTCTGCCCGGCAACGATGATCGCGGCGGCCGCAAGCGTAGGCCACAGTGCCACGTACCCCGGGAAGGACCGGTCAACGGTCAGCACCAGTCCGCAGGAAATCATCGCGGCCAGTCCGGCCCAGCCCAGGGCAATGCGCACCATGCGTCCGGGCCGCAGGTACGGCAGCGCCAGCGCCAGCAGGGAGCCCAGTGCAAACTCCCAGAGCCGGGCGCGGGTGTCGAAGTAGGCGTAGGCCTGGTTGGTGGCTGTCTGGTCAACGGAGTAGGCCAGTGACACCGCGAAGACTGCACCGAAAACCAGGGCCAGCAGGCCGCGGTACGTCAGCCCTTGCAGGCGGGATACCCTGCGCAGCCCGGCCAGAACGGCTGCCGTGGCGGCAAAGACCAGCGGCCACAGGATGAAGACCTGCCCTTGGATGGACAGGGACCAGAAGTGCTGCAGCGGGCTGGCACCGGCGTGGTCCTGCGCGTAATAGTCCACGGATAAGTCCGCCAGGAGCCAGTTCTGGCTGTACAGCAGGGACGCCCAGGCCTGGTCCAGTACCTGCGGCCAGCGGCCCTGCGGCAGGATCAGCCAGGTGCCGGCGAGCACGCCGAGGATCACCACGACGGCGGCCGGCAGCAGCCGCTTTAACAGGTGCAGCCAGTGCGCCGGCAGCTTGAAGGGTTTGCCTGACTCGGCTTTCCGGACGAACGACAACGTGAGCAGGAAGGCCGAGATGAGCAGGAAGATATCGACTCCGCCGGACACCCGGCCCAGCCACACGTGGTAGGCCACCACCATCAGGACAGCCAGCGCCCGGAGCCCTTGGACCTCCGGACGGAAAGTGGGCTTCCGCGGGCGTTCAGAGGGGCCGGATCCGGGTGCCTTCGGGGCTTCCGTTACGGACACTAGAACCCCTCACAACAGCCGCCAGCCAAAGCATCAAGCCTAGCCAACGCGCTGTCCAACAGCCAATCACGCCGCCGGTTCAGACTATGCTGGGCCCAGTCGTGGAAGGGAGCGGGCGTGGTTGTCCAGCTGCGGATTTGTGTGCCCGGGGAGCTGTCCGACGTGACCGTGCAGACGTGCCGCGACCAGCGTGGAACGGCAGAGGTCACTGTGGTCCGGGGTGCCTCCGTGGTGCCAGAGGGCGATGTCATTGAGGTCCTGGTCGCCCGGGAATCGGTGGAGGAACTTCTGGAGAAGCTCAGCATCCTGAAGGTCCGCGATGTTGGGTCCATTTCCATGTCCACACCCGAATTCGTGCTGTCCCGGAACGCCGACCAGGCTGAGCGCGCCGCCCCGGGTGAGGGCGCAGACGCTGTGATCTGGGAGGACGTCACCCGGCAGACCGGCGAGGACTCCCGTTTGACCTGGAACTTCCTTGCCTTCCTGGTCCTGGCAACCCAACTCGCCGGAATCGGTATTGTGACCGACTCCCCCATTGCCATTGTGGGCGCCATGGCAGTGGGTCCTGAGTTCGGGCCACTGGCCGCCCTCGCGGTTTCGATCGCCACCCGAAAGTGGAGGCTTGGCCGCCGTGCCGCAGTAGCCCTGGCCGTGGGCTTCCCGGTTGCGATGCTGCTGGCCGCACTGACGGCGTGGCTGTCGATCCCGCTGGGCCTCTTTCCGCGCGATGCCCTGGACAAAGGCTCGGCAGTGGAGTTCATCTACCACCCCGGCCCGTATTCGTTGATCGTTGCCATCCTGGCGGGGATCGCCGGGATGCTGTCCATCATCGGCCGCCGCTCGGCCGCCCTGATCGGTGTCTTCATCTCCGTGACCACCGTGCCGGCGGCCGGATACGTGGCGGTAGCTTTGGTACTGGGCGAATACCCGAAGGCTGCAGGCTCCGCGCTCCAACTGCTGCTCAACCTTGTAGGCATCGTGGTGGCCGCCGTCGCCGTCCTGCTCTTCTACCGCATGATCTCCAAGCGCCTGCCGGATGGTGAGGCCCGGACCCTACGGCGCCAGGGCAGCAGAAGCCGCAACTGACGGACAACGGTTCCTTGCCATTACGAGCGCAGCAGGGAGCGGAGGGTCTGGATGGTGTCCGCTTCGGCCGGGGCCTTGTCCTCCCGGTAGCGCTTGACCCGGGCAAACCTCAGGGCGATCCCGCCCGGGTAGCGCGGCGACTGCTGCACGCCGTCAATGGCTATTTCGACGACGGTCTTCGGCTCAACCCATACGGTGCCGGCGGTGCGCCGCACCTCAATTTCCTGGAACCTGGCCGTCTGCCAGCGCAGCAGTTCATCGGTAAGGCCCTTGAAGGTTTTTCCCACCATCACGTAGCCGCCGGGTTCGCCGAAGTCGCCGCCGGGATCCAATGCCCCGAGGTGCAGGTTGGACAGCATCCCTGTCCGGCGTCCCGAGCCCCATTCGCAGGCAAGCACCACCAGGTCGTAGGTATGCACCGGCTTTACTTTCACCCAATTGGATCCGCGCCGGCCGGCGGCGTAGACCGAGTCGATCGCCTTCACCACCACGCCCTCATGGCCCGCGGCCAGCGCATCCTGGGAAACGCGCTCGGCGACGGCGGGGTCGGCGGTGACCTCCCCCGGGATCCGGTGTGCAGGGGCCACGCGGTTGAGGATGTCGATGCGGGTGGCCAGTGGTTCATCCAGCAGGTCACGGCCGTCGATGTGCAGCACGTCGAAGAACCAGGGGTGCAGCAGCGTCTCCCGGACTGCGTCTGCGCCAAAGCGCGACATGGTTTCCTGGAAGGGCCGCGGGGCGCCCTCTTCATCCAGGGCGAGGGTTTCGCCATCGAGGATGACGTCCTGTACCGGCAACCCGCGGACCAGGTCCACCACCTCGGGCAGGCGGTGCGTTACATCGGCAAGGTTGCGGGTGAAGATGCGCACGTCGCTGCCGGACCGGTGCACCTGGATGCGGGCGCCGTCGAGCTTATATTCCACCGAAGCCTCCCCGGTGGCTTCAAGGGCCGCGCCCGCGCTGCCGGCGGTGGCCGCGAGCATGGGCTGCACCGGCCGGCCCACCACCAGGCCGACGGCATCAAGTTCCGCGGCGGTGCCCATCAGTGCAAGTAGCGCCGTACCGCCGAGGTCGCCGGAGAGCATGGCCGCACGCCGCACTGCGTCGACGGGCCGGTCCGAGGCGCGTGCGACGGCGTCCGTCAGCACTCCTTCGAGGGCGCCGGTGCGCAGTTCCCCAAGCAGGACGCCGGCGATGAACGACTGCTCGGGTTCGGTGGCGGCAGCCATGAGCGTCCGGAGGATGGCGGCCCGTTCCGCACCCGACCCGCTGCCCGCTGTTGCCAGGAGCCTGTCCAGCGCGGTATCAAAATCCGACACGGTGAGGCGTGGCTCCGCTGCCGGATCCGCCTTGGCCGCAGCCACGGCGCTCCAGCCAACCCCAACCCGGCCCTGGCGGGGTTTGGCACTGAGCAAGCCCACCGCCGTCGGAATCTCCGCCGGTTCCAGCCGGCGCAGCAGGTGGGCCAGGGCGTCCACCTTTGCCAGCCGGGAGCGGGTTGATGCGACGGCTTTAGTGGTTTCCACGAGCTCAAGGAGCAGCATGGCACCATCCTGCCACGGGCACTGGACCGGCACCCTGGATCGGAGCACTGGACAGCGTGCAGGCGCGGGTCCACAATGTGCGCGTGGGGATCATCGTGGCAAACCTGTTCATCACCCTCGACGGCGTGTACCAGGCGCCGGGCGGCCGTGAAGAAGACCCGGAAGGCGAATTCGCGTTCGGCGGCTGGCAGGCGCCGGTGTCCGACGACGAGGCCGGCGCTTCGATAGCGGACGAGATCAGCCGGATGGATGCCCTCCTCCTCGGCCGGAAGACCTACGACATCTTTGCGTCCTACTGGCCGCACCAGTCCGGTGACATTGCCGATGCCCTCAACCGGGTCCCCAAGTTCGTTGTCTCCGGCACAATGGCGGACCCGGACTGGGCCGGCACCACTGTCCTGCCGGATGCCGCGGCCGCGGGCGGCCTACGGGACGGGTTTGGGCAGATCCATATGTTCGGCAGCGGGGTACTGATCCGGTCCCTCATGGCGGCCAATGTGCTGGACCGGCTCCATTTCTGGCTGTACCCGGTGGTCCTGGGCCAGGGAAAGCGCCTGTTCGGCACTGGAACGGTGCCCTCCACCTTCACGCTGGCCGAGCCGGCCCGCAGCTTCCCGAAAGGGGCGGTCTCGCTGGTGTACGAACGCGCAGGAGAAGTGGAGACGTCCGAGATGGTCCCCACCGCAACCTAGCCTGGCATCCTGTGAAGGGCATGAAAAAGGCTGGCCCGGCAGATGCCGGACCAGCCTTTTCAGCGGAAAGCCGCTAAGGTGCAGCCCTAGTGGCTGTGGCCTGCGTGCTCGTCCTCTTCGGCCGGCTTCTCCACGACCAGGGTCTCGGTGGTGAGAACCAGGGCGGCGATGGAGGCCGCGTTGCGGAGGGCTGCACGGGTGACCTTGACCGGGTCGATGACGCCCGCGGCGATCAGGTCCTCGTACTCGCCGGACTTGGCGTTGAAGCCGTTGTTGGTCTCCAGGTCGGCAACCTTGGAGGTGACAACGTAGCCATCGAAGCCGGCGTTCTGGGCAATCCAGCGCAGCGGCTGCACCAGTGCGCGGCGGACGATGCCCACAGCTGCGGCGGCGTCGCCTTCGAGGGCCTTCACGGAAGGTTCCTCGTCCAGTGCCTTGAGGGCGTGGATGAGGGCGGTACCGCCACCGGCCACGATGCCTTCTTCAAGGGCAGCGCGGGTGGAGGACACGGCGTCCTCGATGCGGTGCTTCTTTTCCTTCAGCTCAACCTCGGTGGCAGCGCCAACCTTGATGACGCCGATGCCGCCGGCAAGCTTGGCCAGGCGTTCCTGGAGCTTCTCGCGGTCCCAGTCGGAGTCGGTGCGGGTCAGCTCGGCGCGCAGCTGGGCGACGCGTGCAGCCACGTCCTCGGCCGAACCGGCGCCGTCCACGATGGTGGTGTTGTCCTTGGTGACGGTGATGCGGCGGGCAGTACCCAGCACCTCCAGGCCTACGGAGTCCAGGCTCAGGCCCAGTTCCGGGGAGACAACCTGTGCACCGGTGAGGGTGGCGATGTCCTGCAGCATGGCCTTGCGGCGGTCGCCGAAGCCGGGAGCCTTGACGGCCACAACGTTCAGGGTGCCGCGGATGCGGTTGACGATCAGCGTGGACAGGGCCTCGCCCTCAACGTCCTCGGCGATGATGAACAGCGGCTTGGAGCTCTGCAGGGCCTTTTCGAGCAGCGGCAGGAATTCCTGGATCGAGGAGATCTTGCCCTGGTTGATCAGGATGAGTGCGTCCTCGAGGACTGCTTCCTGGCGCTCCGCGTCGGTGACGAAGTACGGGGACAGGTAGCCCTTGTCGAACTGCATGCCCTCGGTGAGGACCAGTTCGGTCTGGGTGGTGGAGGACTCTTCGATGGTGATGACGCCATCCTTGCCCACCTTGCCAAAGGCCTCGGCGAGGAGCTCACCGATCTCGTCGCTCTGCGCCGAGATGGCGGCAACGTTAGCCACCTGGGTGCCCTCGACCGGGCGGGCGTTTTCGAGCAGGCGGGCAGCCACGGCCTCAACCGCAACCTCGATGCCGCGCTTGATCTGGCCGGGGGCAGCGCCGGCTGCAACGTTGCGCAGGCCTTCCTTGACCAGGGCCTGGGCCAGGACCGTGGCGGTGGTGGTGCCGTCGCCGGCAACATCGTTGGTCTTGGTGGCTACTTCCTTGGCCAACTGGGCGCCAAGGTTCTCGTAGGGATCGTCCAGTTCCACTTCGCGGGCGATGGTGACGCCGTCGTTCGTGATGGTGGGGGCGCCCCACTTCTTGTCCAGGACGACGTTGCGGCCGCGGGGGCCGAGCGTCACCTTGACGGTGTTCGCGAGCTTATCGATGCCGGCCTCAAGGGACCTGCGGGCAGCGTCGTTAAACGCAAGCTGCTTTGCCATGGTTTTGTCCTTTCAAAGACAGAAACCCCGCACTGCCGGCCAGCATGAGCATGGCCGGCAGCACGGGGATCCGAAGAGTTACTTGACGACGATTGCCAGGACGTCGCGGGCGGACAGCACGAGGTACTCGGTGCCGCCAGTCTTGACTTCAGTTCCGCCGTACTTGGAGTAGATGACGACGTCGCCAACTGCTACGTCAACGGGAACGCGGTTGCCATCTTCGAAGCGGCCGGGGCCAACTGCAACAACTTCGCCTTCCTGCGGCTTCTCCTGTGCGGAGTCCGGGATGACCAGGCCGGAAGCCGTGGTCTGCTCGGCTTCGAGCGGGCGGACAACAATACGATCCTCAAGAGGCTTAATAGAGACCGACACTCGGACCTCTCCTTTTCGTCAGCAAATTCGTGGACTGGAAAGCTTTCCGCCGTAGCTGGCAAACCGTCGTCGCGGTGCCGGCAGCAGCCTGGCTGGCAGCTCTTCATGTGTTAGCACCCTCCTAGGGAGAGTGCTAATGAAGACTCTATGTAAGGGTTAGCACTCGGTCAAGGTGAGTGCCAACGTTTCGTCATGGGCGTACACCCTCTGGCGCCCGACGGCGGTGGGCCGCCGGGGATGGTAGGCACCCCATCCCGGCAGCCCGGGTGGTCGGTGCCCCGCGTCGTCACCGGCCCAGGTCGTCGAAGTCCACGTCCTCGCCGCCCTCGGCATCGCCGTCGTCCTGGTTCCGTCCCCTGTACAGCACCCAGCCGGACACTGCCGCGGCGAGGAGCGCAGCAACGAGGAAGAAGATGCTCCCGGCCCGCGCGCCGTCGTACAGCCCTCGGATGTCCCTGGCCTCCTGGGTGTTGTCCTGGACGTTTTTGCCGCCCACCGAATAAACGGTCGCGTTGAAGGTGTCCAACAGGAAGATGATCACCATCAATGCGATGCAGACCACGGCCACCACGGCGGCGGCAATCAGGACGGGACGGGCGAACCTGGCCGGCCCGTGGTCCCCCGGTTCGTGGTCATCGGGCTCGCGGGGGGCTGCGCTCTCATCCATGGATTCAACAGTATCCGCATCCCGCCCATGCACTCCTCCACTAGGCTGGAACCCATGGCTCACGCTCCCCAGGACCAGATGGCACAGGACCAAATCGCACCGTTGCTGACCCCGGAGGGCTGGGAGTTGCTGGCGTCCCTGGGCCCATACCGCGATGAGGACTCGTTCGAGCTCAACGCTGCACTCCGGAAGGCAGGTCACCCTGCAGGACTCGTCTCGGCCGTCCTGACCCAATCGCGGCTGCGCACCAGGGCGGAGTCCAAGTTCGGCGAATTCGCCCGGCAGATGCTTTTCACGCAGGCTGGGTTGGAACAGGCCACGCGCCTGAGTGTCGCCGCCCACCACGCCCGGCGGTTCGCCGCCGCCGGGATCAGCCACGTGGCGGACCTTGGCTGCGGCCTGGGCGCGGACTCCCTGGCCCTGGCCTCCCTGGACCTCAACGTCACTGCCGTCGAAATGGACGAAACCACCGCGGCCTGCGCCACCGTGAACCTCATTCCCTTCCCCAACGCCACGGTGGTGCATGCCGACGCCTCGTCCGTCCCCCTGGACGGGATGGACGGCGTCTGGCTGGACCCGGCCCGGCGGGTCACCACCAGCTCCGGCACCAAGCGGATCTGGGACCCTGAGGCATTCTCGCCGCCGTTGTCCTTCGTGGAGTCACTGGCTGCCCGGGGCAAGGCCGTGGGCGTGAAGATGGGCCCGGGCATGCCGCACGAGTCCGTGCCTGCGGGCTGCGAGGCGCAGTGGGTGTCGGTGGCCGGTGACGTCACGGAGGTGACCCTGTGGTTCAACGGCGTTCGCCGGCCCGGAGTCCGCCGCGCCGCGTTGGTCCTGGGGCCGCAGGCACCTGCGGAGTTGACCAGTGCCGAGGACTTCGGCGCGGGCCCTGCCGCGCCGGTGGGCCCCGTGGAGGGGTACCTGTATGAACCGGACGGCGCCGTGATCCGTGCCGGGCTGGTGGCGGACGTGGCGCTGCAGCTCGGCGGCCACCTGGTGGATGAACACATCGCCTACATCTGCGCGCCCAGGCTCCTGGCCACCCCGTTCGCCCGTGCCTTCAAGGTCCTGGAGGTCATGCCGTACAACGTCAAGTCGCTCAAGGCATGGGTAAAGCGGGAGGGCATCACCGTGCTGGACATCAAGAAGCGCGGCATGGCGGTCACTCCGGAAGAGCTGCGGAAGCAGCTGCTGCCCGGCGGAAAGAACGCGAAGAAGGGCGGTAGGACGGCCACCCTGGTCCTGACGCGCATCGGCGAGGACCGGGTGGCCATCGTGGTGGAACCAGCCTGACGCACGCCTTACTGGGCGCGCATGAAGTCCTCGGCCGCCCGCACTTGGTCCGGCGTGGGACGCACGCCCGTGTACAGGACGAACTGCTCCAGCGCCTGGATGGTGGCCACCTCGGCCCCCGTGATCACTGGTTTGCCGGCCGCACGGGCGGCGCGGATCAGCGGTGTTTCGGCGGGCAGCGCCACCACGTCGAACACCAGGCGGGCCGCGTCAATGGCCTCGGCGGGGAAGGACAGGCTGTCGGCTTCCGCACCTCCCGCCATGCCGATCGGGGTGACGTTGATGATCAGGTCAGCCGTCCCGCCGTCGAGCGCTGCACGCCACTGGAAGCCGTACTGGTCCGCCAGCGCACGCCCGGCGGCCTCGTTCCGGGCGATGACGGTGACGTCTTGGAATCCAGCGTCCCGGAGGGCTGCAACGGTGGCCTTGGCCATCCCGCCGGCGCCCTGCACCAGCACCGAATAGTCGGTAGGGACTTCATTGGTGGCGAGGAGCTGTTCGATGGCGGTGTAGTCCGTGTTGTACGCCTTGAGATGCCCGTCCGTGTTCACGATGGTATTTACGGAGTCGATGGCCTTGGCGGAGGGGTCCATCTCGTCCACCAGCGCGATGACGTCTTCTTTGTAGGGCATGGAGATGGCGCAGCCACGGATGCCCAGCCCGCGGACACCCGCGATGGCCTGTTCGAGGTTGGTGGGCGCGAACGCCTTGTAGATCCAGTTCAGGTCCAGCTGCCCGTAAAGGTGGTTGTGGAACCGGGTCCCGTTGTTGCTGGGACGGGCCGAGAGCGAGATGCAGAGGGTCATGTCTTTATTCAGAATGGGCACCAGACCATTAAAGCGTTCCTGCGGGCGTGCGCGGCCAGGGGCTCAGGGGCAGCCGGTTCCGGCCGGGAAGGGCCCGACGGCGGCGGGCAGCTTTCCCGGGGCCGGGGCCTTCCCTGCCAACACGGCGGCCAAGGCGTCAAAGGCGGCATCGGTGCGGCCGTACAGTGCCAGCTTCACCGTGGCGCTGGACCCCTGGAGCGGCCAGGGAGCGTCGAGGGACACGGCGATGTCCCCGCCCGCCGGTTTGCCGCCGAATCCGATGAGGTTGACCACCGGCCCTGACCCCACGGCAATCCCGGCGCGCGCGGCGGCGGCTTCAAAACGTTCCCGGTCCCCCGGTCCCCCGCCGGCCACCCGCACGGAGCCGGGAACCAAGGGTCCGCTGCAGGGGCCGGAGACAACCGTGACGGCCGATGCCGAGACCTGGGCCGACAGCGCTGCCCCGCTTCCCGCCGGAGCACCCGCGCCCGGGGTTCCGGCAGGCGGCGTGGTGCGGGCATGCCAGATCATCATGGTGGCCACGCGCTGCGCTGCCTCATCCAGGCGTGCGGCGGGAAGGGTCCCGGCGGCCAGGGCCTGGACGATGGCGGCGTGCGCCTGCTCCACGTCCGCAGGCATCAGCAGCAGGTCGGCGCCGGCGGCCAGTGCTTTCACTGCAGCGGCGCCGGCCGGGTACTGGTTCTCGACGGCGCCCATGTTGAGGGCATCGGTCACGGCCACGCCCTTGAAGCCCAAACCCCTGAGCGCCGCGTAGCTCGGTGCGGAGAGCGACGACGGCACACCGGGTTCCAGCGCGGGCACGGCAATGTGTCCGGTCATGACAATGGGCAGGCCCGCGGCGACGGCAGCCTCGAAGGGTTTCCAGTCCCGGCCCCGCAGCACGTCGAGGCCTGCCTGCTGGACGGGGAGGCTGAGGTGGGAATCCGCCGTCACCGAGCCGTGCCCGGGAAAGTGCTTGACGGTGGGGAGCACCCCTGCGTCCAGCATGCCCTGGGAGAAGGCCGTTCCCTGGGCTGCCGCCGCAGCAGGGTCAGAGGACATGGAACGGGCGCCGATGGTGGGGTCCGAGGGGCCGACCGTCACGTCCGTGTCCGGCGCGAAGTCGAGGTCGAAGCCCAATGGCACCAGCTCGCCGGCCAGGGCTTTGCCCGCCTGGCGGGTCAGTGCCTGGTTGCCGGCGGCCCCGTAGCTCATGGGCGCGGGCCACTCGGTGAGGGGCTGCCCCAGGCGTGCCACCGCTCCGCCTTCCTGGTCTACGCTCATGATCCCCGGCCAACGCCGGCCGTCTGCCGCAACAGCCTGCTGCAACCGCTGGTTCACGGCACCCATTCCGGGCACGTCCACCTGGCCCCGCGGGTCGCGGGGCACGTTGTCCCCCATGATGATGGACCCTGCCAGGTGGAGGCGCTGGATGAGCGCCGCCTGCGCCTCCACCTGGTTGCCCTTGAAGAACGGGAGCAGGACCTGCCCGGCTTTCTGCTCGGGCGACATGGCCGCGACGGCCGCCGCCGCGGCGTCCTGGTCCCGCTGCTCCGGCCCCCACCCCAAGGGCCGGGAACCCGGATCAGGCGACGGGGAAGCCAAAGGGGGCGCCGGCGTCGTACTTGCTGATGCGGACGGGGACACCCCGGTGGGCGGCGCGGACGACGACGCCGGGGCGGCGCCCGGGGAGGCCGAACAGGATGCCAGCGCCAGCGCGGAAAGGGCGGCGAGGAGGGGGAAGGATTTGGCAGGACTATGACGCGGGGGGAACGGTGCCATCAGTACGATGCTACCCCTGCACTAGACTTGAACCACCCGTTCCCCTGCCGGCAGCAGCCTGTGAGCGGCTTCAGCCAGCGGCAAACCGGACAGTAAGGAAACGTGTGAAGATCGACTTCGCGTCATCGAGGCAGTCAACCCTCGGTGTTGAGTGGGAGCTTGCCCTGGTGGACGGAAAGACGGGCGAGCTCGCTTCCGTGGCCAACCAGGTGCTCCGCGGCGTGGCCTCCCGCCACCCCGAGCTCAACGAAGACGACGAACATCCGCACATCAAGCAGGAACTGCTGCTCAACACGGTGGAACTGGTCACCGGGATCTGCGAAACGGCCGCCGAGGCCAAGGAGGACCTCAACAGGTCCGTCGCTGCCGTGCGTGAAATCACCGACCCCATGGGTGTGGAGCTCTTCTGCGCCGGCAGCCACCCGTTCAGCCCCCCGCAGCTGCAGCCCGTGACGGACAAGGAGCGCTACGCCAAGCTCATCGACCGGACCCAGTGGTGGGGCCGGCAGATGGTCATCTACGGCGTCCACGTCCACGTGGGCCTGGACCGCCGGGACAAAGCCCTTCCGGTCCTGGACGGCCTGGTCAACTACTTCCCGCACTTCCAGGCGCTCTCCGCATCCAGCCCGTTCTGGGGCGGCGAGGACACCGGATACGCCTCGCAGCGTGCATTGATGTTCCAGCAGCTTCCCACCGCGGGCCTACCCTTCCAGTTCACGTCCTGGGCGGAGTACGAGTCCTATGTCCAGGACATGTTCACCACGGGCGTCATCGACACCATCTCGGAGATCCGGTGGGACATCCGGCCGGTGCCCGCCCTGGGCACCATCGAGATGCGGATCTGCGACGGCCTGGCCACCCTGGAGGAAGTGGGGGCAATTGCGGCGCTCACGCAGTGCCTGGTGGATGAGTTCTCCACCACCCTGAACAATGGCGGCACCATCCCCACCATGCCGCCGTGGCACGTCCAGGAGAACAAGTGGCGGGCTGCCCGGTACGGCCTGGACGCCATCATCATCCTCGACGCCGCGGGCAAGGAGCAGCTGGTCACCGACCACCTGCTGGAGACCCTGAACCGGCTTGAACCGGTCGCGGCCAAGCTGCGCTGCTCCGACGAACTGGCCGACGTCGAGAAGATCATCAGCCGCGGCGCCGGGTACCAGCGCCAGCGCCGGGTGGCTGCCGAGAACGGCGGGAACCTGCAGGCCGTGGTGCTGGACCTGGTCAAGCAGATGCGCAACGGCCCCACCGCCTGACCAACCCCCTTCCCGTTTCGCAGGGTTTGCCGGGTGTCAGGCCGGCAGCGAGACCGAGGTGACGGGCATCGAGGAGTCCGGGGCGAAGCCGATGCCGCTTGGGTCGGCGCCGGCCATCACCAGCTGCGCGCCGAGGGCGGCTACCATGGCGCCGTTGTCCGTGCACAGGTCCAGCGGCGGGACGTGCAGGCGGATACCGGCGGAGGCGCAGCGTTGCCCGGTCAGCTCCCGCAGGCGGGAGTTTGCCGCTACGCCGCCGCCCAGCAGGACATCCTTGATGCCGTGCTCCCGGCAAGCCAGAACCGCTTTGGAGGAGATCACGTCCACCACGGCTTCCTGGAACGCCGCGGCAATGTCGGCCACGGGAATCTCTTCGCCGCGGGCCTCGAACTGCTCTACGCACCGTGCCACGGCCGTCTTGAGTCCGCTGAAGGACCAGTCGTACCGGTGCGGGCCGGGTTCATCGGCCGTGCCCATATATTTCGGCTGGCTGAGGCCCCGGGGGAAGCGGATCGCCTTGGGATTGCCGGTGCGGGCCACCTTGTCGATGGCCGGTCCCCCGGGGTAGCCCAGGCCCAGGATGCGCGCCACCTTGTCGTAGGCCTCGCCTGCGGCGTCGTCGATGGTGGAGCCCAGGAGCTGCACGTCGCTGGTGATGCTGTTGATCCGCAGGATTTCGGTGTGGCCGCCGGAAACCAGCAGGGCTCCGAGGTTCTCCGGCAGCTCCTGCCTGCGGCCGGTGGCACGGTCGTCCAGGAGTCCGACGCCAACGTGCGCCACCAGGTGGTTGATGGCGAACAGGGGTTTTCCGGTGGCCACGGCGAGCGCCTTGGCGGCGCACACGCCCACCATCAGCGCGCCGGCAAGCCCAGGTCCGGAGGTTACGGCGATGGCATCCACCTCGTCCAGGGTCACGCCGGCGTCGGCCAGGGCCTGTTCGAGGGTGGGAACGAAAGCATCGAGGTGGGCCCGGGAGGCGATCTCGGGGATGACTCCGCCGAAACGGACGTGCTCGTCCATGGAGGAAGAGACCGTATTCGTCAGGAGGGTGGTGCCACGCACGATGCCCACGCCGGTTTCGTCGCAGGACGATTCGATGCCCAGCACCAGGGGCTGCGTACGGTTCATGCCTGGCCTGCTTCCGTTGCTTCGTGTCCGTCAGTTTCAGGCGCGGCCAGCTGGAGCCGCATGATGAGGGCGTCCACGCCGTCGCGGTAATACCGGGGGCGGATGTGGATCTGTTCGAAGCCGAACCGCACGTAGAGCTGTTGTGCCCGAGGGTTGTCGGCCCGGACCTCAAGAAGGACGTCAGCGGCGCCGCGGTGCCGGGCCTCGTCGATCAGCTGCGTGAGGAGCGTGCTGCCGATGCCGCGCCCCTCGTGCTCGGGGACGACGGCGATGGTCTGGACGTCAGCGATGGGCTCGATGCACATCAGCCCGGCGTAGCCCACGATGCCACCCGTGGTCTCCGCCACCAGGTAGCGCCGGGTCTCCGGCTGGGAAAGTTCGTCCAGGAACATCTGGACAGGCCACGCGTCAATGGGGAAGAGCTTGTGTTCCAGTGCGCCGACGGCGGGAATATCGTCCAGCGTCATGTCGCGGACGGTGACGTCAGCCGCGCGCGGGTCCGGGGTGGTGCTCACAATGCCCGCTTCCGTGGTCCGGGCACCTGGGCATCGGATTCGCGCAGGTACAGGGGGGTGGAGTCCAGCAGGGTGTGTCCCGACGCCAGCCGGGCCAGGGCGAACTGGCCGAGATAGAGGGCATCCGGTTGCTCCGCGGCGAAATCCGGATGGGCCCGGAGCACATCGGCGTAGAGTCCCGCGCCGGCGCCGAAAGCAGGCAGGTCCGGGAGGTCAGACGCGAACCCGACGTGGGGGCCGTCCTCCAACACGGGCAGCTGTCCGTCAGCCAAGCTGTACCGGGCCCAGTAGACCTCTTTGCGGCGGGCATCGGTCACCACCAGGAACTCGGCGACGGCGGCGGTGGACTCGGCAACTTCCAGGGCCATCGCGTCCAGGCTCACCAGTCCGTGCAGCGGCTTTCCCCACACAAAGGCCAAGGTGCGGGCGGTGGCGATGCCGGAGCGAAGCCCGGTGAACGGACCAGGACCAACCCCCACTGCCAGGGCGTCCACATCCTGCCCGGTCACGCCCGCGGACGCCAGCATGGCGTGGATTCCGGGGGCAAGCACCTCGGCATGGCTCCGGGTGTCCTCCGTGGCAAAGCTGGCCAGCACGCTTTCGGGGGCATCGTCGGTGACCAGCGCTGCGCTGGCCACGGCCGACGTGTCAATGGCGAGGATCAGCATGCCGCTCCCCCATCCGGTCCGGCCAGTGCGGGGAAGTTCACCCAGCGGGGACCGTAGCCACGCACGACGATGGTCCGGGGCTCGTCGGTGTCTTCGGCGTCGAAGTCCAGGCTTCCTGGGGTGGCCGCCGGGGTGGCCCCGAGCCCGATGGCACGGTGCAGGTCGATTTCGAGCCGGCTGTCGCTCAGGTGCTCCACGCGCTCATGTCCCCACTCGACCACCGTCACCGATGAATCCATGGTGTTTTCGAGGTCGATGTCGTCAATTTCCGCCGCCGACCCCAGGCGGTAGGCGTCCACGTGCACCAGGTCCGGGCCGCCCGGGCGGGGGCCGTCCGGCAGGTTGGGGTGGATCCGGACCAGGACGAACGTCGGCGAGATGATGCCCGGGCGGACGCCCAGGCCTTCGCCCAGACCTTGGGTGAAGGTGGTTTTCCCGGCACCCAGCTCGCCGGACAGCACCAGCAGGTCCCCGGCCTGCAGCACCTCCGCCAAACGGGCGCCGAACGCGTGGGTCTGTTCCGCCGTCGTCGCCGTGAAGGTCTTTTCCCAGTTGGCGGTCAGTTCGTCCGGCGCGCTCATGCCGCTCCGGCCTTGCTGGGCGCGCCGGCCATGGCCTGGCCGCTGCCAGCGGATTCGTCCTCGTTGATGAAGCGGCGGGGTACGCGCGGACTGATCCTGGTCACCACCTCGTAGTTGATGGTCCCGGCGGCGCGCGCCCATTCGTCAACGGTGGGTCCGCCGTCGGCACCGTTCCCGAACAGTTCCGCTTCCGCGCCCTGCAGCGCCGCCCCGGATGCCTCGGCACCGAGGTCGATGACCATCTGGTCCATGGCGATCCGCCCCACCACGGGATAGGTCTTCCCGGCCACCCGGACGGGGCCGCCGGTGGCCACGCGCGGGACGCCGTCGGCATAGCCCAGTGGGATCAGTGCCAGGGTGCTCGCTTCCCGGGTGCGGTAGTGGAGGCCGTAGGAGACGCCCTGTCCCGCGGGCACCTCCTTGCACTGCGACACCAGTGTGCGCAGCGTCATGGCGGGCCGGAGGCCGAGCTCGGCGGAGGTCGTCCCGTCGAACGGTGAAAGCCCGTAAATGCCCAGGCCCACGCGGACCATGTCGAAGTGGGTGTCCGGGCGGGAAAGGGTGGCGGGGGTGTTGGCCAGGTGCCGGACCTCGGGGTCCACGCCCGCGTCCTCGGCAATGGCAAGGGCCTCCCGGAATGCGGCCACTTGCTCATCGGTTTCGGGCCGCTCCGGCTCATCAGCCACGGCGAGGTGGGAGAAGATGCCCACCACGCGCAGCAGTCCCTGGTCCTGGTACTCCACGGCCTCCCCCACCAGGCGGTCCCAGGCTTCCGGGGTGGCGCCGTTGCGGCCGAGCCCCGTGTCCACCTTCAGGTGGATCCGGGCGGGGCGTTCCTGCTCACGGGCCGCAGCAACGATGCGTTCCAGCTCCCACCCGGAGCAGCCAATGTCGACGCCGGCAGCCACGGCGGCGCCGAAGTTGCTGTCGGCGGTATGCAGCCAGGCGAGCAGGGGCGCATCGATGCCGGCGGCGCGGAGCGCGAGGGCCTCGGAAATGTGCGCCACGCCCAGCCAGGACGCGCCTGCCTGCAGGGCTGCACGGGCCACGGGGACGGCGCCGTGCCCGTAAGCATCTGCCTTGACCACGGCCATGACTTTCGCGGGGGAAGCGGCGGCGGCAAGCCGGCGGACGTTGTGCCGGATGGCCTCCAGGTCGATCACGGCGGACCGCTCATGGTGGGGGTCCGGCCCGGAGGCAGCGCTGAATTCACCGGTTGTTGCGGGGTAGGTCACCTAACTGATTCTAGTGCGGGCACTTCGCGCCGAATAATCGGGCGTCCGGCGCTCCTCAGGCGTCGGATAGGTGCGCGATGGTGGCGGCCGCGCGGCGCTGGGCGGCGAGGGGGACGTCCTCGATGATTTCCGCGAGGAATCCGAAGCGGCGCAGCCACTGGCTCATCTGCCGTTCCGGGCGGGCGTTGGCGCGCTTCCACCAGTCGGCGATGTCCCCCCAGCCAGGGGCGGCCAGCGATCCGCCAACCTCCTGCACAGCCAGCGAGGCGCACAGGTTGGCGAAACGCAGCCTGTCCCCCAGCGGCCAGCCGGCCAGGGTACCCACGATGAACGCCGCGTCGAAGCAGTCGCCTGCTCCGGTGGGATCGTGCGCCTTGACCGGAAGCGACGGGACCCATTCCTCTTCCCCGGTTTCCGAGTCCACGGCCATGGCGCCCTGCGCGCCCAGGGTCACCACCGCCACGGGCACGCGGTCCGCCAGAGCGTAGAGGGCACTCCACGGATTGTCCTTGCCGGTGAATGCCATGGCCTCGCGCTGGTTGGGCAGGAAGGCGTAGAAGTACTGCAGGTTTTCCAGCCGCACCGGCGCCCACTCCCCGCTGGGATCCCATCCGACGTCCCCGAACAGGCGAACTCCTGCGCCGTGGGCTGCCCGGGCCCACGGTTCAATTTCCATGCCGACCTCCGCGATGCCGGCGAGCGCCTGGGGCGGGCTTCCGATCAGCTCGGAGTTGGTCACCGGTGCAGAGTGGCCGTGGGTGACCATGGAGCGGTCCTGGTCCACGCAGAGGGAGACGGTGACCGGCGAGTGCCAGCCCGGGACGCGGCGGGAGAGGCTGAGGTCCACGTGTTCCTGGCTGGAGAGGATCTTCCAGTTGAAGTCACCGTAGCCGTCGTCCCCAAACGCCGCCGCCAGCCCGGTCCGCAGCCCCAGCCGCGCCGCGGCGATGGCCTGGTTGGCCACCCCGCCGGGACAGCTGCCCATGCCGTCGCTCCAGATTTCCGTGCCGGGTTCGGGCCCGTGCGGCAGGCCGGTGAAGATGATGTCCTGGAAGACGGTCCCGGCCAGCAGCAGGTCGAATCCAGGTTCCGCCGGCGAGCGGACAGCGGCCAGCGGATCGAAGCGGCGGGCTGGCGTGGCGTCCATGAGCGCAGGATACGCCGTGGGGCAGGGGCTCCGGTAGGGGCTTAGGAAGCGGCCTGGACAGGGTGTCGGAGGCTGGTCCTAGACTGCATCCATGCGGCTTCTGATTGCCGGCGGCGGGGGTTTCCGGGTGCCGTTGATATACCGGGCGTTGGTGTCCGGGCCCTTTTCCGGGCTGGTCACGGAGTTGGTGCTGCACGACGTCGATCCCGCCCGCCTTGACGCCGTCACCGCTGTGCTGCGCAGTATGCCCACAGGACAAGGTGCGCACCTTCAGGTGGATGCCACCACCGATCTTTCCGCGGCCCTCCCCGGAACCTCCATGGTGTTCGCCGCGATCCGGCCCGGTGGGACGGCAGGCCGCGTGGCAGATGAAAAAGTGGCGCAGGACCTCGGGCTGCTGGGCCAGGAAACCACGGGGGCGGGCGGGATCTCCTACGCTTTGCGGACCATCCCGCACATGGTGGACCTTGCCCGGCTGATGCGCGAGCGCTGCCCGGGCGCATGGCTGGTCAACTTCACCAATCCGGCCGGGATGGTCACCGAGGCGCTGCGCCCCGTCCTGGGGAACCGGGTCATTGGGATCTGCGACTCGGCGGGCGGCCTGGTGCAGCGGGCGGCGCGGGCTGCCGGTGTGGCCTTGCCGGCGGGACGGCTCGACGGCGTGGGGTACTACGGGCTGAACCACCTGGGCTGGTTGTACCGGCTGGAGTCCGGCGGAAGGGATTTGCTCCCAGGCCTTCTGGCGGACGCCGCGGCGCTGCAGTCCTTCGAGGAGGGCCGGCTGTTCCCGCAGCCGTTCCTTGCCGGGCTGGGCCTGCTCCCCAACGAGTACCTGTATTACTACTACCAGGGCGAGGCCGCCCGGCAGGCAATGCAGGCCATGGCGGGCACGCGCGGGCAGACGATCCACAGCCAGCAGCAGGAGCTGTATCCCCGGCTTGCCGCGGCCGGCCCGGACGCCTACCGGCTGTGGGAGGCAGCGCGCCGGTCCAGGGAAGAGGGATACCTGGCCGAAGCCCGGGGTGCCGGCGAGCGCCGGAGCGAGGAAGACCTCGCCGGCGGCGGCTATGAGCGTGTTGCCCTCGCCGCCATGCGCGCCCTCGCCGGCGGCGGAGGCACGCAACTGGTCCTCAACACTGTGAACGCCTTGCCGGCGGCCCCGGCACCCGGGCGCGCCGGTGCTACCCCGTCCCCGCCCCAACCTGCCATTCCCGGCCTGCCGGCGGACGCCGTCGTCGAGGTCCCCTGCACTGTCACCGAGGCCGGCGCCGTCCCGCTGCCCCAGCAAACCCCGGCGGAACCGCAGCTGGGCCTGCTCCTGCGGGTCAAGGAGGTGGAGCGGCTCGTTGTCGTGGCTGCGGGCGCCGGCAACAGGGAGGCGGCCGTCGAAGCCTTTGCCCGGCACCCGCTGGTGGATTCGGCGGACCTGGCCGTGAAGCTGATGGCCGGGTACGAGCGGGCGTTTCCGGATCTGGGGAAGATGTGGGAGGGCGGCGGGCGTTAGGGGAAGGAGTAATGTTTTATCGGATGTGCACTGAGCCGGCACCCCTGACACGCGCCGGCGGCCGGAAGGAGGTCCCGTGGCACTGATCCGCAGGGTCGCTTTGCTTTCCCTCCACACCTCCCCCATGGAACAGCCGGGCTCCGGTGATGCTGGCGGAATGAACGTCTACATCCGTGAGCTGGCCTCGGCGCTGGCCGAGGCAGGTGTGGAGGTGGAGATCTTCACGCGCGCCACCTCAGCCGACCAGGCCGCCGTCGAGCATCCCGACCCCGGGGTGTGCGTTCACAACGTCTTGGCCGGCCCGCCGCGGAAGATCCCCAAGGAGGAGCTGCCCGGGCTGCTCCACGCCATGGTCGCGGAAATCGAGCAGATCCGGCGCCGCCAGCCGCACGGCCGGTACGACGTCATCCACTCCCACTACTGGGTGTCCGGGATCGCCGGGCTGGAGCTGTCCGAGCTGTGGGGCGTGCCGCTGGTGCACACCATGCACACCATGGCCAAGGTCAAGAACCTGCTGCTGGAATCCGGTGAGCAGCCTGAGCCCCGGCGCCGCGAACTGGGCGAGCACCGCATCGTGGACGGCGCGGCCAGGCTCATCGCCAACACCAGCTCTGAGGCCGCCGAACTCGTCTCCCACTACGGCGCCACCTACGACCGCATCGACATCGCCCCGCCCGGCGTGGACCTCGCCACGTTCACTCCCGCCTTCCGGGCACGGTCCAGGGCCGGGCACGGCGTCAGCCCGGAGACGTTCCACTTGGTTTTCGCCGGCCGCATCCAGCGCCTGAAAGGCCCCCAGGTCCTGGTCAAGGCCGCGGCGCTGCTGCGCAAACGCCGCCCGGACATTGACCTGCGCGTCACCATCCTGGGCGCTTTGAGCGGCAACAAGGAGTTCAACCTCCGCTGCCTGGTGGCGGAGGCGGGAATGGACGACGTCGTCACGCAGCTTCCGCCGGTGAAGGCCCCTGAGCTGGCGTCCTGGTTCCGCGCGGCCGACGTTGTGGTGATGCCTTCCTTCAGCGAATCCTTCGGGCTCGTGGCACTCGAGGCCCAGGCCTGCGGCACGCCTGTGGTGGCCACCCGGGTTGGCGGCCTGTCCCGTGCCATCTTCCACGGCCGGACCGGGCTCCTGGTGGACGGCCACCACGCAGCCGACTGGGCCGATGCCTTGGAGGCCCTGTACGACGACCCCGCCACCCGTGAGGACCTGGGCCGGGCCGCTGCCATCCGGGCCCAGAACTCCGGCTGGCAGCGCACTGCCGCCATCACGCTGGAAAGCTACCATGCCGCCGTCGACAACTTCGTGGGCCGCCGCCTGGCCCCGGCGGTTCCCGCGTCCTGAAGCCCTTTTCCGTGGTGACGTCGGAACCGCGTGCCGTTGGGGCTGCGTGCTGTTAGCTTAGGGGCAGGTATCCGGCGCCGGCCGGTGCAGGAAAGGACAAGGATGTCTACTCTCCCATCTGATCTTGAGATAGCCCGCGCTGCGCGAATCCGGCCCATCGAGGAGATCGCGGCGGCCGCAGGAATCAACCCTGACGCACTGGAACAGTACGGCCGCTACAAGGGGAAGATCGACCCCACACGCCTCGACGCGCCCCCGCCGGCCGGGAAGGTGGTGCTGGTTTCGGCGATGTCTCCCACCCCGGCCGGCGAGGGAAAGTCCACCACCACCGTTGGCCTGGCAGACTCGCTGGCCCGGGCCGGCCACAAAGTCATGATCGCCCTGCGGGAACCGTCCCTGGGCCCCGTGCTGGGCATGAAGGGTGGCGCCACCGGCGGCGGCTACTCCCAGGTGCTGCCCATGGACGAGATCAACCTGCACTTCACGGGCGACTTTCACGCCATCACGTCCGCCAATAACGCCCTGATGGCCTTGGTGGACAACCACATCTACCAGGGCAATACGTTGAACATCGATCCGCGCAGGATGACCTTCAAGCGGGTGCTGGACATGAACGACCGCGCCCTGCGGGAGATAGTGATCGGCCTGGGTGGCCCCTCCCAGGGCGTGCCCCGGCAGGACGGCTTCGACATCACCGTGGCATCAGAGATCATGGCCGTCTTCTGCCTGGCGACGGACATCACCGACCTTCGCGAGCGCCTGGGCCGGATCACCTTCGGGTACACCTATGACCGGACACCTGTCACCGTAGCCGATTTGGGCGTCCAGGGCGCCCTGACCCTGCTGCTGAAGGAAGCCATCAAACCGAACCTCGTGCAGACCATTGCCGGTACCCCGGCGCTGGTGCACGGCGGCCCGTTCGCCAACATCGCGCACGGCTGCAATTCGCTCATTGCCACGCAGACCGCCCGGCGCCTGGCGGATATCGTGGTGACCGAGGCGGGATTCGGCGCAGACCTCGGGGCAGAGAAGTTCATGGACATCAAGGCCCGGATCGGCGGCCTGGCACCCTCCGCCGTCGTGGTGGTGGCAACCGTCCGCGCCTTGAAGATGCAGGGCGGCGTAGCCAAGGCCCGGCTGACCCAGCCGGACCTGGCGGCGCTGGAAGCAGGTGTGGTGAACCTCCAGCGACACATCCACAACGTAGAGAAGTTCGGCGTCACGCCCGTGGTTGCCATCAACCGGTTCTCGTCCGATTCCGCAGAGGAGCTCGACTGGCTGCTTGCCTGGTGCGCGGCCGAAGGTGTCCCGGCGGCCGTCGCAGACGTGTGGGGCCGGGGCGGTGGCGGGGACGGCGGTGATGAACTGGCTGCCCTGGTCGCCGGGGCAGTGGCCGGCCCCAACAGTTTCCGGCACCTCTATTCGCTGGGGCTGTCGGTTGAGGACAAGATCAGGACCATCGTCCAGGAAATCTATGGCGCCGACGGCGTGGACTTCTCCGTGCCCGCGTTGAAGCGGCTTGCCGACATTGAGCGGAACGGCTGGAGTTCGCTGCCCGTGTGCATGGCCAAGACCCAGTACTCGTTCACTGACGATGCCTCCCGGCTGGGCGCCCCCAAGGGGTTTACCATCCACGTCCGCGACCTGCTGCCCAAGACCGGCGCCGGGTTCATAGTGGCCCTCACCGGGGCCGTTATGACCATGCCTGGCCTCCCTGCCGTCCCGGCTGCGCTGCGCATGGACGTTGACGCGGACGGGAATCCAGTGGGCCTCACCTAACCCCACGCCCCATCACCTTCCGACCCCAATTCACCAACGCCCGATCACCTCCCGCCCCAACGCACCAACGCCCCATCACCTCCCGCCCCAACGCGCCAACGCCCCATCACCTCCCGCCCCAACGCACCAACGCCCCATCACCTCCCGCCCCAACGCACCAACGCCCCATCACCTCCCGCCCCAACGCACCAACGCCCCATCACCTCCCGCCCCAACTCACCAACGCCCCATCACCTCCCGCCCCAACTCACCAACGCCCCATCACCTCCCGCCCCAACTCACCAACGCCCCATCACCTCCCGCCCCAACGCACCAACGCCCCATCACCTCCCGCCCCAACCCACCAACCCCCCATCCCCTCCCGCCCCAACTCA